>NZ_NXLV01000020.1 GCF_003364205.1 Helicobacter brantae
ACTTTAAGAAATTTACTCAAAAAGATACTTTCAATGCCTCACTTTATGTAGGAGCATTCTATGAGTATGATTATGTGAGTGGGGGAAGTATCACAATGAGCACAGATCAAATGAGTGGGGTGGAGAATATCTTAAGTGATATTAGCTCTGATGGAAGAGTAGTAGTCAATGTAGGGACTAATATGACTATCAAAGATAATACTAGAATCTACTTTGACTTTGAGAAAAGCTTTGCAGGGAAAATCAATACTGATTATCAAGTCAATGTGGGAGTGAGATATAGCTTTGGAGAGAGTGATGGATATAGCCCAATCCTTGAAAAAGCAGATTATAAAGCACCACTCAAGATTGAAGGGGAAGAGAAAGAGGGGGAAGAGAGCAAGGAAGATAAAGAGAATGGAGAGAAGATAGAGGGTGGAGAGAGTAAAGAGGATACTCAATCAAAAGAGAGCAAAGAAGTAGAAAAGACTGCAAAAGAAGCTCAAGAGGGCAAGGCTCAGTAACTCACTCTTCCTTTTTTGGGTGGGCTTTGGCTCACCTTTTCTTCATCTCATCACACAAACCAAAATAGGACTGCTTTTTGCTAATCCTCCTTGAATAGATCAAGGAGGAAGTTATGCAAATCAATTCATCATTTTCAATGCCATCTTATTATGCTAAAGAGCAAGATATTCAATCTCAATATCTCAAAACTGCGGATTTGAGTGATAAAACAAAAGTTGAGGAAAGCACTCCTCCATATGAAAAAGAATCTTATGCACTTCCACGCCAAACTTATGGACTTGTTGTGCTTGAAAAAATGACAGATGATGAGTATCACGCATTTTTGAGAGCCACAGCAGAGATGAGTGAGAGTGAGAAGATTATGGCAGCACAATCTCTCTATCGCCTCAATGAATTGCAAAGAGATGGGCTACTATCTTCCAACAAAAACCCCTACTCTCAATCCAAAACTCTTCAAAACTTTCCACAGATTTTTCAAAATGCTTACTCTGAAATTTTGGCTCAAAAGCAAAATGTCTAATAATCTTATTGACTTTTTATAATTTTTCTTGTAAAATCCTAGCTTTTGTTATGTCAAGGTAGCTCAGCTGGTTTAGAGCGCTGGTCTCATAAGCCGGAGGTCGGGGGTTCAAGTCCCCCTCTTGACACCATTACTTCTAGGCAATTTCCCCTATTTTATCTAGCAAACTCAATCGCTCGGCTTTCTCGTATAACATTGATTTTGATTTCACCAGGATATTGGAATCCCTCTTCAATCTCTTTGGCAATCTCTCTAGCCAACACTGCACTTTCTTCATCACTCAAAATATCTGCATCGACAATCACTCTCACCTCTCGCCCTGAATTGATGACATAAGATTGCCTTACTCCCATTTTGCGATTGATAAGCTCTTCAAGCTCTATGGCTCTTTGCAAGAAATTCTCCAATGCCTCTCTTCTAGCCCCCGGTCTTGCTGCTGAGAGTGTATCGGCTGTGCAAACTGCTGCAGCCTCTATGCTTTGAGCCTCTTCGTGTCCGTGATGAGATTTAATGGCATTGAGAACTATGGGGTGTTCTTGGTATTTGAGACAAAGCTCATAGCCCAAATCCACGTGATTACCTCCAAGCTCTTGAGTGAGACTTTTGCCAATATCGTGCAATAGCCCTGCTCTTCGTGCCATTCTTGCATCTCCTCCAAGCTCTCCTGCAATAATCCCTGCTAGTTTTGCCACCTCGATAGAATGCCCTAGTGAGTTTTGCCCATAACTTGCACGATATTTCATTTTACCAACAAGTTTTTTAAGCTCTGGGTGCATATATCCTAGCCCCAAATCAAGCACGACATCTTCGCCATCTTGAGCGATTTGCTCTTCCATCTCTTGAGAGATTCTCTCATAAACCTCCTCAATCCTTGAAGGCTGAATCCTCCCATCTTCTACCAAAGCTTCTATCAGCTTTGTAGCAATAGCTCGGCGATAGAGATTAAAAGAGCTTAGCACGATACTTGAGGGGGTATCATCAATAATGACATCAACTCCTGTTATCATCTCCAAAGTCTTGATATTTCTCCCCTCTTTTCCGATGATTCTTCCCTTTAGCTCATCATTTGGCAAAGTAATTACATTGATAAGCCTCTCTGTGGCAAACTCCCCTGCATAGCGAGTGGTGGCTTGGGCGATAATATAGTTTGCCCTCTTTCTAGCCTCATCTTTTGCCTCACTCTCATAGCGACGGATTAGTTTGCCTTTGTAATCCACCATATCCTCTTCTATGAGTTTATAAAGCTTTTTGGTAATCTCCTCAACTGACATTCCCAAATGTTGAGAAAGGGTGTTTTTGAGATTTTCCCTCTCTTGGATATATTGCATATGCAATTTGTTTTGAGATTCTTCTTTTCTGGCTAGTTTTTTTTCTTTTTCACTCAAAGCAAGTTCTTTTTGCTCTATCTCTGCAAAGCGTCTTTGTATCTCTTGAAGCTGTTGGGCTTCTTTGTGTGCAAACTCTTTGTTTTTTAGCTCATACTCTTGCACTCTGACTTGAAACTTTTGCTCTAACTCCATTTCTTTGAGCTTGAGCTGTTGAGAGTGAAGTAATTTTTCAGTCGCCCTCTTGGGATACCAAAACTTCCTTCTCAAAATCTCTAAGATTAAAACTATAACTATTATAAGGCCTGTCCATAACAATACCACTTTTCTTTCTCCTTAATCTACACTTTGGAGATAATGCTATATCTCCACGAATATCAAAGTCTTGTGTAATTTTCTTTTTCACAAAAAAACTCAAATAACTCACAAAAATTATATAGGGTTTGGAAGTTAATTTTGCACAAAAACGATCATAATACCCCTTGCCAAATCCAATTCTTCCCAACTCCTTATCCCAAGCAATACTTGGAGCCACAATCACATCAATCTTTTGGGTGTGAGAGTATGCCACTTTGGGTTGCAATACTCCAAAATCTGCACGGATTAGAGGCAAACGAAACAAAACAGCTCTAAACTCCTCACCTTGAATATAAGGCACAAAAACCTCAATCCCCCTCACCTTTTTCAATCGCCAAAGCAAAGGAGAGATATCTAGCTCAAAGCTTAAAGGACAATAAAGCAATACCCTCTTAGCCTTTCTTTGCAAGATTATTCTCTCTATCTCATCTAACACTTCTCTTTGTGCATAATTTTTGGAATGCCTACTTCCAAGAAGCCTAGCTTTAGCAATTTTTCGGATTTGTGCTTTGATGAATCCTCCTTTGGGTATAATGCCTTTTATGAATGCAAAAATCTTACTATATTTTCTCTTATGTTTTTTTCTGATAGGTTGCAAACAAAATCACACCCCAAGCAAAGCCCTCTACCCTCAATTCACCCTCAGCTCCCTTGATGGCAAAGAAATACTAATCACAAAAGTAAAAAATCGCCTACAAATTGCCAATCAACACAAGCCTATTTTATTTCTTTTTATCCAACCCTCTTGCACACAATGTTTTAGAGGGATAGAACATCTCAATCGCCTCTATGAAGACTACAAGGACAAAATCACTTTCCTTGCAATCCTCTCAGATTCTAAGGAAGAAAATTTTAAAAGTGAAGCAGAAACTCTAAGGCAAAACTATGCTTTGGGCTTTGAGTTTTATTATTGTAAGGGTGAGGATTTTCTTCAAACCTTTGAGCGACAAACTAGCACAAATTTTATCGCCCTCTATGACAAAAGCCTTCATCTTGTCGCAGAATATGAAGGGCTAGTGCCTGAAGAAATGATCGAGCTTAATCTCAACCAAATTCTAAAACAAATGGAGGAAAAATGATTTTTAAAACCCTTAGAGATACACTCAAAAAAACCACAGACGCTATCAGCCAAACTTTGGGAATCAAACAAACTCTAATCCCCAAAGATACACTTGAAGAGATTCTAATCCAAAGCGATATTGATTATGATTTGGTAGAGGAGATTTTGCAATCCTTGCCCAATGAAGTCGATCGTGAAAGTTTAGAAGTCGCACTTTATCGCTTTTTTAGAGCAGAGAGTTATTATGAGAAAATCACTTACACTCCACCTCAAACCTCTCCTTTGGTGCGATTGATTATTGGGGTAAATGGTGCAGGGAAAACTACAACGATTGCCAAACTTGCTTATAAAGCCAAGAGCGAGGGGAAAAAAGTGCTTTTAGGAGCTGGGGATACATTCAGGGCTGCTGCTATTGAGCAAGTCAAACTTTGGGGAGAAAAACTAGGGATAGAAGTCATAAGCTCACAAATGGGACACGATCCAAGTGCGATTGCATTTGATAGTATCAAAGCAGGACTTGCTAGAGGGGCTGAAGAAATCATCATTGATACAGCAGGAAGATTACACAATCAAACCAATCTCAAAAATGAGCTTGTCAAAATTGCAAAAGTATGTCAAAAAGCCCTAGATGATAAGCCTTTTGAGAAATTTCTTGTCCTTGATGGCACCCAAGGAAGCTCAGCAATCACCCAAGCTAAGATTTTTAGCCAAATGCTTGATATTGATGCCATTATTATCACTAAACTTGACAGCACAAGCAAGGGAGGAGCAATCCTCTCTATGATTTATGAACTTAAACTTCCCATTGCCTACATTGGCGTAGGAGAAAAAGAGGGGGATTTAATTGCTTTCAATCAAGATGAATATATCCAAACTCTCCTTGATGGAATCTATAATGGCTAAAAAAAAGCCCACACTTTTTGAATGTCAGCATTGTGGATTTCAAAGCCCAAAATGGCTAGGAAAATGCGGAAATTGTGGCTCGTGGGAGAGTATGGTAGAGCTAAGAAGTGAGCAAATTGAATTTTTAAAAACCTCCTCTACCTCCTCTACCCCCTCAAATGCCCTCCCAATCACACAAGTCAAAAATGAAGAATTTCTCAAATTTAGCTCTTATGAGAGTGAGTTTGATATCGTGCTAGGTGGAGGGATTGTCGCAGGAGGGTTGTATCTCATCGGAGGAAGCCCAGGGGTGGGGAAATCCACACTTTTGCTCAAAATCGCTTACAATCTTGCCACTCATGGAAAAAAAGTATTATATGTCAGTGGGGAAGAGAGTATGGGGCAAATCAAAATGCGTGCAGAGCGTTTGGGCTGTCTTGATGACAATCTCTTTTTGCTTAGTGAAATCAATCTTGATCACATTCTCTCTTCTATCCCCTCTTTTGAGATTTGCATCATTGATTCTATCCAAACCCTCTACTCTCCCTCTATCAGCTCAGCCCCTGCTTCAGTCTCTCAAGTGAGAGAAAGCACATTTGCTTTGATGCGAGTTGCCAAAGAAAACAATATCTCAATCTTCATCATCGGACATATCACCAAAGAAGGCTCAATCGCAGGGCCAAGAGTGCTAGAGCATATGGTGGATAGTGTGCTTTATTTTGAGGGAGATCCAAGCAGAGAGCTGAGAATCTTGCGAGGATTTAAAAATCGTTTTGGAAATACAAGTGAAGTGGGAATCTTTGAGATGAAAGAAAATGGGCTTGTCAGCACCAAAGAGGCTTCAAGATTATTTTTTGAGCAAAAAAAGCAAATGTCAGGAAGTGCAATCACTGTGATACTAGAGGGTTCAAGAGCCTTGGTGCTTGAGATTCAAGCCTTAGTGAGTGAAAGCACTTTTGGAATGCCCAAACGCCTTGCCACAGGGTTTGATCTCAATCGGCTCAATATGATACTAGCACTTTTAGAGAGAAAGTTAGAAATCCCACTCAATCGCTATGATGTCTTTATCAATGTTTCAGGTGGGATAAAAATCAGTGAAACAGGAGCGGATTTGGCTGTGATTGCAAGTATTATCTCAAGCTTTAGAAATCGTCCCCTCAATCCTACCACTGCATTTATTGGGGAAGTGAGTTTGATTGGAGATGTAAGAGAGGTGGGAAATCTGGATAGTAGATTAAAAGAGCTTGCTCACTATGGGTTTAGCAAAGCCATAGTTCCCAAAAACCCTAGCAACAAAACCCCTTTGAAATGCTATGAGGTGCAAGAAGTAACAAAACTAATAGATTGGATGTAAAAAGCGATTGATAAGATAGCTTCCCCACACAATCACCCAAAAAATACACGCTAGAAGCTGAATAGCACTTCCCATATCTTTGGCCTTTTTGGCTAGTGGATGAATCTCAAGGCTTGTAAAATCCACAGCATTTTCAATCGCAGAGTTGATTAGCTCAGAGCATAAAGCAAGGAAGCAGGGAAGCAAGAGCAAAACAAGCTCAACCCAATCTCTTGCCAAGAAAAAACTTGCAACGATTCCCAAAGTCGCACAGATTGCAATCTGTCTAAATGCTTCTTCATCTCTCCAAGCACTCATAATGCCACTAAGAGAATAAAAAAATGCATTCTTAATTCGCTTAAATCCTGATTTGCCTTTTTGGGAGTTTCGATTAGTGTCTTTCATTTTGGGGGAATGGGGAGGGAAGTGGGATTACCACTTCTTAGATTGTGCCTCACCCACAATTTTATCAGCCATATCTGCAACTTCTTTAGCGATTTTCTCTGTCTCATCTGCAATCTCAACGGTTTGCTTAGTTACGTTTTCAAGTTGAGAAATTGCATCGTTGATTCTTGAGATTCCTGCAGACTGCTCTCTAATGCTCTCACCCATCTCATCAACAGATTGAACAAGAGTATTAGTATTTGCTTCAATCTCGCTCAAAGATTTTTGAGTTCTCTCAGCAAGTTTTCTTACTTCATCAGCAACGACGGCAAATCCTCTTCCGTGCTCTCCTGCCCTTGCAGCCTCAATTGCGGCGTTGAGTGCTAGGAGGTTGGTTTGCTCTGCAATATCGCTAATGATAGTAATAACATCCTTAATATCTGCAGAGTATTTTGTAACCTCTTGAGTTTTGGTATTAACCATACCCATAGCCTCATTGATTTTTCTCACAGTATTTGCACTCTCTTGGAGTGAGCTTGATTGCTTAGAGCTTCCATCAAAAAGGATTTGAACTGATTCTTTAAGAGCCAAAGACTTACCTTGCAAATCTTTTCCTTGTTGCAATGAATTGCCTAGCATTAGAGCTAGAGAATCTCTAAGTGTATTGATATTTTGCACCAAAGAATCAAATGCACCATTTGACTTCAAATTCTCCAAGAAGAGTTTATTTGAATAATCATATGCACTATAAGCAGCCAAAGCTTTGTTTGTCTGAGTGAAATGTTCTCTAGTTGAAGCAATCATTGTATTTACGCTATCTTTAAACTCTTCAAGTGCCACATTTGGAGTGGAGTGTTGGATAGAAACGCTGTAATTACCCATTTGAACTTCATTTGCCACACCCTTTGCTTCAGCGATAAGTTGATTATCTGCTGTGATTTGCTTCTCAGCACTTTGAATCCCTTGATTGATTGCCTTTGCCATCATTCCAAACTCATCTTGAGTATTGATAGGAATGGTTACAGCTTGCTTGCTCTTTCCACTCAAGAATGCAAAGAAAGTTGCAAGTCCATCTTGAATAGTTGTAATCGGTCTTAATAGACTTCTGACCAAGAAGAAAAGGAATACAGAACACAAAACAACCAAAATCAATGTTGTAATGCTTTCTTTAATCAATAGCGAATCAAGTCTTGAGAAGAAATCTGTCTGTGCCAAAGATGAACAAAGCGTCCAATTCAAGCCTTCCACAGTTGAACACATTTTGCTAAGAGATTGCCCTCCTGCAATACTATAAGGGAAAGGATTATTCTCGCCTACTTTTTTATAAATTTGCATCATCTCATCAACTGAAGAACTTTTTTTCAAAAGCAAAGAAGTGCTAGGATGAACAATAAGACGATTTTTTTCATCAACCAAGAATGCATAAGAGTTTGGAGACATTTTGCTCTTCTCTAATTCATTGCGAATAAACTGAAGAGGTAAATCTGCACCTACCACACCTACAAGGCGATTTCCGATATAAAGTGGCACCGAGAAAGTGATGACAATTTCTTTGAGATGCTCTTCATAATAAGCTGATCCCATTACAACTTCTTTTTTCTTCAATGCATCTTTGAACCAATCTCTGCTTCTTGCATCATATCCATCATTTTGGATATTCATATAATAGGGTTGCTTCTTTGATGAATCTGCAACCAAGAGTCTTCCATCATCTGCAAAACCAATAAACACTGCACTTAGTCTTGAAGCTTCAAAATATCCATAAAGCATAGCCTCAAGCAATTGAGGATTTTGCAAATCTTCAGGTTTGAGAGATTGAGAAAATACTTTCAAACTTCTCACAACTTCTTTGACTTGATCTGTGATATACGCTTTGTTGTTGCGAATTTGTTGTCTTTGTGTATCTTGCACAATCTCTGAAATGCTTTCCTTTGCTTCAAAGTATGAGATACCTGCCAAGATTGCAAATCCCAAACAAGTTAAAAGTCCCACATAAAATGTGGTTTTTGACACGACACTCTTAAACATTGTCTTTCCTTTTGAGTTCTAAAATTTTCAAGCTGTAATATTAACAAAAACAACGCACAAAATCGCTTATATTTTTCGCGACTTTTTGTATATCTTCTTTTTGTAGGTGTTCTCCCATAGGAAGAGAGAAGATATCTTTGCTCCATTTAAGGGCATTCAAACAAGGAAATCTTACCTCCAATCCCCTACACGCTTCAAGCTCCAAAAGAGAAAAAGGATAGTGAATCCCCACTTGGATTTGCTGAGTTTGCAAAAACTTCATTGCCTCATCTCTCTTGTTTTCTATCCTCACCACATACAAATGCCACACATTCTCATCTCTCTCTCCCATTTTGGGCAACACCACTTCAGGAATCTCTCCCAAAAATGAAGCATAAAACTCTGCATTGTCTTTTCTTATCTCATTCCATTGATCAATATAGCCAAGCTTTACGCTCAAAATCGCACTTTGAAGCCCATCAAGTCTTGAGTTTCTTCCAAAATAACGATGAGCATATTTATGCTCCCCTCTTCCGTGATTTGCTAAAGAAAGGCATTTTTCATATAAATCTTGATTGTCTGTGCTGATTGCTCCACCATCGCCATAAGCCCCCAAATTCTTCCCTGGATAGAAGCTAAAACACCCCACATCTCCGATACTTCCTGCCATTTTTTCCACCCCATTGATTTTCATCTTTGCTCCAAAACTCTGAGCACAATCCTCTATGATTTTGAGATTGTGTTTTTTTGCAATCTCTAAAATGCGTGGCATATCACACATTCTTCCATATAAATGCACAACCAAAATCGCTGAAGTATAGGGAGTGATTGCTTCCTCTATGGCATTTGGATTGATACAATAATCCTCTCCACAATCCACAATCACAGGCTTAAGCCCTGCATTAATCACACCCTCTAATGAACCAAAGAAAGTATTTGCAGGTAAAATCACCTCACTTTCTTTAGGCAAGTGCAATCCTCTAAGAGCAATCTCAATCGCTTCAGTCCCATTTGCTACACCTAGAGCATATTTGACCCTAAGTCTTGAGGCAAATTCTTCCTCAAAACTCTCAACAAACTCTCCTCCTACAAATGCCCCACTCTCTAGCACTCTCAAAACTGCACGATCAATCTCCGTCTTTATGCTTTGATATTGGGCTTGTAAATCCAAAAACTTCACCATTTTTTACACTCCAAAATTACTCAAAAAGCATAATTATATATCTTTGATTACAAAATGAGGGGAAGAAAATATAAAAGGAAGTGGGGGACTAAGCCTCCCATACTAGATGAGTAGCCAATCCTCCAAGAGAAGTTTCTTTGTAGCGATGATCCATATCTTTACCTGTCTGATACATCGTCTTAATCACTTCATCAAGTCCAACTGTGGGCTTACTATCACGACTTAGAGCCATTCTAGCCGCACTGATAGCCTTGATTGCTCCAAAGGCATTTCTCTCAATGCAAGGAATCTGCACCAATCCTGCCACAGGATCACAAGTAAGCCCCAAATGGTGTTCCATCGCAATCTCAGCAGCAGAACAGATTTGAGCGTTACTGCCCCCCATAACATATGCTGCAGATCCTGCAGCCATAGAACTAGCTGATCCAATCTCTGCTTGACACCCTGCTTCTGCTCCACTAATTGATGCATTTTTCTTATAAAGTGAGCCAATCGCCATAGCTACAAGCAAGAAATCCACCACTAGATTATCATCAAATTTCTCTTTGAGTTGCTCTTGGAAGTAAAGCATTACAGCAGGGACAACAGCACAAGCTCCATTTGTAGGAGCAGTTACTACTTTCCCTCCTGCACCATTTTCTTCTGCCACAGCAATAGCATACAAAGAAACCACATCAACAAAAGCTAGTGGATCATTTGGATTGATTTGGTGTCTATAAAGCTCAGGAGCTCTTCTTTTGAGTTTGAGTGGGCCAGGTAAAATCCCATCACTCTCAATCCCATTGCGATAAGACTCTTGCATCACACTCCAAATCTCCAAACAATAATTGCGAATATACTCTTGACTATTGAATTGTTTTTCATACTCCATTGAGATTTGAGCGATACTCTTTTGGTGTTTTTCACAAAGCTCTAAAAGCTCTTTTGCACTTGAAAAACTTATCTCTAGCTTCTCTCCACTCTCTTGTTTGGGGGGATTTTTGAGTGCTTCTTGTGTAGCGACAAATCCACCCCCTACTGAATAATACACCTCAGAAAGAACTAGATTTTTATTGCTATCAAATGCACTCACTTTCATTCCATTCTCGTGCAATGGCAAAAAGTCTTTATGGAAAATTACATCTTTGTCATAGTCAAATGAAATGAGTTTTTTTCCTGAAAGATTGATTTTGTTTTGCTCCATTGCTAGGGCGATTGTTTGGGCTTTGAGAGTGGGAGTAAGATCTCTTGCTCTAATCCCATTAAGCCCAATCACACACGCCATATCTGTAAGGTGTCCTTTGCCTGTGAGGGAGAGTGAGCCAAAAAGCTCAATCTCCACTCTCTCAACTTCAGAGATTTTATCTCCTAAAGCATTACAAAATAGATTACAAGCTAGCATTGGACCCACGGTGTGGGAACTTGAAGGACCTACACCGATTTTA
This sequence comes from Helicobacter brantae, assembly GCF_003364205.1. Classification (GTDB taxonomy): domain Bacteria; phylum Campylobacterota; class Campylobacteria; order Campylobacterales; family Helicobacteraceae; genus Helicobacter_G; species Helicobacter_G brantae. The sequence continues at coordinate 10,980 of NZ_NXLV01000020.1, forward strand.
AAAATGCTCAAATTACTTGTATCAGCCATAACCCCACCCCTTTCTTATAAGAAGAATTTAGCCACAATACTTGAGATTGCTAACAATCCTGTGATAACTACAAAGCCATCAAGTGCAGGATTTTTCCATTTCTCCATATTTTTCACTCGATACACAGCATATACAGGCATCAAGAACAAAATCACAGCGATGATTGGACCACCCAAATCTTCAATGAATCCCAAAATACTTGGATTGATATAAGCCACAATAATCATTGTTACATACATAAAGATTGTTGTAAAGATACCGATTGCTTTGAGGTTTGGATTTTCATTTCCACCCATTTTGATAGCTTTTCTGATGATTCCATTCAATCCCTCTTTTGCACCAAAATAGTGTCCAAAGAATGAACTAACAATCGCTAGGAATGCTACAAGTGGAGCACCATAAGATACGATAGGATTTTCAAGCTTATTTGCAAAGTAAGAGAGGATAGGAATATTTGCATCTCTTGCAGCTTGGAAGTCATTAGCATCAAGACACATAATACAGCTCACTACAAAGAACATTACAAAAAATAGCAATAATCCTGAAGTTCTAAAAAGCACTTGAGAAGCTTTATAAGGTGCTAGATCTCCATACTCTTTTCTCATCGCAACAGAGAAAGTCGAAATCGCAGGAGAGTGATTGAAAGAGAAGACCAATACAGGCAAAGTAAACCAAACAACAGCGATAAATTCTTTGACACTAGGAACATTTCCTAAAATCTCTGATTTCCAATGAGGGATAAGGTAAATAGAGAAGATAAATAGCACAACACAAAGTGGATAAACAAGAGCATTACATACTTTTGTAATAAACTCTTCACTCAATGTCATAACAAACATCATTGCACTAATCAAAATCCCTGCTAACAAGAAGCGACTAAAACCTCCAGAAAAATCAGTCGCCCATCCAAGCTGATGTGTAAAAAAGCTTCCAAAAGTATTGGTAATCCCCACACCATAAGCCAAACAAATAGGATAGATTGCAAAGAAGTAAAGCACGGTGATAAGCAAACTTACTCCTCGTCCAAAATGCTCTTCTGCTGCGTGAGTAATATCTTTATCTGCTGCACTTGAGGCACAAACAAAACGACTAAGCCCTCTATGGCTAAGCCAAGTCATTGGGAAAACAAGTAATGCCATAATCACAACAGGCCAAAACCCACCAGTCCCTGCACGAATAGGCAAAAACAAAATTCCAGCACCAACAGCTGTTCCAAACAAAGACAACATCCAACGAGTGTCAAATCTTGTCCAACTCATCTTTGTATGCATAATGACTCCTTAAAGAGAAAGATTTAAGTGTGAAATACACTGGGTGGTATTCTAGTATAAAATCATTCTCTTATCAGGAAATTTTCAAAAAAGTGTGAATTTTAGTGCTTTACCTCATAAAGCATATATTGGAATCGCTGAGCGATAACTTGGGCTTTTTGCAAGATAGTTTCTGTATCTTTTTGGTCAAAAATCTGATGCAAACACTCCTCAAATAGCCCTAACCACGCATCAAAAAGCTCTCTTGGAAAAGGTGGCAACTCAATATGAGCCCTCATAGGGTTACCTTGATAATCCCCCTCACCCAGTAACATTCCCATCCAAAAATTTCCAATCTTTTTTTTATGGGCTTCCCATTGCTCATCGCTTGTCCCAATCGCACGATTGAAAATCTCTCCAAGCTCCTTATGGACGCGGATTCTCGCATAGAAGATATCCATCAATTTTTGTATTTTTTCTTGTGTAATTTGTGACATTTTCACTCCTTGTTTTTAAAATTTTGAAGCCTTTTAGCATACTTTTGTGTAATTTTTGGCAAAATCTTAACTTTTCGTAACATTTTTGAAATTTTCGATTTTTGACATTAAAGTTTTCTTCTCATTTTGGGGTAAAAAAGAAGAATTGAGTGCATTAATACTCAATTTCACTATTTCATCAATACTCAAATCAAAGTTTTTGGCAATCATCTCAAAGTTTTCACCCATATATCCCCCAAAGTATGAGGGATCATCAGAGTTGATCCCCACACACAACCCCTCTCTTAAAAGCCAAACAAGATTATGCTCTTTTGGGGTTTTGAAAACTTTGAGCTTGAGATTGGAGAGAGGGCAGACTGTGAGGGGGATTTGTTTATCTTTGAGGTATTGCACAAGTTTGCTATCTTCACTGCAGTGCACTCCATGATCAATCCTATTCACTCCAAGCTCCAAAGCCTCCCAAATATAGCTACTATCCCCCTCTTCTCCTGCGTGAGCCACGATATAAAAGCCCTCTTTTTTGGCTAACTCAAACAATCTTTTAAACTTGCTAGGAGGATTCCCCACCTCTGAGCTATCCAATCCTATGGCGATGATTTTATTCCTAAAGGGCAAGAGTGATTGAAGCGTGGCTATCCCCTCCTCCTCACTCAAATGTCTCAAAATACACGCTATTAGATAGCTTGAGATTCCTAGCTCTTCTTTGGCTTTCTTCATCGCCAAAGTAATCCCCTCAATCACCTCTCCCACATCTATCCCCCTAGAGCTATGGGTTTGAGGATCAAAAAAGATTTCAGTATGAATAACATTGTCTTCTTTGCATTTAAGAAAATATGCCCAAGTCAAAGAGAAAAAATCTTCTCTATCCACTAGCACTGAAGCTCCTGCATAGTAGAGATCTAGGAAAGATTGGAGATTGTGAAAATCATAAGCCTTCCTTACTTCCTCTACGCTCTTATAAGGAATAGGGATATTGTTTTTTTGAGAGAGAGCAAACATCATCTCAGGCTCTAGAGTGCCTTCAATATGAAGATGAAGCTCGATTTTGGGGAGTTGCTTGAGTAATGTATCCATTTTGTGTTCCTTTGGCTAATTTTTTACAAAATTATAAAAGTTTTTAGAGAGATTTGCAATGAAGCTATGATAAAATCACGCCTTTTATACATAGACAGGTGTCCGAGTGGTTGAAGGAGCACGCCTGGAACGCGTGTAAGGTGCAAGCCTTCGAGGGTTCGAATCCCTTCCTGTCTGCCATTATATCTTCCCCCCTTTTTTTAAACTATCAAGACTTAATCCAATGCTTTTTCATCTCTTGCATTACTGCATCGCAAAGTTTGCAATCTCTCCACCCACCAAATACTCTACATAAAAGAAATTTTCCCATATCCCATATTGTGCTTGAAGAAGATTGGCTCTTGCAGTCTTTAGCATTAGCTCTGCATCTAGCAGAGTGCTAGCATTTTCTAAGTTTTGTTTGTAGCGATTGGAAACGATTCGATAGTTTTCTTGAGCGGATTGGATTGTTTTTTTGGAAAGCAAGTATTGATCTTTGGCTAGGTTGAAGTCCCCTACTGCTTTTTTTAGCTCTGAGAGGATTTCTTTTTTGTAAGCTAGGATTTTGGAGTTTAGACTTAAAAGCTCAAATTGCTTGACTTTTATTGTGGAGCTATCTTTGAGACCATTGAAGAGATTGATACTCACTCCTAGCTGAATTGAGGCTTGAGAGTAGTTTTGATACCCTGCAAACACATCTCCCCCCACGCTCAAATCAATCTTAGGATAATACGCCCCCTTTGCACTCTCTATATCAAAAAGCAACGCCTCTTTTTGTCTCTGCATTGAGCGATATTCTTGGTGGTGTTCAAAAATAATCAAACTCAACTTATCATAATCTAGCTCTTCCTCACATGAGGGTAAATCCTGCATTTGCTCTAGTGTGATTTTCTCCTCCATTAAAAGCTCCAAAGAAGAGAGCAAATAGCGTAACTTTGTCATATAGGAGTTGATATCAAGATTGGCACTTGCTAGGCTCACCTCTACGCTTAAGACATTGTTTTTGGCAGAGATTCCTTGCTTGTAGAATTGGTTGGCTTGAGAGAGCTGAAGCTCTAGGAGTTTGGCTGATTCTTTTGAGGTTTCAAGCAATCCTTTGGCAAGGAGGATTTGAGTATAGAGCTTTTTGACTGCGTATTTGACTTCTCCTTGTATTTTGGCAATTTGATTGCTTTGAGCTTGAATGGTTTTTTCTTGCTTTTGAATCGTATTGTAATCTTGCATACCATTGAAAAGATTGGTATTTACTCCCAAAGTGGTTTTATTGAGAAAACTCTCGCTTGTGAGATAGGAGCTTTGATTGCTCAAATCAATCTTTGGATAATACGCACTCTCATAGATTCCAAGCTGGGCTTTGAGGCTTGAGAGGATATGTTCTTGCTCTTTGATTTTTTGGCTTTTTTGCAAGACTTTTTGCACACTCTCATTGATATCAAGCCCCCACGCCCCGCACAAACACAGCACAATCCCTATCCACGCCCTCACACTACTTCTCCTCTCCTCTTCTCTCGCCCAATAAAAAAGAGCAAAAGAGAAGGAATCACAAACAAACTAATAAAAGTAGAAAACACCAATCCTCCCACAATCACAGCTCCCAAACCTCGATAAATCTCACTTCCACTTCCACTAAAAATCACCAAAGGCAATAACCCACACACACTTGTAAGCATACTCATATAAATCGGACGCATTCTACTCAAAGTCGCATTATAAACAGCATTATATGGGCTTTCTCCATACTCTCTGATATTGATAAGACTTTGATACACAATCAAAATCGCATTATTAACTACACTTCCCACCAAAATTATCATTCCTAACATTCCTAGCACATCTAGGGGTTGAGGGGCGATATAGAGATTGGTGAGTTTTAGTCCGATAAACCCACCCACCACAGCAAAAGGCAAAGTAAAAATAATCACAAAAGGATAGATAAAATTCCCATACAACGCACACAAAAGCAAATAAGTAATCACCACGGCCAAGCCAAACCCACCCAAAAGCTCTGAACTTGTTTTCTCAAGGTGATTGGCACTCCCTTTGAGCAAAACCTTATTCTCTCCTAAATCACTCTTGGCAATCACCTCATCTTTGATAATTTTGATTGCACTCTCCAAATCCATATCTTTGGGAGGAATCACAATCAAAAGATAGCTTCTCTCCCTCTCATAGTGGCGAATTTGTGTCATTCCATAACGCTCTTGGATTGTCGAGAGAGAATAAAGAGATACGATATTGCCTTGAGGGGTGTAGATTTGAGCATAATTCAAATCTTCAGGGGCGATTTCTTGGTGAGTATTGGATTTGAGAACCAAATCAATATTTCTTCCACTAGAGGTTTGATACTCCCCTATGACTTTGCCACTTAAAATCGTGCTTAAAATCTCTCCAAAACTCTTAGCATCTAAGCCATTGAGTGCTAGGGCTTGAAGATCGGGGTAGAAAGCGATTTCTTTGTTATTGACTTCAAGTGTAGGGACGACACGGACATTGGCTTTGGGGATTTTCTCTTTGATTTTCTCCATTAGCTCCTCAGCCTCAAACCTCAAATGCTCAAGATTGTAGCCATTGAGATAAATATCAATACTCAACCCCCCATTTCCTCCATCAAAGATTCCTTGCTGAAACACACTCCCCCTCACTGAAGGGATAGAAGAGATATCTTTTTGGAGTTTTTTTATCATTGGCTCTATTTCTTTTTTATTTTCAGCTATCGCTCCAATCATCATAAACGCATCATTTCCGATAAAAAAGAGATCTTTAATGGCTGGAATCCCCTCTTTTTCTCCTTTGTAGCCATTGATTGAGAGATAGTCTTTGTTTTTGTTATAAATCTCTTGAGCGATTTCTTTTCTTTCTTGATAAGAAAGCCCTGGGGGGACACTAAGATAAGCGATTGCAAAGTTTTGATCGCCGTGAGGGAGATAAGAGAGGCGTGGTAGAAAAAGATTGTAGAGATAAAAACTCAATGTGATAAATCCCCCCACACACACAAGGCGAGTAAGCCAATTTTTGAGAAAAATCCTCAATGCCCCACCCATAAGCCAAGCAAACCCCCTGCCTATATAATCTAGTGGAGCAAAAAGCAGATTCCAAAAACGCTTAAAATTCAAATTTAGCATTTTTCTTTTTTGAAATTCATACACAAGCATTGGGGTGATAAAGATTGAGACAAAAAGAGAGATAAGGAGTGCTGAAGTAGAGGCTAGAGCAATGTCAAAAAAGAGTTGCCCACTCTCACTCTTTAGCCCCAAAATAGGGATAAAAATCGCAATGGTTGTCAAAACTGAGGCAAAAATCGCCCCCATTACCTCCCTGCTCCCCTCCACACAAGACTCAAATAGCCCCTTGCCCTTAGCTCTATGCTGATAGATATTCTCTAGCACAACAATAGCATTATCTACTAGCATACTCACAGCAAAAGAAATCCCAGCTAGAGAGATGACATTGAGTGTGCGATCAAAGAGATAAAGCACCACAAAAGTCCCAAAAGTGCTTAGAGGAATCACAAATGCCACAATCAGCACAGAGCTAATCTCTCTTAAGAAAAGCAATAAAATAAGGCAAGAAAAGAGGATTCCATAGAGGATATTGTCTTTGACTAATGCAATCGCCTCTAAGATATAACCCTCTTGATCCCTGCTCCACTCTAGACTTAATCCTTGTGGCAAAAGAAGAGTTTCATTCAGCCTTGCCACTTCTTGCCTTATGGCTTCAGTCAGCTCTAGCACACTTGCATTCTCGCTTGGGTGGATTCGCACAGAGATTGCATCTTCATTATTGTGGAAGCTATAAACTTGGGTTTTGGCAAAGCCTTGTTGCACCTCTGCCAAATCCCTTAGCAAGATATTTCTTCCCCCTTGAGTTTTAATCACGGTGTTGTAAATGTCCTCAATGGAAGAAAATTTAGAATTCACTCTCACTCGATAGCTTCTAGCACTATAATCTAGCAATCCTGCTGAAGTGTCTTTGTTGGCTTTATCAATCGCCCCTATCACCTCATTGATTGTGATATTGTTATAAGCTAGGAGTTTGGTATCAAGCAAAATCTGCATTTGCTCATCTCTTCCACCCCACACGCTCACTTCCCCCACCCCCTTCACTCTCTCCAAAAATGGCACAACATCATTGACAAAAAACACCCTTTTATCTTCCACAGATTGAGCAGGGTTAGTAGAGTGTAAAAAGAGATAAATACTAGGAGGGATACTCTCTCCACTTGCTTTGATGATTGGGCGACTAACCCCTTCAGGATAGGAGCGAATCTCGCCAAGCTTTTGAGAGATAGAAAGCAGAGTTGCATCAAGATTGCTCCCCTCCCCAAACTCTAGCGTAATGCTTCCTCTCCCCTCTCTTGAAATTGAAGTCATCACTTCTAGCCCACTCAGACTCTTTAGAGCCTTTTCTTGAGGGGTGATGATTTCAGCCTCCACTTCATAAGGACTTGCATTGCTCCAAGAAGTATAAATGCTGACAATGGGTTTGCTTACTTTTGGCGTGAGTTGATAGGGAAGTTTTTTGAGTGCCAAAAATCCAAAGAGAAAGACAAAAATCACTCCCACTAGCACAACAACAGGGTTTTTAATCGCACTCTTTAAAATATTCAATCAAGATTCCTTTACTTCTGCACCATTTTGCAAACGATATTGTCCTCTATAAATCACTCTATCCTTGAGATCAAGCCCTCCCCTCACCACTGCCACATCGCCTTGAATCGCCAAAATATCGACATTGATTGCCACTGCTTTGCCATTTTTGATGACAAACACGCAAGGGCGATTGCGATAATCAATGATACTATCACGAGGGACTAAAAACCCCTCACTTTTCCCCCCACTCTTAAGCATTGCATTCACTGCCATTCCCTCCACAAAATTCCCATCACTTGGCAAAGAGATAATCACAGGAAAAGTCCTTGATCGGCTATCGGCTTTGGGGATAATGGCTGTAATCTTTCCACTATAACTTTTTGAGTTGATACTTACATTTGCCACATCTCCTACTTTGATGAAGGCTAGGATTGGGCTTGGCACATCTACGATGGCTTGAGGTTGTGAGTGATTGAGAATCTCACAAATGCTATCCCCCACTTTTATCCACTCTCCGATATTGACATTCTTCCCTACAATCACGCCATCAAATGGGGCTTTTATGGTTTTTTTGGAAATCTCCACTTTGGCTTGATCGACTTCTGCTAGAAGTGAAGCGATGACTAACTCTTGCACTTTTAGCTCATAGCTGAGTTTTTCAAATTGTTGCAAGGCAATTGAGTCGGTTTCTAAGAGATTTTTATAGCGTTTAAGCTCTTTTTCTTGAAATTCTTTAAGGAGTTTGGCTTGTTCTAATTTAGCGTTTTTGGATTGAATCTCTTTTTGGAGCAAATCAGAGTTTAGCACCACTAACTCATCTCCACTCTTTACCCTCTCTCCAAGATTGAAAAACACTTTCTCCACCACCCCACTGCTTTGAGAGGCGATATTGGATCGCTCTTTGAAATTTACCACACCCAAAAAAGTGTTTTGCGAATCAAGGCTCCCTTTTGTGATTTTCTTAGAGCTCACAATCACAGGCTTTGCAAACAACAATCCCACACAGCACAAAAAAACTAAAATTCTCATTTGAAAAACTCTCTAAAATAAATGTATGAAAATCAAAAATAAGAGTATTTTAGCTAAAATTATTCTCATAAGTGGGTGTAGCAGGTGGTTGCTTTGCAAAAAGAGGAAAGTCCGAGCTACACAAAGACAGGATTCCATCTAACAGATGGCTAGAGCAATCTAAGGGAAAGTGCAACAGAAAATAACCGCCACGCAAGTGGTAAGGGTGAAAAGGTGGGGTAAGAGCCTACCGATATTAAGGCAACTTAATATGCAATGCAAACCCAATCCGTAGCAAGAGAAGTATGGTTTTTGTCTTTGGTTTCTAAACTTCTCGCTTGAGAGGCATTGTGAAATGTTCTCCTAGATAAATACCCACCTGATACAGAACTCGGCTTATAGCTACACCCACTTTTTTTCAAATCTTTTTGTTTATTCTTCAAAACTTTTGTCACAGAAGCTAGAAAAATACGTAAAACTACCAAACAATCCCTATCAAGAAAATACTTCTTAAATTTGCAAAGAAAATAAATGAAGAATAAGGTACAATTCCATCACTTTCGAAGGGCGAACGGACGCCCACCTTTTAAATCCCCAAAGTTTTTCTAGTGTTTTTATTGATTTCTTCATTGTCAATCGTATCAATTAAGTCATCTAAAAATATCAAAATCATTTCAGGCATTACACCAATCATTATGCCCTTTTCCCTATGTGTAATGCGTGGATAAATTTTTCCTTTTATCTCTCTTGTTTTTAGTAAATTTTCCCAATGAAAAGCACGATTACGAATCGTGCGAAGCAGATTGAAAACGATAGTATTTTTACCCAAACTTGAAAATGGTGTTTTTCTTTTGTCATTCAAAAAGTAATCATAGTTACTCCAATGATACTTTTTGAACTTAATCTTCTTCAAGTCAAACATCATTGCCTCAATCTCATAAGCCCTGATGAGATCCACAACCTCTCCAAGCATTAGAGTAGAGAGGATTTGATTTTGCGTAAGCTCATCAATACTTTTGTGAGATTTAAGAGTGATAAGAGATAAACTCTTCTCACTTTTTATCCAATCCTCTCCAATCATTTGCTTTAGGCAGTAATCAAGCTTGTTTCTTAGATAAATCTCAAGGATAGAAATCCTCTTCCCCACCTCCATTGCCAAAGCTAGATTTTCATTGTGTTTTTGGAGATTGTTGCCATATCCACCCAATCGCTCTTTAGAGAGAATGAGTGTAATATCTTGATTGAAAAGCTCTAGATTTTCTTTGTTTGGTTTATTCATTGATGTCTCCAGAGAATTTTGACAAAGTATAGCAAATTATCATCCCTATGCAAAAAACGCACATTAGCCTTCTTGGAGCAATCTTTTCATCATTAAACCCTGCTTAAAAACTCTAGGAGAAACAAACTTCAAATGCACTCCTCCCCTCTCTCACTTTCTTCTAATATCCCCATCAAACTTTGCTATCATTTCCCCACAATCTTACTTGAAGGAGACAAAATGGCAGATTTACAAAAAGATGCACTAGCCTATCATCAAGGAGGCAAAATCGCTATCGCTCCCAAAACTTCTCTTGAGAGCTTTACAGACCTTTCTTTGGCATACTCCCCTGGAGTGGCTTATCCTTGCAAAGAGATTGAAGCTCATCCACTAGAGGCATACAACCTCACTAGCAAAGGCAATCTAGTCGCAGTCATCAGCAATGGGACAGCAGTTTTGGGGCTTGGAGATATCGGAGCATTGGCAAGCAAACCTGTAATGGAGGGCAAAAGTGTGCTATTCAAAAAATTTGCCAATATTGATTCTTTTGATTTAGAGATTGATGAGAAAGATCCCAAAAAACTCATCTCTATCATCAAGGCTCTAGCCCCTACATTTGGGGGAATCAACCTTGAAGACATCAAAGCCCCTGAGTGCTTTGAGATAGAACAAACTTTGATTGATGAGCTAGATATCCCCATAATGCACGACGATCAGCACGGCACAGCCATTGTCAGCAGTGCAGCCCTTATCAATGCATGCAAAATCGTAGGCAAAAAGATTGAAGAGCTTAGAGTTGTCATCATCGGTGCAGGGGCAAGTGCAATCTCTTGTGGAAAAATGTATCAAAATCTAGGAGTGAAGCATATTGCGATGTTTGATAGCAAGGGACTTATCAACACTAAGCGAAAGGATTTAAGCCCACAAAAACAAGGCTTTATCCTCGATGAGGACTACTCAAGCTATCAAGAAGCACTTAAAGGAGCAGATGTGTTGCTAGGACTAAGTAAGGGCAATATCCTCACTCAAGAAGATATCAAAGTAATGGCAAAAGATCCTCTTATCTTCACTCTAAGCAACCCCAACCCTGAAATCGCTCCTGAACTCATCAGGAAAGTAAGAGATGATGCCATTATTGCCACAGGGCGAAGCGATTACCCCAACCAAATCAACAATGTTTTAGCTTTCCCATTCATCTTCCGTGGGGCTTTAGATGTGAGAGCTAGAAAGATTACAGAGGGAATGAAAAAATCAGCCGTACTAGCCCTAGCAAACCTAGCTCAAAAAGAAGTCCCTCAAGAGCTTTGCACCCTCTATGGAAGAGAGCTAAAGTTTGGGAGAGATTACATCATCCCTATGCCTTTTGATAAGCGATTGCTCCACGAACTCAGCTCTGCTGTGGCAAAAACAGCCCAAGAGGAAGGAGTAGCACAAATCTAATGCAATCCCCTCATATCCCTGTGCTAAAAAATGAAGTCCTAGAGGTGTTTTCCTCCATAGATAAGGGGGTTTTGATTGATTGCACTTTGGGGTTTGGAGGGCATAGCAAAGCCCTGCTTGAAGCCTACCCCCACCTTCAAATCATTGGCATTGATCAAGATAGAGAAGCTAGAGAGTTTTGCAAAGCCACGCTTCCTCAAGATAGAGTGCAAATCCTAGAGGGCAATTTCTCTACCTGCATTCATCAAGCCCTCTCACTCTCCACATTGCCAATCGTGGGGGTTTTGGCAGATATTGGAGTTAGCTCTTTGCAACTTGATGATCTCTCTCGTGGGTTTGCCTTCTCTTCCCCCTCGCTTGATATGAGAATGGATCAAAGCCAAAATCTTGATGCCTACAAAGTCATCAATCACTACCCCAAAATGGAGCTAGAGAGGATTTTTAGAGAATATGGGGAAATCAAAGAGTATAAAAAAATGGCAGACCTCATCACTCAAGAGAGAGCCAAAAAACCCTTTGAGAGTGCCCTAGAGCTTAGCTCACTGCTAGAAAAACACTTCAAAAAGCACAAAATCCACCCCGCCACTCTAGCCTTCCAAGCTATAAGAATTGAAGTCAATGATGAGCTAGGCGTATTGCAAAGCCTACTTCAAACCCTGCAAGAGAGCAATCTTCCTCAAGCAATCATCGCTATCATCTCTTTCCACTCCCTAGAAGATCGAATCATCAAAACCACTTTCAAAGAGTGGGAAAAATCTTGCATTTGCCCCTCAAATGTGATGAGATGTGAGTGTGGAGATAATCATAGTCGTGGTAAAATCCTCACCAAAAAACCCTTAAGTGCAAAAGATGATGAACTCAGAGCCAATCCACGCTCTAGGAGTGCCAAACTTAGGGCATTTCAATTTTTAGGATAGATGATGCTAAGCCAAGAAGAAAGAGATGAACTTAACTCCCTCAACCTCAACAACACAAACCTCAATGGCAGGGATTTAATCTGGGCGACTTTCATTTTCTTGGGATTTATCATCATCTTTGCACCCAAAATCTATCTATCAAGCAAAATCTACTACCTTAGTCGTGATATTTCCAAATCCCAACACCACCTAGAGCTTCTTGAAGAAGAGAATCGCACTCTTAAGAGGGATTTGGAAGATTTCAAATTTCAGCAAATCTTTAGAATGGAGTAGTTTTATTGCTTACTTTCACTTCAATAAAGTTTTAATTTCTGATAGAATAATGTTTTTTTAAGTATTGGAGTTTTTGAAGTGAATAAAATCATCTTACCCCTTTTTATCTCTTGCACTCTTTGGGGGGTGAATAATGGTGATACTTGGGTAAGTTTTATTCCCACAAGCGATTCAAGAATCACACTCAACTCAGGGGATAATTTCACAATCTATCTTGATAGAGATCCAAAAGATAATGTCAATAGGGGAAACAACTTCGGCAATGGTGGTTCAACAAATCTCAATCTCACTTCTAATAATGGAGCTTCTTCCCTAACTCTCAAACAGAAAGATACTCTAGCCAATCTCCAATTCTATCACAATCCCAATAACACAATCTTTGTAGGGCAAGATGCTCAACTCAAAATCCAAATGGGTGGTTTTCGCACAGTTGATAATCGTTTTTTTCTTAATGGTGGGCTTATCAAGATAGGAAATAGAGGGAGCTTTAGCCTATCTGGGGTTTATAGACTAAGTATTGGTTCTGATGGTGGAAGCTTCCAAGTTGAGCAGGGAGGAAATGCAGAAATCACTAATGTGAGAGAAATAAAAATTGTTACAAAAGGTAGGCAAAAAAGTGGGATTATCAACAATGGTGGGACACTTACTCTCAAAACAGAGGTGGGAGTATTTAACTCAACTTTCACTACTGATGGATCTCTGGGTTCATCATTTGATTCTGGAGAGATTATCCACAATGGAGGAACAACGACTATCAAACATATAGATGACAATCAAGAAAGTCTTCTCTATAATGCTGGTTATGAATCTTTTGGAGCTACTATACTCAAACACAGACACGCACTTCTAGAAGTTAATGGTGGGACTTTCAATGTAGTAGGAAATCTCTATAATGGTGGAAGAAGTGGGGGTGGAGGGGGTGCAGGATTGGGGTGGAT
>NZ_NXLV01000021.1 GCF_003364205.1 Helicobacter brantae
AGTTCAATCTTGGAGCAAGATATAGTTTCTAGGATATGAGGATAGAGAAAGGGTGGGATAAAAAAAGGGGTGGGAAATAAAATGAGGGAAAGAGGGGTGAGAAAAAAGAAAAAAGGGGAGTGGAAATCAAGCCCTTATCAAAAGGGCTTATCATAGATAGATAGTAGTCTTGCTGATATCTCTATGAGAGATTAAAGAGGGTTCTCAAAGTAGAGGTATCACAGAGCCTACTGCTTTGTTGAGATTTTTATCTTAAAAAGGCTTTGTTTTTTCTTTGTTAGTTTTTTCATTATTTAGAGTGGGCTTGGCTCACTCTAGCAAAGATTTGCTGATACTTCTTAAAACCTTTTCACTCTGGCTCAATCTCTTTTTTGGCTACTGACTCCCCAGCTCCCCCCCCCCTTTTTTTTTCTCAAAAACATCATTATAACTCAAAGCCCTTATTTATCTTGAGTAAAGACATATAGTGTATATTCCAAAAACACATAGGGATTTCAAAAAGAGGGTTAAAGAATGGAGAAATCCTATGGGGCTTTTTTGTAGATTCTATGTTTTGTTGATATTTTTTTGCTCCAATCTTTGGACTTATTTTATTCAAGATAGCAATTTGCTCTCTCACCCTATTTTTGATGAAACTCAACACTCCACACAAAATTCTATCCGACTAGAATTTGCAGGCAACCTCTCCCCAAAAAGACGCTATATCAATACAAATCTTATCTATGCACAACCCAATCGGATTTTTAAACTCCCCGCTCGAATCAACTTTGAAATAGGAGGGGTATTCTCACTAAGTCCCCCCCCCCCCTAAGTATAATTTTGCAATTGTGGGTATCTCTCAAGATCTTACCTTGCCTATTTATCCCTCAAGATTTGGAAATTTGTTTTTTGGAATTGGTATAGGACTTTATATTAAATCAGAAATTGATGATCGTGTGGGTTCAAAGGTAACCTTTGGTGAAAGATTCTTTTTGGGATATGTTTTTAAGGGTTTTGAGATTGAGGTTTATTACAAGCATTATTCCAATGGAACATTAGAAAATCCCAATAGTGGGCATGACTTTGGAGGATTAAGCTTTGGATATTGTTTTTAGTTTTAATCAAAATGAGTGTTTACTTATCAATACCGAAGCGATAGCCAATCCCTCATCGTGAGTCACACTCACAGCAATCTGCTTCACTCCAAAGATTTGCATTTTCTCCTCACTCAATACCACTTTTGAAGCTCCTTTGGGAGTTTTGCTGATGATAATATCCAAAAATCCTAGCTCTCCCCCTATCCCTACACCCAAAGCCTTAGATACAGCTTCTTTGATTGTCCAAAACCCTGCTATTCTTTGGAAATTAAGAGAGATATTATCATCTTTGAAACACAGCTTTTGCTCTTGAGGAGAAAGAAAGCGATTGAGAAATCTCTCCCCAAATCGCTCACAAGAAGATTGAATGCGTGAGATAGAAACTAAGTCAATCCCTATCATTGGATTACAAATTCTGTGAATAAAACACTTTTGAAATAACCATCAACCATATAAGAATTTAGCTCTTGCAAAATCTCTTCTTTGAGCTTATCTCTTCCTTTTGGTGTTGAGATTTCCTCAAAAGTCTTGGAAGCAAGGATTTGAGAGATTCTATCTTTGATTAGAACCAATTTTGCTGTAACTTCCTTTTGAAATTCAGGAGCACTCAACTCCAAAGCAACTGAAGCCTTCAAATATCTTCTTCCACTCTGCCCCATTAGATTGACTACAAAGGGCTCAGGGATGACAAACACAGGACCCATTTTTGCAAAATCCGATCTTGCATTGGCGTGTGCTGGAGCTTCTTTTGGAGCTTGATGTGTGCTTTCTCCTCCCTCAGCAGGGGGTTGCTCTTTGCCACCTAAAAAGATAAATACCAAAATCACAACAGCCACAATGAGTAGCACCAAAATCCCAATAACGGCAATAATCAAGCCTTTATTGCCTTTCTTTTTCTCTTCTTTGACTTCTTCTTCAGACATCTCTACTTTCCTTTACATAATAACTCAAAGTGCTTTTTCCAAATTTTTTAGCTTTAATTATACAGAAATTCCCCAAAGTTTTTGGCATTTCATAAGTGCTTAAATGCTCAAAAATTACAAGAAAAATTTGAGGATTCTTGATTTTTTCCACCATTGCAAAACATTTTTTATAAATATCTTGCATATTTTCTCTGATGCAAAATGGTGGATCAAGATACAAAATCCCCTCCTCTTCTATCCCCTCTAAAATCTGAGGCAAAAGGACAAAACTATCTCCCAAAAAACTTTTGGTCTTCTCATCTTTGAGTTTGGAGAGGTTTTTTCTCAACACTTCCAAACTCAAAGAATCATACTCTACAAAAATCGCTTCCCTTGCCCCTCGACTCAAAGCCTCTATCCCCACAGATCCACTTCCTCCAAATCCCTCGACAAACACTCTTCCCCCTATCTCACTTTGCAAAACATTAAAAAGCGATTCTTTTAGGATAGATTTTGTAGGGCGTGTAGTGGGGCTATCTCTCATCTCTAGCCCTAATCCTCGATACTTGCCCCCTATCACTCTAATGCTAGAACTCATCGATACTTCTTAATCGTTTGCAAGAATCTATCAGCAAACTCCATAAGCAAAGCCTGTATCTCACTTCTCAATCGCTCATCATTGCCTTGAGAAAGTCGTGGGTTTTGCTCATAGATTTGATTGCAATTTTTTTGATAAAAGATTTTTAAATCCCTTAGCAAATCTTTGGGGATAAAGGGCAAAGTTTTTTCTTGAGAGGAGAGGAGATAGACAGGCTTTGAGCTTTTTAGCAGATAATCACTCACGATAAAATCACAATTTGCCACATCACACAAAAAATCAGATAGATAAAAACGCAACGCATCTTGCAACAAAAGAGATTGACACTCCAAAGCAATTTTCATAACTCAAACTCCATTTTTCTTGAAATTTTACACAATATTTAGAGGATCTATATCAATCTCAAAATCCTCTTTTGCCCTCAAAAGATGATAAGCCTTAAGAATGGGGGAAATTTTTTTGGCTCGTAGCATAATCATATAGCGATATTGGGTTTTGATTTTGGCTATCAATGCACTTCCTCCTCCCACCACTTCTAGCTCCAATCCAAAAGAGTTAAGCTCAACCATCGCCCTACTCATTGCTCTCTTTGCCTCACTCTCATTGCAATGAGAGAAAATCAAAAGAGCAAGTTTGAAAAAGGGTGGATATAAATCTTTGCGATATTTTAGCTCCTCTTCCAAAAACTCCTCATAATGTTTATAAGAAAAAAAGCAAGGATTGAGCGTCTGCATTAGCACCACTCCCCTCTCTCTTCTTCCTCCTCTGCCTTTGATTTGAAAAAATAGCGATTGAGCCCTCTCCCTAGCTCGATAATCCCCACCACTTAGCACATAATCCAATCCCAAAATTACTACAAGATTGACATTGTGATAATCATGCCCCTTACTTAGCATTTGTGTGCCTACTAAAATATCAATCTCTCCTTTGGCAAACTCTTTGAGCGTGGTTTCAAGCTTCTTTTGAGTAGTGATATGATCTCTATCAAATAGCTCTATTCTTGCTTGAGGAAACCTCACTCTCAGCTCTTGGGCGACTTGAGCTGTGCCAATCCTTTGAGAAATCAGCTCTTCACTCTGACAGCTTGGACACACCAAAGGGATACTTTGAGAATATCCACAATAATGACAACTCATTTTGCTCTCTTTGAGGTGCAAACTCATTCCCACACTACAATAAGGGCATTGCACACTCCCCCCACAACTCCCACACAAAAGGGTTTTGAAATTTGCTCTTGTAGGTAGGAAAATCATCACTTGCTTTTGATTCTCCAAGCTCTTTGCAATTGCCTCAAAAATACTCTCGCTTAGCTCTGTTTTTTGCTTCAAAAATACCACTTCATTGCTTGAATCAAAGTGCTTGGGAAGGGAAAAAATAGCTTTTTCCCTCTTGGCAAGATAATAGGAATTGACACTAGGAGTTGCAGAGCCTAGAAGCACTTGCAAATCAAATTTTTTACCTAGATAAATTGTCAAATCTTTGGCGTTATATTTGGGGTTGCTTTGGGATTTGTAAGAATCATCATGCTCTTCATCAACAACAATCACTCCTAGATTCTTATAGGGCAAAAACAATGCACTTCTTGTGCCAATGATGAGGGAAATCCTACCACGACACAATCCCTCTAGCACTTCTCTTTTTTTCTTGGCACTCATCTTAGAATGCCACACCCCCATCGCCTCGCCAAAGACAACTTCTAGTCGCTTTTGCATTTGAGGAGTGAGAGCAATCTCAGGCATCAAAAAAAGGGCTTGTTTCCCTTCTTTTAGCACTTCAATTAGCAAGTGGATATACACTTCACTCTTCCCGCTTCCTGTCTCTCCAAAGAGCAGGGAAAAAGAGCGTTGCTTAAGAGAATCAAAGGCTTCTTTTTGGATAGGACTGAGGGCATTTTTGGCTACAAACCCCCTCCTCCCCTCTTCTATCTCCCCCTCTATAAAGGGATGAAAAATCCCATAGCTTTGCCCAATACTAGCACAATAATACTCAGAGATAAAACGGGCTAGATGATTTTGATGAGGAAGAAAAGCCTTGCCACTTCTTTGCACTTCTTTGCATTCAAAACTTGGCTTTTGCACACTCTGCAAAATTACCCCCTCTCTTTGCCTACCCCTCACATCACAAAGCACCACCTCCCCTTCTTCTAGTTTTTGCCTAGAGCAATAAGTCAAGATAGGGGAATTATCAAAAAATGCTAGAGTATAGTAATTCAAAGGGTTTCAAGCTTTTTGTAGAGTTGTTCAAGCTTGTTTTCTTGCTCTTTGAGATTGTCTTTTAGTTTGCTATTTTCCTCTTGAAGTCTAAAAAACTTTTCAAGATTTTTGGTGTTGCTCTCAGATTGAGAAATCAAAAACGACAAAACCTCCTCAATACTCACCTGCTCTTTTTTCTCAAAAAACCCCCTCAAAACCTCTTGAGTTTTTGCAGACATCACTTTGAGGGGGAGTGCAAAACTTCTTGTCCCATCTTTGGTTTTGATTGTCGCTTTGATTGTCTCACTCATAATCTTTTATCGCCCATCACTTCATCGATTCGCTCAAAGAGTGCTTCAAGCTGTCGGCTTTCACTTGTTTGATTTTCTAGCATTTGAGAGTATTCAACCTCTTTTTTCTCCATTGCATTTTTTAGCTCTTCATTCTCTCTTTGCAATGAGGCGATTTCTTCTTTTTGCTCTTGTATCTTTTGGCAAAGCCCATCAATTTTGCTGATTAATTTTTCCAAGACTGACATAAAATTCCTTGATAGTTTTGTAGGGATTATTTCCTAGATTCTACCATACAAAAATATTTTGTAGAATATCAAAAACAAAATTCCAATATGAAAGTTAAAAATGAAAAAATTTGAACTCAACTCTACTTACACTCCCTCAGGAGATCAACCCCAAGCCATAGAAAAAATCACTGATTCAATCCTACAAGGCAATCGCTATCAAACTCTTATTGGCGTTACAGGAAGTGGGAAGACTTTTTCTATGGCAAACATTATTGCCAAACTCAATATGCCAACTTTGATTATGACTCACAACAAAACCCTAGCTGCTCAGCTTTATAGTGAATTTAAGGGCTTTTTCCCTAACAATCGCGTTGAGTATTTCATCTCTCACTTTGATTACTATCAGCCTGAAGCTTATATCCCTAGAAGAGATTTGTTTATCGAAAAAGATAGCTCTATCAATGAGGATTTAGAGCGACTTAGACTTTCAGCCACCACCTCTCTCCTAGCTTATGATGATGTGATTGTGGTAGCAAGTGTATCAGCCAACTATGGATTGGGTAATCCTGAAGAATATTTGCAAATGATAGAAAAGCTAGAAGTGGGAATGCAAATCCCTCAAAAATCCCTTCTTGTCAAGCTTGTAGAAATGGGTTATACAAGGAATGATAGTGTATTTGAAAGAGGGAATTTTAGAGTGATTGGAGAAGTGATTGACATCTTCCCAGCCTACAATGAAAGTGAATACATTCGAGTGGAGTTTTTTGGTGATGAGATTGAAAAAATCTCCATTATGGAATCCCTAAGCAATGTGTTTTTCAAATCCATTCCCTCTTATGTGCTTTATGCTGCCAATCAATTCATCGTCGGAGGCGATAGGCTCTCAGTAGCGATTAAAGGCATTGAAGATGAGCTTTCAGAGAGATTGGCAGAGTTTGTGAGAGAAGATAAAATGGTGGAGCATTCAAGACTGAAAAGTCGAACAGAATTTGATCTAGAGATGATTGCTCAAAGTGGGATATGCAAAGGGATAGAGAACTACGCACGCCACCTCACAGGCAAAAAAGCAGGAGAAACTCCCTACTCTCTCCTTGATTATTTTGAGCAAAAAGGCAAACCCTATCTTATCATTGTCGATGAATCTCATGTGAGCCTCCCCCAATTTGGTGGAATGTATTCAGGGGATAGGAGCAGAAAAGAAGTGCTAGTGGAATATGGATTCCGACTTCCAAGTGCTTTGGATAATCGCCCACTCAAATTTGATGAATTTATCACTAAACCTCCTCATTTTCTTTTTGTTTCAGCCACACCTGCTGAAAAGGAGCTAGAGCTAAGTGGAGAGCATATCGCAGAGCAGATTATCCGCCCCACAGGATTACTTGATCCACTCTATGAAATCCGTGATAGTCAAAACCAAGTGCTAGATTTACTTGAAGAAATCAAGCTAAGGGTGGAGAGGAAAGAGAGGGTGCTTATCACGACTCTCACCAAAAAAATGGCTGAAGAGCTAAGCAAATACTATGCAGATATGGGAATCAAAATTGAGTATATGCATAGCGAGATTGATGCGATTGAGAGAAATCATCTTATCCGCTCTCTAAGACTAGGAGAGTTTGATGTGCTTGTGGGAATCAATCTTTTGAGAGAGGGATTAGATCTCCCTGAGGTGAGTCTTGTCGCTATACTTGATGCAGATAAAGAAGGGTTTTTGAGAAGTGAAACGAGCCTTATTCAGACAATGGGAAGGGCAGCTAGAAATATCAATGGAAAAGTCTTACTTTATGCTCAAAAGATGACAAACTCAATGAAGAAGGCTTGTGAAATCACAGATTATCGCCGAGCCAAACAAATGGAGTATAACGCCAAGCACAACATCACCCCCAAAAGTGTGCAACGCCAAGTCGAAGATGAGCTCAAACTTGAAAGTAGTGCCAACCTCTATGAGAGAAAAAGCAAAGCTAAGATTCCAAAAGCCGAGCTAGAGAGTATCATCAAAGAACTCAAAGCCAAAATGCTAGAAGCAAGCAAAAAACTAGAGTTTGAAGAAGCTGCTAGGCTAAGAGATGAGATAGCAAAACTTAGGGGGAAGAGTAGCTAGAGTTTTCTAAAAAACAGAAAAATAAAACCAATCTTTGCAACTTTTGAATCAAAATCAAAATAAGCTACAATAGAGTTTATTTCATTTTTGAAATATCCAATACTTATCTTTCTAAGGAGCAAAAATGCAAAAACTCTCCAAAGACACACTTAAATCTTTTAGAGCTGATATTACCTCTATCCTCTCCTCATCACGACTAAAGAGCTATGAGGGAGATATAGAAAGCTATTATGCAAACCGACTTTTAGCCCTTAGGGCAGGACATAAGATTGCAGAGATAGAGATTTATCTAAGGAATATGCTTGATTTTTGTTTGAGAAAGTTAGTGGGAGAGGAGTGGATAAGAGAGGAGAGAAGTCTAGATCTCATTACCCCCAAAAATCATATCCCTCTTCAAGAGCTATCTCCTTCTCAAATCCTCTCAAGTCTAATGCTAGGAGAAGTGATAGAGCTAATCGGAGAGTATAAAGTAGAACACTATATGTTTGAGCTAGAGAATTTAGATTTCAAAAAATATCACTGGAGCAATAATAACTTTTTCAAAATCAATAGTAAGAAAACATTTTTCTCCAATGTTTCAAAAGTAATCATCTCTCTTAATCTAATGCGAAGTATTAGAAATCGGTGTTTTCATTGGGAAAATCTGCTAAAAGTCACAATCAAGCAAGATGGCAAAATCTATCCACGCATTACAACAATTTATCCCAAAAATGAAGAGAAGAAAAATCAAACAAGGATAGGGATTGCTCCTGATAAAATTTTGGAGTTTTTAGATGATTTACTTAATTGCATTGATAATCAAGTGATGAGAGATTTTCAAGATATTGAGATGAAATATAGGAAGATTTAAAAGGTGGGCGTCGGTCCGCCCCTTGAATGTAGGTAGGATTATATCTTGTTTTTAGTAAATCACCCCAATCAATCCTACAAATTCCCTTCACTTATTTTCAAATCCAAAAAGTATAGATTGTAAAAATTTTGTAAATATCTTAAACAAAATCAAATTTTTCTTCTAGCAATCAAACCAATAAGGTAAAATATCTATTTTTAAGGATATAAGATGACTAGAATATTTGCTTTGCTTTTACTTTCAATCATTGCAGGGATTTTTCTCACACACAAATCCCCCACTCCTCCTCTCTTCACTCTTCCACCCAAAGAGATTCCTACACAAAAAGCTCAATATTTCTACAACTCTCTCCCCACTCTCCCTCACGCACCCTCAGTGCATTCAGCCACCCTCACTCGCCTAAGTGATGACAGGCTTCTTGCGATGTGGTTTGCAGGAAGTGGAGAGGGCAAACCTGATGTAGAAATCTATGGAAGCATTTATGAGCCTTCAAGCAATACTTGGAGTGAGCCAAAGAGCTATCTCAATCGCACTAGGCTAAAAAATGATTCTAAGCAATTCATCAAAATGCTAGGCAACCCTACACTCTATCGCTCAAATCTAGGAGAAATCCACCTTTTTGTCGTGGGTGTAAGCTTTGGAGGGTGGGCAACAAGCAAAATCTATCACTATATCTCCAAAGATGATGGAGCAAGTTTTGAGTATAAACAACGCCTAGATTTAGGAATGCTTCTCAACCTCAGCCACCTTGTCAGAGCTCAAGCTATCACATTGCAAGATGGTGGATTCTATCTGCCAATCTATCACGAACTTGCAGACAAATACCCTCTCATCGTGCGATTTGACAAAGAAGGCAATGTGATTGAGGATATCAAAACTACTTCTCTCTCTGGTCAGCTTCAGCCCTCACTCCTCTCTCTAAGCTCCACAGAATGCCTTGCAGTTTTTCGCAACTACTATGATAAACCTATGAGTATGCAATACTGCTTCAATGGTGGTCTAGATTGGGGTGAGCCCTTCCCTAGCAATATCATCAATGAAGGCAACTCAATTGCTCTCTTTGGGATAGGAAAAGAAATCTTCCTTGTGCATAACACTAGGGAGAAAAATCCTGAAGAATCAAGAGGCACACTTGTGCTATCTCAACTCATTGACAATCAATGGAAAAAGCTCACTATCCTTGATGTCGCCAAAGGCAAAAGGGAGAGAGGCAAAAGCGTTGAGGTTTCCTACCCCACAGCAATCAGCAATGGAGAGTGGATAGATATTGTCTATACTTACAATCGCTCTCACATCGCCCACATTCGATTTAATACCCAATGGCTTAAGGATATTCAATGACTTATAACACCACAATTTACACAATCTTTATCTTCTGTGTGTGTGTTCTGCTTTGCAAAAGAAGCAAAATCGCTTTTCTCATCGCAGGAGGTGTAGCAATCTTATGCAATCTCCCTTTGATTTGCTCCCTAAGTATCACGCAATGGCTTGATACCCTCTGTGGCAATCCTAGTCTTTTTCTTGCCTTGCTTTGTATTGGCTCACTTTTCTCTCTCCCCAAAAACCCTCTAGCCTCCTACCTTCTCCCCACCTTCTCTTTCCTCTCACTCAATAGCAGGGCTAGGTTTTTTATCCTCATTTTTGGCTTTGTGCTATTTTGGGGAAATATCAATTATCTGTGGGGATTGGATTTGTATCATCTGAGCTTTAGCACCTCTATTCTTGTCGCTTCCCTTATCACAATCATTGCCTATCTTATTCAGCCCTATCTAGGCTTTCTCTATCTTTTCTGCCTTGTGGGATATTTCTTAAGAGGGGGAAATGTCTTTGTGTATATGATGGACGCACTTGTATGGCTCTATGCCCTACTCTCTCTCCTCATAGAGGCAATCAAAATGCTAGGAAGAAAAAGTGCGAAATAGATTCATTATTGATGTGAGAAGCAAAAGAGAATATGCCTACTCTCATATCCCCAACGCCCTCTCTTTCCCAGTGCTAGATGACGCCCAATACGAAGAAGTCGGCACACTCTATCGCCAAAACACCTTTGAAGCCAAACGCATAGGAAGCATATACATTTGCCAAAATATTGCCCAACATCTAAAGAATCAAGAAATTTTTCACCCCAAAAACAAGCTAATCCTTTATTGTGCTAGAGGGGGACAGAGGAGCAAAAGTTTTTGGAGTATCCTCTCCTCTATTGGCTTTGATTGTGAGAGAATTGATGGGGGTTACAAAACCTATCGCAACAAAGTGCTAACCTACTTCTCCACTCCTCCTACTCAGCACTTCATTACCCTATATGGAATGACAGGCTGTGGCAAAAGTGAGCTTATAGAGCATTGCTCTTCTTGGAGTATTGACATTGAAGGATTAAGCAAACACTATGGCTCTAGCTTTGGAGATGAAGCAAACTCTTTTTTGGGACAACCCTCAAACTCAATGTTTGAAAATGAGCTTTATGAAGAATTAGATCAAAAAAGTGGAGTTTTACTCATAGAGGGAGAGAGCAAAAAACTAGGAAAAATCATTCTCCCTACACCCTTTTTCCAAGCTTATCATAGCGGATACAAAGTGCTGATAACCTCCTCAATGCAAAAGCGTATCCAAAGAATTGTAGCGATATATTCTTCAATCAAAGAGCAAGATTTTCTCTCTTCCCTTCAAAAAATCCGCCCCTATATCCAAAAAGAATACCTAGAAGATATACTTAAACATTGGGATAAAAGAGATTTTGAGAGCATTGCAGAGATTTTGCTAGAAAAGTATTATGATAGAGTGTATCGCCAAACTGATTGTGAGATTACGATTAGCTCTGATGACTTAGAGGGGGCAGTCAGGGAGCTAGAGAGGATTAGAGAGAATCTCCTCCAAATCTAAGGAGTGCAGAACCCCAAGTCAATCCTCCCCCAAAGGCATCAAGCAAAAGCAAATCACCTTTTGCAAGTTTTCCACTCTCATAAACGCTATTGATTGCCATTGGGATAGAAGCTGCTGAAGTATTGCCGTATTTATCCACCGTTACCACTACCTGATCACTTGAGAAATCTAGCATTTCCCCCACAGCAGAGATGATTCTGAGGTTGGCTTGATGAGGGATAAAGTATTTGACTTCACTAGGAGCAATGGAGTTTTTTTGCAAAATATGCTCTACATCACTTGCCAAAGTCTTTACAGCAAGTTTGAAAGTTTCATTACCTTTCATTTTGATAAATTGTAAGTGATTTGCCAAAGCCTCAGCACTTGCAGGGATTTTGCTCCCACACGCAGGAGTGATGAGAAAATCGCTATATTTTCCATTGGCACTGATATGCACATCAACAATCGCCTCCCCCTCATTCTCTGTCGCACTCACCACTGAAGCTCCAGCCCCATCACCAAAAAGCACACAAGTCGTCCTATCACTAAAATCAAGCAAAGAACTAATCTTCTCAGCCCCAATGATAAGGATATTTTGATATTCCCCTGTTTGGATAAATGCTTTTGCCATTGAAAGCAAATAGATATATCCTGTACAAGCTGTGGTAATATCAAATGCAGGAACATTCTCAATCCCTAGATTATAAGAAGTGATACACGCAGTGGAAGGCATACCGATATAATCAGGGCTTAAAGTTGCCACAATCACCATATCAATATCACTTGGCTTTAGCCCTGCTCTTCTAATCGCCTCTTGCCCTGCTTTGGTTGCCAAATCACTTGTAGCCTCACTACTCTCTGCAAAATATCGCGTTTTTATCCCTGTGCGTTTGGTAATCCACTCATCACTCGTATCTACCATTTTTTCAAGATCAAAGTTACTCACACAGCGACTAGGCACATAAGAAGCGATTGATTTTAGCGAAGCGTATTTCATCATCTACCTTTCTATGGATTCAAAAGATTTTCTGATTTTATCGCAAACATTGGCTTTTAGCGTATGAATTGCTTGATAAATTGCACATTCTATCGCTCTAGCATTACTGCTTCCATGACTGATAATGACGGTTTTATTCACTCCTAGCAATGGAGCTCCACCATATTCTGAATGATCTGTCCTTGCTTTAAGGGCTTTAAAAGCATTTCTCATTAGCATTGCTCCAAGCATAGAAAAGATTGATTTTTTAATCTCTTGCTTTAGCATTTTGCTGATTGCACTTGCCACACCCTCGCTTGACTTTAGCACCAAATTTCCGATAAATCCATCACACACCACGACATCTACACTGCCATCAAAGATATTTTTCCCCTCAACATTTCCGATGAAAAAATCATAATTTTTTAGAAGTGGGAAAGTCTCTTTTGTGAGTTCATTGCCTTTGATATCTTCCTCGCCATTGGAGAGAAGTCCGACTTTTGGATGAGGGATTCCCATCACACCTTTGGCATACTCATATCCCATCAAAGCAAAGTCAAGCAAATACTCAGGTTTGCAATCTGTGTTTGCCCCTGCATCTAGGATTAGACTATACTTTCCCTCAATGGAAGTGGGCATCATCGTGCAGATTGCAGGGCGTGAAACACCTTGAATTCTTCCAAGCCTCAAAGTCGCCAAACTCATTGTCGCACCACTATGCCCAGCAGAAACTATCGCATCAGCCTCACCTTCCCTAAGCAACTCCATTCCTACATAGATAGAACTCTCCTTGCGTTTGGTTGCACTTGAAGCGTGATCGTGCATAGCAATATAATCATTACAATGAATAACTTGAATCTTTGATTTTAGCTCTTGGGGGACAAATTTCTCAATCTCCTTGCTATCGCCTACGATGATAGGAGAGAAATTTTCTTTTTTGAGTGCAGAAATAAGTCCTTCAACAATGGGTTGCACCCCATAATCTCCCCCCATTGCATCCAAAACAATTTTCATCGGCTAATTAATAGTTTCCTGAAAATTTGTTGATTGTATGAGGAAGTTTCCAGCTACCATCTTTATCTTTGATTGGTTTTGCCAAAGTGATTTTGTAGTGTGTTCTTCTCTTAGCTGCTCTAGTTTTGCTCACTCTTCTCTTAGGTACTGCCATTTTATTCTCCTTGTTTTATATGATAATCCATTTTGATTGAGTTAATTTCGCTTTGCAAAATATACTCAAAATCAATAAAGCCATCAAAGAATTCAATGACATCAAAATCTGTCATCAAATCACTTTGGCTTTGCATATCCCAAACACCATTTGAAATATACAAAACCAACTCCTCATCTAAAGGCTCTTGATATTCTTCCCCACTTTTATCACAAACTAGAGTAATCTCTCCTTCCAAATGGGCGTTGATTTCAAAGAGTTTAGCCGAAACTCTCTTCACTTCTCCACTCAAAACCACTCCCTCACTCTCAAGAGAGAAGCTCTTAGGAGTGGCTGTGATTTTTTTGAATTCGATTTTCACTTAGAGTATTTCTCTTCCATCAAAGAAAAATGCAACTTCATTTTTTGCATTCTCCAAGCTATCACTTCCATGCACTGCATTAGCCTCAATGCTCTCTGCAAAATCTGCTCTTATCGTTCCCTTATCAGCCTCTTTTGGATTTGTCGCACCCATAAGCTCACGATTTTTTTTCACTGCATTCTCACCCTCAAGCACCATAACCACCACAGGACCACTTGTCATAAACTTCACTAAGTCTGCATAAAATGGACGCTCTTTGTGAATCGCATAAAACTCTTCGGCTTGTTGTGTGCTAAGCTGAAGTTTTTTCATTCCTGCGATTCTAAGCCCATTGCTCTCAAATCGATCAATAATCTTTCCAATAACTCCCTTAGCCACAGCATCAGGCTTGATAATCGATAATGTCTTCTCCATAAATCTCCATTGCTAGAAAATAATAAATTTATGATTATATCGCTTTAAAGTGTAAAAATTGAGAAAAAATGTTAAAAAAGGGAGTTTTATCAACCCACCTCTTAAAGAGGGGGTTTAGATTGAGTTAGCAAACAGGGTGAGTCCCATCTCTCAAATCAGCACCGATTTCATCTCGGCTCACAGTTCCTACTGCACTCCAAACGATACATCCATCAGTTGGACACGCATTTGCACAAGCAGGCTCATCATTGTGTCCTACACACTCAACACACTTATCAGGATAGACATAATATGTCCCTGTTCCCTCTGGGTTATCATCATCATCTACAATCGCACTTACAGGGCACTCATCAATACAAGAACCACAAGCGATACAAATATCAGTAATCTTTACAGACATTTTAGCTCCTTTTGGAATATTTAGTTCAGATTCTCATTTTGAACTTGATTGTGAGTATAACAAAGTTTTTGTAGAAGTTTATAACTTTTTGCATTTTTTCTTTTCTCTCTCTATCAAAAACTCTCACTATGCTAAAATCAAACCAAAGGAGATGAGATGCAAAAACTTTCCAAACAAACGCTTGAATTATTTGACAAAGACATTATCTCTATTCTTTCCAAAAAACGATTAGAGAGCTATGAAGGGAGCTTGGAAGCACATTATAAAAACCTTAAACTAGCTTTTGAAGCAGGTAAAAGGATTGCAAATCTTGAAATCTTTTTACGCAATAAGCTTGATTTTTGTCTCAAAAGAATTGAGGGTGAGAATTGGATAAAAGAGCAAAAAGCCCTAGCCATCATCAGACAAAAAGGACAAACCCCTCTTATAGAGCTAGAAACTCATCAAATCCTATCAGGATTGATGCTTGGAGAAGTGATTGAGCTTATTAGAGCTTTTAGAGTCGAATCCTATATGTTTGAGCTAAAAAATATGGATTTCAAAAACTACCATTGGAGCAACAAAAACTTCTGTCGTATCAATGGAAAAAGGACAAATTTCTCCAACCTTGACAAAAACATTATTGTTTTCAATCTTATTCGCAACATTAGAAATCGTGCGTTTCATTGGGAAAATTTATTAAAAATCACACAAAAAGAAAATGGGGATATTTTTCCTCGAATTACCCACAAAGAAAATGGCTCGACTATTGGAGTAATGCCTGAGAAGATTTTAGATTTTTTAGATGATTTGATTACTTGTATTGGGAATGATACTCTGAAATCTTATGTGAGATAAAGGTGGGCGCTCGTCCGCCCTTGAAAGTGAGAGTATTCTAGCATAAAATCTCCAACTTTTGCAAACCTTATCCAAATCCACCCCCTTTTCTATAAATATTTAGATTTTCAAAAAGTCTTTAATCGCCTCAACTTTATCAGTCTTCTCCCAACTAAACTCAGGCAACTCTCTTCCAAAGTGTCCATAACTTGCTGTCTTTCTATAAATTGGTCGCAATAAATCTAGGCTTTCAATTATCCCTCTAGGAGTGAGGTTGAACACATTTTTGACACATTCACAAATCTTGCTATCCTCTACCTTTCCTGTGCCGTGAGTATTGACTAGGATTGATACAGGCTCAACTACACCGATTGCATAGGCTACTTGCACCGTGGCTTTATCACATACTCCACTTGCTACCAAGTTTTTAGCCACATATCGCCCTGCGTATGCTCCACTTCTATCTACTTTGCTAGGATCTTTTCCACTGAAAGCCCCTCCCCCGTGAGGACAGCTCCCTCCATAAGTATCTACGATGATTTTTCTTCCTGTAAGTCCTGCATCTCCTTGAGGGCCACCGATGATGAATTGCCCTGTGGGATTGACAAAATAGCGAATATTATCACTCAAATACTCTTTGGGGATATATTTATAAACCACTTCTTCAATCACTGCATCTTTGAGGTGCTTTTGTGTAACTTCAGGAGAGTGTTGAGTGGAGATAACAATCGTATCAATCCCCACAGGTTTGCCATCTACATATTTAATCGTAACTTGAGATTTACCATCAGGACGCAAGAAAGGAAGTGTGCCATCTTTTCTCTTCTGAGCTAGTCCAAAAGTGAGTTGATGAGCTAGGTGGATTGGCAAAGGCATTAGCACATCAGTTTCCCTACACGCATAACCAAACATAAGCCCTTGATCCCCTGCTCCAATCTCTCCATCTTCTCTATCTACCCCTTGATTGATATCAGGGCTTTGCTCTCCCACACCATTGAGAATCCCTGCACTCTTATAATCAAAGCCATAAAGTGCATCAGTGTATCCTATCTCTCTCACCACTTCTCTAGCAATCTCTTGCATCGGTGCATAAGTTGTCGTCTTTAGCTCTCCTGCAATCACGCAAAATCCATTGGATACCAAAGTTTCACAAGCTACCCTAGCTTTAGGATCACGCTCGATGATATAGTCCAAGATCGCATCACTGATTTGATCTGCCATTTTGTCAGGATGTCCTTCAGTTACAGACTCTGAAGTAAAAAGGAATTCATTTTTCATTGAAAACACCTCGTATTTGAAATTTTTTGCATTCTATCCTATTTTTGATAAAGTTTTAGCAATTTTTCATTTGTTTATCTTTTTGGCTCTATAATTTTCTCACTAGTTGATAAAAATTATCATCTATGAAATTTTATAAACCAAAGGAAAAATTATGCTAGTTACAAGAAAAGCTCCTGACTTCACAGCCACAGCGGTAATGAAAGACAATACAATCAATGAGAGTTTTCAACTCTCCAAAAATCTAGGCAAAAATGGTGCAGTGCTATTTTTCTGGCCAAAAGACTTCACTTTTGTATGCCCTTCAGAAATCATCGCATTTGATAAGAGAGTGAAAGACTTTGAAGCCAAAGGATTTAGCGTCATTGGTGTATCTATCGACTCAGAGTTTGTCCATCTTGCTTGGAAAAACACTCCTATTGAGCAAGGAGGGATCGGACAAGTGCAGTTCCCAATGGTAGCTGACCTTACCAAAGAGATTTCAAGAGATTATGATATCCTTTTTGGAAATGCAGTCGCACTTAGAGGATCATTCCTCATCGATAGAAATATGATCGTTCGCCACGCTGTCATCAATGACTTGCCACTAGGTAGAAATGTCGATGAAATGATTAGAATGGTAGATGCTTTGCTATTCTTTGAAGAGTATGGTGAGGTTTGCCCTGCTGGGTGGCATAAAGGCGATAAGGGAATGAAAGCAAGTCCTGAGGGTGTCGCTGAATACCTCAAAAACAACGCTGACAAACTCTAATCTCCCCTTCCCCTCTTGGGGATTAACCTCTCTAAAGCCTTATAATATCGGTATTTGTAATTACCCCCCCCCCCCCATAAATCAAAAAATATATTGTAAAAAATCAAAATTTTTGATAGAATATTTGCTTCGTATTTAATCCAAAACCTCAACATAAAGGAAAAACAATGACTAAAAAGAATAAAACTCTAGGGGGGGGGGGTAGTAGCAAAATCTAACACCCTCTCTTCTCAAACTTTAGTCGCTAAACCTAGCAGATTTTTCAAACCCCTTGTGGCAAGCTCTTTGGCTCTTGCTTTAGGGGTGAGTGTGGGGAGTGCCACTTGTGCTGTAACAAATGGAAGCCCTGTAATTTGCACCAATGGTGGGAGTTCTGATACTAGTTCCACTTTTGGAATCGCTTGGAATTCCTCTAATGGAAGCTATTCTCCACAACAAACCTCTGGAGGAGCTATAACACAGTTATTCTTGTCTTTTAATAGCACATCTAGTGATGCAGGAGAAGTTTCAGGAAGTGGCTATGCAATCAAAGCAAGTAGTGCAAGTACATCATTAACTCTCGTAAGTAACTCTACAATCAATATGACAGAATCAGGTTCTCTTGAAATGAGATCAGGAAAATTTCTCTCTAGTGCAAATAACAAAACAATCACAGTAGATCTCTCTGGTGTAACTAGTGAAAACTATTCTTTGATTGGTAATCTTCTTGCAGGTGGGGCAAGAGGGAATACAAACACTGGAACATTTGGAGGATTGGGAATTAATGGAAGTGTAACTGTTGATGGAGATGCAGGAATCAATCTTAGATTTACTCAAGCAAATGGAGGAATCACAGGGAATGTAACAAATACTGGAAGCAATGCCACAAATATATTTACTTTTCAAGAAAATGGAACAAGCACGATTGGAGGAAATGTTTCATTAAGTGGAGGAAATAGCAATAGCACCTTTACCAATATTAATGCTATAACAGGAAGTGTAACACTCTCTAATGGGACAAATACTTTTACTTTTTCTGGAGATAATACTAGGATTGGTGGAAATCTCACATTGAGTGGTGGAACAAATACATTTAACAACCTCTCCAATCTAAGTCAAAAAATCTACTTCAAAGGTGGAAATACGACATTTACTGGAGCATCAACCACTATTGGAACAATTGTGGGACAAAGAAATGTAACCTCCAAAGATACTAGCAACCAAATTGTTTTTGATACGACAAATTCTATAGTTGGGAATATAACACAAGAGGGGGCAACTCAATACAATTACTTAACCAATGTTATTTTTAACGGCGAAACATCTGAAGTAAGAAGAGTTCAAGGAGTAGATCCAGTCAATGCAAATAATGTTAAGACAAATACTTTTATCACTTTTAATTCCTCTACAAGCAATAAAATTACAGGAGATATTACAGCTCAAGGTGGATATTCAACAACAACAAACACCATTACATTCACAAATCAAAATGCCCAAAACACTATACTTGGGAACATCACTGTCAATAAAAAAGCAACCAATACTATCACTTCAGATTATGGGCTTACAATTGGGGATAGTAACTATACATACAATATCAAAGCCAATACTAGCAATTCAGGTAGTGAGGCAGGAATGAATGTCATCTCAGCCCAAAACCTAACGATGAATATCAATGAGCTTTTTGCTGATAACACATCATATGCGACAATTAGTGGTGGTTCAAGAAGAAATATTATCGGAGTCTATACACCAGCAAGTGGAAGCACTCAAGAGAGTATCACAGCAATACAAACAGGAAATATCCATATCAAAAAGGCTTATACCAATTCTACTAGCCTTGCCAAAAGTGGAACTGCTGAGAATATTATCAATCTAGGAACTGGAACTTTGCAAATCGATACCCTCAGTGCTAGTTTTGGAGATAACAAAATCACTTCTGGTGCAACTACCACACTCACAACTATTGAAGCAGGAGGTTTGGGAAACAACACGATTGTAATCAACAATAATGGGACATTAAGCACAACAAGTATTACAGCCACTGGAGGAGAAAATAACATCACCACAAGTGGAACAGGAGCTATCACAATCGGTAGCATTTCCTCAAATGGAGATAACTATAGCAGAAATGCAAGTAACACCCTCTCTATCGGCTCATCAGGCACAAACCAAATCACTGGAGCAATCACTGCAAATTCAGTAGCTCTCACAGGAGGAACCTATAGTGGAACAAACACGATTACTTTCTCCAATGCTTCTGCTACCAATACACTCTCTGGAAATATCACTGCAAGTGGTGGAAACAACACCATTTCATTTGCAGGGACAACAAATAAAATCACCAAGAGTCTTTCTGCAAATAGTGGAATCAATACCATTACAGCAACAAATGGAGCTGGAAGCACAATAGCTCTTACAATAGGAGATGATACATATACCAAGGGTTCAACAACCCAAACCATCACTGCAACTGGAGGAGGAACTGCCAAAAATATCATCTCAGCAGATAATCTCACACTCAACATAAAAACCCTAAGTGCCACAACAAATGGGCAACCCACTACTAATAATCAAAACATTATTGGTAACTATACACCAGCAAATTCTAGTAATGGAACTTTAGAAAGCATTACAGGACTTGCAACAGGAACTATCCATATTGGAACAGTGAGTACAGAAAGCAGTAATGGAGCTTCTACGGGAGTAGCTAAAAATACCATTCATCTTTTAAGTGGAAATCTAACAATTGATAATCTAACTGCAAGCAATGGAGAAAATACTATTACTTCAGGTGCAAATACAACTATTGGCACAATTTCAACAAATAGTAGCACCAACACTATTACTATTACGGGTGGAACAACCAATATTACAGATATTACATCAGGTGGAACAAATACAGGATATAGTGGTATAAACACTATCTCTATCAGTTCCACTAATGCAAATAACATTACTGGAGATATTACTGCAAATGCAACAGCTCTTGGAACTGGTACCAATGTATTTGGAACCAATACCATCTCTTTCTCTGGTTCAGGCTCTACCAATACAATTTCTGCATCAATTACAGCAAATGCCCATAACAATGCAATAGGAAAAAACAACATTACATTCTCTGCTGGAACAAGCTCTATCACAGGAGCAATCAATGCTAGTGGTGGAACAAACACCATTGCTTTTAATTCTGGAGCAGGAGCTTCTTCTATCACTGGAAATATTTCAGCAAGTGGTGGAAACAATACGATTACTTTCTCTAGCACAACAAGTAATACTCTAGGAAATGAAACCTCAACTATCACAGCAAGTGGTGGAAACAATAACATCACTTTCAATGGAACAGGAACAAATACTTTCTCTGGGACTAGTATCTCTATTGCAAGTGGCAATGGAAACAACACTTTCAATATCCAAGAGAACACTAAGGTAACTTCAGGCATTACAGCTACTAGAACTGCAGGAAGTGGTAAGAATATCTTTAAAATCTCAAATACTAAATCTCTTACTTTTGCTGATAGCAGTAATACAGCCACAACACTTACTACAAATAGTGGAGAAACCAACATTATTTTCATTGGAAGCTCAAGCAATGGAAGTGGAACTTTCAATGGCAATCTCACCACAGAGATTCCTGCAGTTTCAGAAGAAGAAGCACGCAATACCTCTTTAGCAAAAACAACCATTTCCTTTACTGATGGAAGCAACAAAGCAAGTTCTGTAACTTGGAGTGGAGATGTAGTCGCAAACAATGGAGGAGTTAATGAGTTTGTTATCTCTGATGATTTGACACTTAATGCAAACACTGATGGGTTAATCTTGCAAGGAAGTGGAGGAAATAACCAAATCAATTTCTCCACTACAGGCAAAACTCTAGTGCTTAAAGATAGCACTGCTTCATCTTTGCAAAATATTCTCACCAAAGGAGCAAAGAGTAGCATTGGATTTGCTAATAGCATTGCTCAAGCCTCTGTTGTTGCTAAATCCATTGCAACTCTAGCAGAGAATGCAGGGACAATCACAGAGATTGATCTCAACTCTGGAGCTGAAGGTATTACCTTCTCCCTCTACAATGATGAAAGCAGTAAAGACACTTCTCATCTTGGAACAATCTTTACGATTGGAAAGGATAGTGCCAATCGAGGGCAAACTTACATCAACTTCAAAGATGGGACAAGCACTCTTCAAGCCAATATCCAAACAGATAGCTATGGAGTTACAAATCTCAACTTTGGAAGCCCTAGTGATATAGAAAATGTAGTGGCTACAATTGATGGAGTAATTAGCAATACTGATATTCAATCCAACAGCACTCTAGGAACAACAAACTTCAATATCAATGCTAAGAATGTAGTTTTACAATATGGAGATAGTGGTTTAGCTTTCTCTAGTGGAACAAATGCAATCAACTTTGAGAACACTAGTGGTGCGACACTCTCTTGGAAAAATAGCGATGGAAGTGCAATTCAAACTATCACTACCACAGGTGGAAACACACAAATCAACTTCAATCATAGTGGAACTATTGCAGGAGATAGCACTAAAGCCTCTATCAGCACCAATGGAGGAACAACGACAATTACTCTAGCTAATCTCACTTCTGCAGAAAATGAAGAGAGTGGAAGTGTTAGAAATGCAAATGGTGTCAATGCACTCATTCAAGGTGCTGTTAGCACAACACAAGGAACTACTACAATCAAGTTTGCTAGTGGAAGTGGTGCAAAGACTTTGACTCTTGGTTCAGGTGGAAATACAATCACAAACTTTGCTTTTGATACAGAAGGAAATTCTACAAACAACACTATTGTTCTCTCTCAAGGAACAACGACATTTGGTGGAAATAGTTTAAGTGTAGGGGAAACAAGTGGAAACACTCAAGCACTAGCATTCACTCTCAATGATGGTGTAGAATTGGCTTTCACAAATGGACTTACTACAGATAGCACAGGAACCACAACCTTCAATCTTGGCTCTAGCACAAGTGAAGCTTCAAGCACTACAGCTACAATCAGTGGAACTCTCTCAAATAATGGGACAAATACTTTCAATCTCAATGCTAAAAATGTAGTTTTACAATATGGAGATAGTGGTTTAGCTTTCTCTAGTGGAACAAATGAAATCAATTTTGAGAACACTTCTACAACTGGAGCAACACTTAATTGGAAAAACTCTTCTGGAAAAGCTCAAACTATTAGCACTACAGGAGGAACTACAAACATTAACTTTAACAATAGTGGAAGTATTGCAGGAGGAGTAAGCACAACAGGAACAGGAACTACTACTATTAGCATTAGTAATGGAGCTTATGCTGTGATTCAAGGAGTAGTAACCACAGGAGAAGTAAGCAGTGGTGGAACTCCTGTTGTGGGAGGAATGATTCCTAGAGATGTGGGAAGCACTCCTAGCACTAATGTTTCTTTCAAAGGAAGTGGAGCTTTGGTGCTTAAAGGAGAGAACAACAATATCAGCAATGTTACTCTAGGAAATGGCACTCATATTCTCTCTCTCACAGAAGGTATCAATAATGAAGGAAGTGCAAAGAGAGAAACAAGAAGAAATCTTGTGATTGATAATATCACCACTGGAAGTGGCTCTCTTACTCTTGGAACTCAAGCTAATGCCTCACAAGCAGACACCTTTATTATCAAGGGAGGAAGTGGAAATAAGCAAGGAAGCTATCACTTTGGTATCATTGTAGAAGAGGGAGTTATGCTTGATGAGATAGGAGTAGGAGAATCAGGTGCAGTAAGATTGGCAAGTGTATCCAATAGTTCAGGCATTAGCTTTGAATCTCAATCTAAAATCATTACTGGTTTTACAGAAGCAAAAGCCACAATCACCACAGCCTCTACAGATGAGAATGGAAGCTTAGGAAGTGGAGGTTATACAAGCTACTACATTGGAGCTATCTCTGATATTGAAGTCATCGCAGCCGAGCAAGAAATCACAGCCACAGCCTTTACTCTCAATTATGATTTGTATATGGCAAATCTTAACTCTTTGAATAAAAGAATGGGAGAATTGCGTGAGAATAATCATAGTCAA
>NZ_NXLV01000022.1 GCF_003364205.1 Helicobacter brantae
TGTTTTAGTTTTTTGTTTTGACTTTAGTGGTTTATGTTGTTGATGTAGTTTTTGCTGTTTTTTTTTTTTTTAACAAGAAGTCGGTATAGGATTTCTGTTAGGGTCTGGTGGGCTTGGTGGTGTTTATAAGAGTCGGCTTTTAGGGGTTATAAATTTAATTGAGATAATGCTTTTAGCTCTTGATTTTATCGTGGGGGGGGGGGTAAAGATTGTTCTTTGTTTGGGAAAAAATTTTAGATAAAATATGTTTGTGCTAAAGAGGGGATTTCTTTCTTGTATCTTTTTTTGATACAGGAGGTCTGAGAGGTGAGAAAAATTCATCAACTAATCAGGCTCTTACTAGATTTAGTGAATCTAGTAAGAGAAGTCCTTGGGCTATTTAACTAGCCCATTTTCTATTGCAAGAGGCATTATAACTCAATTTAGCCAAACTTTCAGTAAAAATTTCTTTGGCACAAATAACAAGGAGGAATCCCCTGCTAAGAGGAGGCTAGGTTGAGAGGAGCTTGGCTCCTGCCTCACCCCCTTGTTTGATACTCACTCAAACTCTCATAGCAATATTCACAAACAAACGATTAAACAGAGTCAAAAAAAGACTATAATTTCCACATATAAATAAGAAGAAATACAACTTCTTATTAAGAAATAAAAATCTAAAAAATAGGAGTAACAAATGGCAAACATTACAGGTTCAATTATCTTGGCAGAAAGAATTAAGAACTTTTGGGATAACAGAGCTAAGAAAAAACTCAATGAGGTTATCGCAGAAGCAGAAGAGATTTTGGAAAGTGAGCATTATTTTGGGTATTTGGTTAGAACAGATAAGATGGGATATTTGAGAGCTTTGTCAAAGGCGAAATACACATTTAGAGGTTTAAATCGTGATGATTTGACAGAGGGAATGATTGATGGAGAGGGTGTAAATCCTTTGTTTGTAGAAATGGTTGAGGATTTTTACTATTCAGAGATTAGGGTAGGGGCGAATATTTATGATTTGAAATTGGCGAGATATAATGCTTTGAGAGATGAGTTGATTGAGAGATTTGAGGGAAGAGCAGAGAATTTTACAGAAAAATATGCAAAAAATGAGTTTAACTTATCAAGACAAGAAATGTTTAATAAGGTAAAAAACAATGAGCTTGTATTTGCATTATCAAATCAGAACAACACTTGGTATATTTTAGGTAAAGATAGATATAAAAAAGGTGTAGAAAACAAGGTAGCAAACCTTAGTGTCCCTCATTTTCCTTTGGAGTTAGTGGGGTAATTAAAACCCTCCACCTGCTCCATCTCCCCCACCATTTCCACCACTTACTCCCCCTTCATTGCCACCTGCTCCACCATTGCCTTTTTTGCCTCTGAAGGCATTGACAATGTTTCTAGCGTTTTTGAAGGCAGAGCCTTGTGGGGTGAATTGGCTAATAGTTTCTAGGGCTGTGGTTGCAGTGTTCTCTTTGCCCTTTTTGATTTGGGTTTGATTACTCATACAATCATTCTCCATTTTCTCTTAGTATAACTCAAATCGATTCTTTACACCAACGCCTCTTTTAGCACCTCTTCGATTCTCTCCACTGCCATAATCTCCAAATTTTCCTTGACTTCATCAGGGATTTCATCTAAATCTCTTTTGTAATTTTTGCTTGGGATTAGAACCTTTTTTATCCCTGCTTTATAGGCTGCGATGAGCTTTTCTTTTAGCCCACCGATAGGCAACACCTTTCCACTTAGCGTTAGCTCTCCTGTCATAGCGATATCCCCCCTCACTTTCCTATCGCTCAGAATTGAGGCAATCACACTTGCCATCGCAATCCCTGCACTTGGCCCATCTTTGGGTGTAGCACCCTCAGGGACGTGCAAATGCAAATCATAGACTTCATATACAGGCTTTGGCTTCTCTTTGGTTTTGGGAAGCTTGATTGTGCTTTTGAGTTTGCCCTCATTGAGCAAGACTTTGACTACCGAGTGAGCGATACGAGCTGATTCTTTCATCACATCTCCTAGACTTCCTGTAAGACTTAGCACTCCTTTGCCCTCTATTCTCACAGCCTCGATTTTTAGCACATCTCCCCCCACACTCGTCCAAGCCAACCCATTGACGACGCCTAGTTGTGGGGCTTTCTCGGCAGGATCGATTTCAAAAACGATTTTATCAAGGAATTCAGCTAGGTTTTTTTGAGTGATTGAGATTTTGCTTTTCTCTCCTTTGGTGCTATCTACTAGCACTTTTTGAGCGACTTTCCTCATAATCGTAGCAATTTGGCGACGCAAATTTCTCACGCCTGATTCTCTAGTGTATTTCTCTATCACATCTTTGAGAGCTGGTGGGGTGATACTCACCTCATAGGACTTCAAGCCGTGTTTTTTCATCTCTTGGGGGATAAGATATTTTTTGGCAATCTGCTCTTTTTCTTGTGGAGTGTAGCTAGAGATATGGATAAACTCCATTCTATCCCTCAAGGGTGCAGGGATTTGGGAGATGTCATTAGCTGTGGCGATAAAGATGATATTTGAGAGATCAAGATTGAAGTTTGTGTAATAATCCCTAAATTCTTTGTTTTGCTCAGGGTCTAAAATCTCTAGCAAAACACTTGTAGGATCTCCCCTAAAGCTTCGCCCTACTTTATCAATCTCATCTAGCACCATTACAGGATCCATCTCTTTGGCATCGATTAAGCCTTGCGTGATTCTCCCTGGCATTGCTCCAAGATAGGTTCTCCTATGCCCTCTTAGCTCATTGACATCTTCTAATCCCCCAAGAGCTAGTCGCACAAGTGGGCGTCCCATTGCTTTGGCAATAGAGTTGGCTAGTGAAGTTTTTCCCACACCTGGAGGTCCATAAAAGCACAAAATCGTTCCTTTAGAATCTTTGTTTTCTTTACCTCTAAGGGCTAGAAGCTCCTTGACAGCGAAAAACTCTACAATTCTTTTCTTAGGTTTCTCAAGTGAGTAGTGATCTTCTTGAAGTTGCTTTTCTACACTCTCAATAGAAAGCTTTTGTTTGCTAAATTTTCCAAAAGGAATCTCAAGCACCCACTCAATATAGTTTTGCACGATACTTGCATCGCCACTATCTTGATTCATCTTGCTTAGCCTATCGATTTGGCGTTTGATTTCTTTGTGGATTTCAGCAGAGATAAAGGGCTTGATAGAAGCAAGTTTTTCTCTATATCTCTCAATCTCCTCTTCTTTTTGCCCTTCCAATCCTAGCTCTTTGTGGATTTGTCGGATTTGCTCTTTGAGGAAGTATTCTTTGTTGATTTTATCCATTTTGCTTTGCACACGAGATTTGATCTCTTTTTGGAGCTTTTGATTTTCAATATCAGCCACCACATATTCAATCAAAAGAATCATTCTCTCTTGGATATTGTTTTTGGCAAAAAGCTCAAAGGCTTGGGTTTTGGGAGGCTTGATACTTGAGGCAACCAAATCGATAATGCGATTGGGATCTCCTCCCTCTTCAGTCGCCCTCAAAAGCTCATTTGTGATATTGGGATTGACATTTGCAAGAGTAGAGAGCTGTTCTCTTAACACCTCCATTGTCGCATTGAGATGATCTTCATCATAAGATTGATACACAAAAGGAATCACTTTCCCACACAAAGGAGAGTTTTGGACAATTTCTGTAATCACCCCTCTTGCAATCCCACGAAATAGGATTTTCACACGCCCATCAGGTAAAGACACTTTACGCATAATATCCCCCACAACCCCTACTTTATAAAACTCATCACTTTTGCCCTCTTTGAGATAAGCGATAAAGAGCTTTTTGTCCCCCTTATAGGCTTCATTGAGGGCTTGAATATTTTTGGGATCACTCACAAAAATAGGAGTAATCATAAAAGGATAGATTGAAAAATCTTCTTCTAAGATGATATGAATTTGTTGCACTTCAGACATTGCTTCTCCTACCAATTAAAAATCATTACATACCAAGGCACATAAGAGGGAATAATATAATCAATTTTTTTAAGTTCTATGGCGTCCATTACATACCAAGGCACACCATTGGTGATACTTCTAAAACTACTTCTTAGCTTTGGATCGCTTCGATTGAGATAGAGCTTTGCTGCATATTCTTTATCTTGTTTGCGATAAACATTGGCAATAGCTTGATCTAGCTCAATTTGTCCTAACTGAAATTTGGTAAAAATATATCCTACAAAAGGTGTGTAAATCTCGCTAGGATAGGCTTCAAGATAGTTTTTGATTTCTGTAAGAGATTCTTGCATAAACTCTTGATCTTTGCTTTGATTTTTGAATGAATAAAATCTTGCAAGGATTTTGAGATAGTTGATATAGCTATAATTTTGGCGATTGGAAAATCGCTTAAGATACTCATCAAAATAAAATTCTGCAAGCAAAAACTCTTCTTGTGCCATATGTGCGTGTCCTAGAGCAAGCATTGCTTCAGGGATAAGGGGGGAGTTTGTATGCTCACTTTGGAGTGAGGCAAATTTGGTATCAGCTGTTTCAAGATTGTTGTAACGAATCTCTTTGAAAATCTCTTCATACCAATACATTGCAGGTTTGTCAAACTCCTCAACCTTATTGGAACACGCACTAAAAAAAACAATCATAAAAGCAAAAATAGTAAAAATAAAACTTTTTTTCATTTCCAAATCTTAAAGCTATAAATTTTGTTCAAAGAGATAAAATCCTAACAATTGCCTTGAATTATATCCAAGCAAAGAGGTTTCAAGGTTTATTTTAAACATTTTTTGTGTAAAATCATCTTTAAAATAAGATAAAATTTGTGAAAAACCTTTATGGGGTATTTTTAACTAGGAGTATTTAGAGTTATGGTTTTTGAGGTAAAGTCGCCAATTCTTGGTTTTGAAGATGTTAGCAAAATGAGGCTTGAAAAAATTGATGATTTGTTTATGAAGCTCTCAAACGATGAGGATTCCTCTCCAATTTTCACACTTATCAACCCTTTTGCATTGCGTGCGTATGATTTTGAAATCCCCACAGCATTACAGCTCTTGCTTGAGATTGAAAGTCAAGAAGATCTTTTGGTAGGCAATATTATGGTTTTGCAAAACCCTATTGAAAACTCCACGATCAACTTCCTTGCACCTGTGATTTTCAATGTCAAAAACAAAACTATGGCTCAAGTCGTGCTTGATAGTGCAAAATACCCCCAATATGGGCTTTCAGAATCTATTGATTCTTATTATCAAGATCAAATCAAATCTTAATGCAATCTCTGCTCATTGTCGGCTATGGGAATCTTGCTCGTTCCATACTCAAAGGCATTGAGCCAAACACTTATGAAATCTTTGTGCTTGGCAGAGATTTTGAAAAGTCCCAAAAATTCGCTCAAGACTTCCCTCTTCACTCTATCACTCCTGTTGAAAATATCCAAGAGCTAAAAGAAGCAAAGCCCATCATCTTACTCTGCATCAAACCTAAAGGATTGCAAACTTTTAGTTGTGATTTTCCTCTCACTCTAGTGTATTCTGTTATGGCAGGGGTGGGGGTTGAGAGTATTATCAAGCAATTCCCCAATGCCCTAGCCTATATAAGAGCGATGCCAAACATTGGGGCTTTGGTGAAAAAATCTGCCACAGCCCTCTATGCCTATGCTCCACAAAACTCCTCTATCCAAGAAGCCAAAGAACACGCCCTTGCTCTAAGCCTAGCTTTTGGGAATGCTGTATGGGTAGAGAGTGAGGAGCTTATCGACTCCTCAATCGCTACAAGTGGAAGCTCTCCTGCCTTTCTCTGTCTTGTCGCTCAAGCCCTCATAGATGCAGGAGTGCGTGAAGGATTGAATGCTACTCAAAGCTCAATGCTTGTCAAAGCTACATTTGAGGGGTTTGCTGAATTGCTTAAAACCCTCAATCCTCAAGAGATCAAAACCCTTGTTACAAGTCCTGCAGGAACGACTGCTGAAGGGTTGGCTTATCTTGAAGAGAGAGGATTTAAAGGGATTTTAGAGCAAGGGGCTCATAGAAGCACACTCAAAGCCAAAGGCAAAATCTAGCAAGTGCAAGACATTAGGCTAGTTGCGATTTTGGGGGGAAGTGGAAGTGGAAAAAGTCAGCTTGGATTGGAGTTGGCTAAGAAGCTAGATTGTGAGATTTTTTCCCTTGATTCTCTCTCAATCTATCAAGAGATTGATATCGCTTCAGCCAAGCCCACAAAAGAAGAGCTAAAAAGTGTTTTTCATTATGCTATTGATACTCTCTCTCCCACAGAGCACAATAACGCTACGCTTTTT
This sequence comes from Helicobacter brantae, assembly GCF_003364205.1. Lineage (GTDB taxonomy): Bacteria > Campylobacterota > Campylobacteria > Campylobacterales > Helicobacteraceae > Helicobacter_G > Helicobacter_G brantae. Next base: position 6,224 of record NZ_NXLV01000022.1, read on the forward strand.
TCCTCACTTCTTCAAGAAGCTATCCACTCCACCCAAAGCAAGGGCAAAGATACACTTCTTATCATCGGCGGCTCAAGCTTTTATCTCAAAGCCATTATTGAAGGACTTTCCCCCCTCCCCACTCTCAGCCAAGAGCAAAGCCAAAGGATTAAAGAGCAAATCGCCTCTCTTACCTCTCCCCTAGATTTTCTCCTCACACTTGAATCCTCACTGCCTTTCTCCCACAATGACACTTACCGAATCCACAAATACCTTGAAATCTACTTCTCCACAGGACTTACCCCCTCGCTTTATTTTCAGAACAACCCCAAAATCCCCTTCCCTTATGCCATAGAAAAATACGCCCTAGTCTTGCCTAGAGAGGTTTTGAGAGAGAGAATCGCTCTAAGAAGTGAGAAAATGCTAAGAGAGGGGATTATAGAAGAAGCAAAATATTTGCTAGAGAAGTATGGGGAGGAGATTCAACCCTTTGGCTCTATTGGATTAAAAGAATGCAGGGATTACCTCAAAGGAGAGATTGGCTCAAAAGAAGAGCTAATCTCTCTTATCACCACTCACACAAGCCAACTTGCCAAACGCCAAAGCACTTTTAATCGCACTCAATTTGGAATCCCCCTTCTTTGCAGTGAAACAAACTCTCCTAGAGAATATGCAAGAAGGCAGATTATCCAAGGGGATTACAACTCTCTTTTAGAGCTAATCTAAGAATTATATTTTTCTTTATCCAAGCTTCCTAGCTCTTTGTCCGTGGCGATTGCTGAAGTCATCGCCCCACTCACATTGCTCATCGTTCTTGCCATATCCATAATCGGATCAATCCCTAGCACAATTGCCAAAATCCCAAAATGCTCTCCCATTCCAAGCCCTGTAAGCACTATGGAAGCCACCATTGTAGCAGTGCCAGGAATCCCTGCCACACCAATGGAGGCAAAAACTGAGAGAATCACAATCATCACCCCCTCAATCACTCCTACCTCTACCCCCATAATATTGAGAGCAAACACCCCTACAAGCCCCCCAAAATACCCTGCACAGCCATTTGCACCAATAGAAGTCCCCAAAGTTGCTACAAATGGGGCCACCACATCACTCACTCCTAGTCTATCTCTAAGTGTGCTAATGGTTACAGGCAAGGTTGCCACACTTGATCTTGAAGTAAAAGCCATAAGGAGAGCAGGAATGGCTTTTTTGCAATAGTGCCAAGGATTAAGTCCATGCATTGTAAGGATAAGAAGATGAATGACAAACACACACAACGCACACGCATAAATCAAAGCCACAAACAGCAGTGCAGGAGCGATCACATCAAAGCCAAATCTCAAAAAGATTCCTGCCATCATCACAACCACAGCATAAGGCATAAATCCAATAATCCCCAAAGCAAACTTATACACCACAGCGTGTAAAAACTCTACAAATCTCACAAAGGAGTGATAGATGGGATACTCACTTCCCACACTCTTAGCACACAAAGCAAAGATAAAGACAAAAATCACTACCCCCACTACGCTATTGCTCCCCATTGAGGCGATGATATTGTTGGGGATAAGTCCCAAAAAGATTTGATTCAAGCTCTTCACTTCTCTTGCACTCTTTAAGCTCTCCCCTACTCCAAAACCACTTCCCAAATCAAAGTAAGCCCCCAAACTCACAGCAATCATACACGCCAAAGCCGTGCTAAAAAGCAACCAAAATGCAGAGCGAACAAACAAAGAAGAAAAACTCACACTTGATTTAAGACTTAAAATCACATATAAAATCCCCACCATTACAATAGGAATCACCAAAAGTTTTAAAAAACTGACAAAAATTGTAGAAAAGAAAGAAAACCAAATATAACTTTCATAAAACCATCTAAGATTGCCCTGAGTCTTAAATCCCTCTACAACCCCTTGAGGGAATCCTGCAAAAACCTGCATCATAAAACCAAAACAAATTCCAAAAAGCAAAGCCAAAAACATTCTTTGAGAAAAGCTTAATCTCTCTCTCAAAGCATACAATACCCCAAATACAGCAAAAAGCAAAACCATTACAAAAAGTGTTTTCCACGATGAGATAAGGAAAAAATTTTGCAAAAAGGCTTCCATTTTTTCTCTCCTAAGACTTAAATTTTGGGGAGGGATTTTACTTAAGAATCGCTACAATTTTGCCACAAACCCGCGATCAAGCCCACTCAAATCTTGATAAAACTCCACATCGCTAAAATCTTTGAGTGCTTTTTGTAAATTCTGCTTTTGATCCCACCCCATTTCACAGGCAAGATAGGGGATATGATGAGTTTTTGCACAAGAGATGATTTTTTGCAAAATCTCATCTCCTACCTCTCCCCCAAACAACGCTTCTTTTGGCTCATAGGCGACATTGGGAGGGAGGGTATAATCATTGGCGATATAAGGGGGATTGGATACCCACAGCCCAAAGGAGTGGGAAGCAAAAAACTCATCACTCTCTAGCACATCTCCTTCAAATAAAATAATCCTCTCTTCCAAACTCTTATCAAGTGTGAGAAATCTTTGGATATTTTTTTGAGTGAGAGAGAGTGCCAGAGGGTTAATATCACTTGCAATAATTGAGATTGAGGGGTTAAGGAGTGCCAAAGAAATACTAATAATCCCACTACCCACTCCTAGCTCAAAAACTCTCTCTATCTTTTCTTTTTTGATTAGCTCATCACTTTTGCTTACCAAAATCTCAGTTTCAGGTCTTGGGATAAGCACACCTTGGCTAATCTCAAACTCCCATTCATAAAAGCTCACCTCTCCTACAAGATACTCTATGGGCTCATTTTCTTTGGCACGATTTAGCAGGGTGCAAAACTCTTTAAACTCACTTGAAGCAAGTAATCTATGGGCTTGAGTATGCAAAGTGATTCTATCCACCCCTAGCACACTAGAGAGTAAAATCTCGCTCTCTAATCTTGGGCGAGAAGAGGAGAGGAGTTTTGAGCCATACTCCAATGCCTCTTGGATACTAAAACTCATAATCTAGGGCTTTTAAGCGTTGCAATAGTGGGGGATGAGTGTAGTAGAAGAAAATATAAACAGGGTGAGAGCTAGGGAAAGATTTGTTCTCATTGACAAGCCGAATCAATGCTTCAGCTAAAGCTTGTTTGGAAGCTAGATTAGAGCCAAATTTATCAGCACGATACTCTGCCCTGCGTGAGAAAAACCCAATCACAGGCAAAAACCAAAACGATACCACAGGAGCAAGTAAGATGAGTAAAATCAGCAAATTTCCTGCATTTTTCCTCAACTCCAATTCATCAAAAAAGCTTTGAGGCAACTGCCCTATCACAAAAAATACAGAAAACAAAAAGATTCCACTAATCAAAAGATTGACTAGCAAATCTTTGTATTTGAAATGCCCTAGCTCGTGTCCCAAAATCGCTATCAATCCATCAGAGCTGACTTTATCAAGCAAAGTATCAAACAACACCACTCGCTTATTTTTCCCAAATCCCCCAAAATAAGCATTAAGCCGTCCATCTCGCTTGCTTGCATCCATTATAAAAATCCCACTGCTTTTAAACCCAACACTCACAAGCAATCCCTCAATTCTTGCTTGAAGACTTTCATCATTTAATGGAGTAAAAGTATTAAAAAGTGGGGCAATCCAAGTAGGATATAAAAAATTAACCAAAACAATGACTACAAAAGAAAGCAAAGCCCCATAAATCCACCAAGATTCAAAATAATAAATCGTATAAACCAAAAGATACAGCACCCCTCCCCCTAGAATGATTGTCATTGCCAAACCTTTAAGCAAATCTATCACAAAAGTTTGTTTGCTCTGCTTACTGAAGCCATATTTTTTATCTAGCACCATTTCAGTGTAGTATTTGAAAGGAATAGAGAGGATTTGAGAGAAAAGGATAAAAGCCAAAACCATAATTACACAATTGAGATTCCTTCCTCTAGGCAGATGATAGCTCTCAATCAACTCATTGATAGCATACAATCCATACATAATCCAAAACGCAAAAAGCAATCCATTAAAAAGGTGCTGTGTCAAAGACACCTTAAGTTTATCAAGTGCATAATATCCTGCTTGGATATAGTCCTCTTTGGGGAGGATTGTGGGCTTTTGGGTAAGTGCAAAAGAGATATGGCGATATTGCAACATATCTATAATCACACTAGGTATCAAAAAGATACAGAAATAGATGACAATGAGTGTAACCTGCATTAACTTTCCAAATTTTTAGAGATTTTTCTTATCTTAATCTCTCTTTGTTTCTATTTGATAAATAAACAATCAAATAAAGTGCAGGAGTATCCAAAAGCGAAGTGAAAATAAAGATGATATAGCTAGAGAGGATAATCTCACTAATCACTCCAAGATCATATACACCCCAAAAAGCTCCAAAACTAAAAAGAATCGTATTTAAGAGTTGAGAAAGAAGAGTGGAAGCATTATTGCGAACCCACAAAAACCTTCTTCTATCTCCCCAAATCCTAGTGCTTAATTTCCACCACCAATGATACAACCACACATCAACATAAGAAGCGATAGCAAAGACAAGCAAAGAAGCGATGATAATGCGTGGGGTTTGGGTAAAGAGTTGAGCTAGACTTGCTGATAGGCTCAAATCTTGCAAACTATAAAGAAGCCAAGTCTGAGAAGCTACAAGGAAAATCATACTTCCAAAGATTGTAAGCTTAATGGATTGCTGAGCGATTTTTTTGCCCCTTAGCTCACTTAGAGCGTCAGTGATGAGAAAGGTAGAGGCAAAAAACACATTCCCCAAAGTCTGCTCCATTCCAAAAGCTCTAATAAGCATTACTACCTCAATATTTGCCAAAATCGTTGCCACCACAGCAAACATCAATAACCCTCTCACTTTGAAAAACCCATAGGCAAACACCACGCCCCCATAGATTAGCACCACACTTAGGCACAATAAAAATTCATTACTCATTCACACTCTCCTATACCAAAATCTGTGTTTTCTAGCAAAATATCAATCCTTGGATTGTCTTTGATTTGTGGATAAATCTCTTTGAGAAATATCTCTATCACGCCCCTATCAGCTTTCATTTTGGAGTTATCACACATCACATTTAGACAAATTCTCTCAAAATGCTCTAGCCCCAAAGCAATGTCTTTTTTTATCATCTCCCCACTTTGAGAACTCACCCCTATCAAGAAATTTGCTTCATCAAAATCTTTTGCAATCTCTTTGGGAGAAGCAATCTTGATTCCCTTCTTTAGCACACCCTCTCTAAAATCATAATCAAAACTCTCTAACCCTAGCTTGAGTTTCACTCTAAAATCAGAAAAATACTCTTTGAGCTTGGCAATCTTGCTTCTATATAAATAATGGCATTCAAAAATCAAAGTATGCACCCCCCTCTCTTTGGCTACCTCCAAAATCTTTGCCATACTCTTAGAATCAATCTCATCAAAACTCCCTGAATTGACTACTTCCAAAATCCCATAATGCCCCCTTACTTGATTGAGTGCTTGACAATTTAGCTCATAGCTCTGCTCCCCCACATCAAGATAATAATCACAAAAGCTACACCTCTTGTATTTGCACCCACTCCCTTGCAATAGCACAATCTCTCGCTTATTTTTCTCTTCAATCACTCCATATCGCTTCACTTTTGCTCCCTAGATTTTTGATTTGATTTTATCATAGTGCTTAAGTTTAATTTTGCACTTATTGCATAGGAAAATCCAAAAACCCCTCAAAGCTTTGGATATAATTCAAGCTTTTATTTGTCTCTGTAAGGAATCATATGCAAAATCATAATACACGATATATTTTTGTTACAGGTGGGGTGCTAAGTTCTCTAGGCAAGGGGATTACTTCCTCATCAATTGCGACTTTACTCAAACATTCAGGGTTTGAGGTTTCAATCCTCAAAATCGATCCTTATATCAACCTCGATCCTGGCACGATGAGTCCCCTAGAGCACGGAGAGGTGTTTGTAACCCAAGATGGAGCAGAGACAGATTTAGACATCGGACATTATGAGCGATTCCTCAACAAAAGCCTAGAGAAAAAAAACAACTTCACCACAGGGCAAATCTATCTCTCAGTCATCGAAAAAGAGCGAAGAGGAGAGTATCTTGGCAAAACCATTCAAATCGTCCCTCATATCGTCGATGAAATCAAACACAGAATCAAATCCGTAGGAGAAGGAAGCGACTTTTTAGTCGTAGAGCTTGGAGGAACGGTGGGAGATATGGAGGGAATGCCCTACCTAGAGGCAATGAGAGAGATGAAGCACGAGCTAGGAAATGAAAGGGTGCTAAGCATTCATGTAACCCTAGTGCCTTATATCAAAACTGCTGAAGAGCTAAAGACTAAACCCACCCAACACTCAGTCCAAGAGCTTAGACGCATAGGCATTAGCCCTCAAATCATCGTAGCAAGAAGTGAAAAACCTCTAAGCAAAGAACTCAAACGCAAGATTGCTCTAAGCTGTGATGTGGCTGATGATAGTGTGATTGTCGCAGAAGATGCAAAAAGTATCTATCAAGTGCCACTAAACTTCTTGCAAGAAGATATTCTCACCCCTATTGCTAGAAATCTCTCTTTGCCCCCTCTCAAACCCAATATGCAAGAGTGGGATTTGCTAGTGAAAAAAATCATCTCCCCCACAAAAAGTGTCAAGATTGGGTTTGTAGGCAAATACCTTAGCCTCAAAGAATCTTATAAATCCCTCACAGAAGCCTTAATCCACGCAGGAGCAAACCTTGATGCAAAAGTGGAGATTGAGTGGATTGATAGTGAAAACCTCACTTCAAACTCCTCAATCCTTCAAGATTTAGATGGGATTCTTATCCCTGGTGGATTTGGAGAGAGAGGAGTAGAGGGCAAAATCTTAGCAATTCAGTATGCAAGAGAGCACAATATCCCATTTTTAGGAATCTGCCTTGGAATGCAACTCTCAATCATTGAGTTTGCACGCAATGTGCTAGGTATCAAAGAAGCCACTTCAAGTGAGTTTGATTCTAAGACTTCTTATCCATTTATTTATATGATAGAAGATTTTATCGATCAAGAAGGGCAAAAGCAAATCCGAACCCACACTTCCCCACTTGGTGGAACAATGCGACTAGGAGAGTATGAGTGCAATCTCAAAGAAAATAGTCTTCTCCAAAAAGCTTACAACAACCAAAAAACAATCAAAGAACGCCACAGACACAGATATGAAGCCAACCCCAAATATCGCTCTATGCTAGAAGAAAAAGGGCTGATTATCAGCGGAGAGAGCAATGGATTGATTGAAGCCATAGAATTAGCCAATCATCCTTGGTTTGTAGCCGTGCAATTCCACCCAGAATTTACCTCAAGACTTCAAAACCCAAATCCTGTCATTTTGGAATTTGTCAAGCAATCGCTCAAAAAATGCTAACTTTTGAGGACATTGCCTACAAGCTCTCCAAGAGGTTTGAAAATCATCACTTCAACTCTTTGAAAGATTTACCTCAACCCTCTACCCTAGCAAATATTCCCAAAGCCTCTCACCTCATCGCCCAAGCCATACAAAATGGAGAAAAAATCCTTATCGTAGGGGATTATGACGCTGATGGGATTCTCTCCACAGCTTTGATGCAAATCTTTTTTCACTCTTTAGGGGTGAAAAACTTCACTTGCATTATCCCCAATCGCTTCAGTGATGGCTATGGAATCTCTGCTTCTATCATAGAAAACAATCCTGCAAACCTCATCATCACCGTAGATAATGGAATCACAGCCATTGAAGTGGCAGAGCTTTGCAAACAAAAAGGGCAAACCCTCATCATCACCGATCATCACACCCCCAAAGACACTCTTCCTAATGCCCTAATCATCAACCCCAAAGTAAGTGGATTTGTCCAAGAGGAGATTTGTGGGTGCTTTGTGGCGTGGTATTTGTGTGCAGGGATTAAACAAGCCCTCAACTCTACTTTCAACCTCGCTCCACTCCTAGAGCTTGTCGCAATCGCTACAATCTCTGATGTTATGCCCCTCACTCATCTCAACAGAATCATTCTCACCAAAGCCCTCTCCTCTCTCAAAGCCCCACATTTTGCATTTGCCCAATACCTCTTAAGCAAATACAAAAAAATCGATGAGGAATGTATAGGCTACTATATCGCTCCACTTATCAATGCTTCAGGGCGTATGGGAGAGGCTCAAGTGGCACTTGATTTCATTCTCTCCCCCAATCTCTCTGAAGCCAAAGTGCGATATGACGCCCTCCAAGCCCTCAACACCCAACGCAAAACAATCCAAGCCCAACTCCAAGAAGAAGCCAAAAACCACACCTATATCGGAGAGGAGTGTGTGGTTGCTTATGGAGAGGAGTGGCACGAGGGAGTGCTAGGAATCCTTGCAGGAAAACTCTCCACCCAATACAATAAAAGTGCGTTTGTCTTCACGCTCAAAAATGGCTTATATCAAGGCAGTGGCAGGGGAGTGAGTGGGGTAAATCTCCTCAAAAGTCTAGAGCTTATGGAGTGGGAGGGGATAGAGTTTGGAGGACATAGCAAAGCAGTGGGAGTGAAGCTAGAGAAGATTGAGGGTTTTCACTTGCATTTCAAAGCCTACCCCCAAGAGGAAAATCTTCAAGAATCCTTGCTAGGAGAGGTAAGCATAGAGCTACTCACTCCCTCTCTCCTCTCTCTTCTTCGCTCTTATTCCCCCTATGGCGAGGGCAATCCTGAACCCCTCTTCTTCATCAAAACCCTAGAAATCTTGGAGCATAAGCTCATAGGAGAGGGCAAAAACCACACTTCACTTCTCATCAAATCTCCCTACAAACCCATCAAAGCCTTGCTTTATCATCACGCACTCCCTCCTACGCCCTTTTTGCATAATGTGATTTTTGCTTTCAAAGAAGACAACTATTCTCGCAAACCCCTTATCCTCATCAAAAGCTTAAGCTAATGCCCTTTATCACTCAAAGATTTTTTATCCAAGAGGAGCAAAAGGCGTTTTTGTGGCTGATGAGGACATTGCATTGCACCCAAAAAGAAGCCCAAAAAATCCTAGATAAAGGGTGGCTCACTCAAGAAGGACAGGCTATTCACAAATCTCAAAGCATTTGTGGAGAAATCTCACTCACTCACTTCTCCCCCTCTCCTCTCAAGCTCCCCATAGTCTTGCAAACCCCCTATTTTGTCATCTATGATAAACCTGCCTTTCTCCTCACTCACCCCAAAGGGACATTTTCTCACCCTAGCCTTTGTGATGCACTCAAAAGTGAGTTTGGACTACAAGCCAATCCTGTGCATAGGCTTGATAAAGAAACAAGTGGGTTGCTCCTATGCAGTATCAATAAAACTTACGAATCCCAACTAAAAGCCCTCTTTGAAACCTCACAGATTCAAAAAACCTATCTAGCTCTAGTGAGAGGCAATCTCAAAGAAGAGCAAATCATAGATTCTCCCATCCTCACTCCCCCAAAAGGAGCAAAACACTCCAATCTCCAAATCCGCTCCACTCTCTCCCCTCAAGGCAAAAATGCCCAAACCCATATCTTGCCCTTAAAATCCCTCAAAGATAGCACTTTGGTGCAAGCCACACCCCTCACAGGACGCACTCATCAAATCCGACTTCATCTCTGCTCCATAGGACACCCAATCTTAGGCGATCCCTTGTATGGGTGTGAGGATAAATTTGCTCAAGCCTATCTTGAGAGTGATTTAGGAGAGGAGCAAAGAGAGAGCTATTTTGGAGCCAAACGCCTAATGCTCCACGCTTACTCTTTGAAATTTAGTTTTTTGGGAGAAAACTATGAAGTAAGCAGTCCATTTCTTATCGATAATATCTCTGTAATCCCCTAAATATCGATATTTCTAAAATATGCCCCCCCCCCCCCGAGTTAAAATATATTGCAAAAAATCAAATTTTTTGATAAAATATTCGGCTTATATTTGAATCTAAATTCAACACAAAAGGAAAAACTATGACTAAAAAGAATAAAACTCTAGGGGGGGGGGTAGTAGCAAAATCTAACACCCTCTCTTCTCAAACTTCAGTCGCTAAACCTAGCAGATTTTTCAAACCTCTTGTTGCAAGTTCTTTAGCTCTTGCTTTAGGGGTGAGTGTGGCAGTGGCAACAGATCCTAGCATTCAAATTAATGGCAGTGATGTTACTTTGCAACAATTGCAAAGTAATGGAGGGAATGTCCTTGCAAAATGGGCTGAAAGTGGTAGCTATACAACAATAGCAAACAGCACTAACAATACACCTTTTAATCACTTCAAATTTCAATTTCAAAAAAATGCTAGTCCAAGCGTAGGCAATGTCTTGACAGATCAAAATAATACATACGAGATTCTTCCCAGAAGTGCTGATGGCAACCCTTCACTTACTCTTACAAACAATAGTGGAAAGGGACTAATGATTGGATCTAGTGGCACAGGAGATTTAATAATGAGTTTTGCTTTGGCAACAGGAAATGATGCCCCCATAGGTGCAAATGCAACACTCAACTTCACTAGCACCACACAAGAGAATGGCAGAAATGTAGCTCTCTATGGAAATCTTGTCATCCAAGGGGGATATGGCAATTGGTCCATTCCTAGCAATCCTATAACCCATTTGACTGCAAATTTCTCAGGAGATCTAAAGGGGAATGTTACACAATTAAACCCAATGAGTGGATATACACCATTTAGTAAAATGACATTTACAAATGGTAGTAATATCACAGGAAATGTAAGCATAGCAATTGGAGGAGCAACCTTTGAGTTTGATAGTGGAGGAATTCAAGGCAATCTATCAATCACGCCAAATGGAAATAGTATGTCAGATGTTAATCTCCTTCGCACGACAGGATCGAATTTGGCAATTGGAAAAACTGGTGGGTTTATAGAAGGGCAACTTAGCACATCAGGAGGAGGTGACACCAACTTCCTTATCGGCTACAAAGATAGTGTAAAAGATGGAACCAAGGTCATCTCCCTCAATCCTGAAGATACCACAAAATTTAGTATCACAAGAGGAAATTTTACTTTCTATAATATGAAACAACTCAACTTTGTAGATGACAGCAATCAAGCAAAAACTTTCACTCTCCAAACTGGAACGATTGATAGTGCAACCTTTCAGTTTGATAGAAGCCTGATTGCAACCCCCTCATCACCTTCTCGTGCTGGAGGAGATGCTCTGACAACGATTATGACAGGAAATCTCACAGCCCTCAATGGGAAATCCATTCGATTTTCACTTATTGATGATGAAAATATTACAGAGAAAATTGATGAAAGCACTCTAAAAACCCTTCAAGTCAATGGAACGATTACAATCACAGGTGGGGGGCTAAGCCTATTTTACAATGATAGACTTGATTGCTTTGAAGCAAAACTCCAAGCCACAGGAGGTATCACACAAAGTGGTGGATATATTGGGCGAAACGACGCTTTTTTTGAAGCTAATACTTTTACAGAGGCTAATGGAAAGAAAAATATCACTACAATCCAAGGCACAAATGGAGGGATAAGCCACCTTAGATTTAACGATAATGTTAATATCACAGGAGGGATTAGCTCAACAAGTGGAAATGGAACAGAACTTTATTTCTATCAAGGCGTTAATGTTTCAGCAGACACTAATGGCAATGCTATCCAAGCTGGAGGAAACAATACAATTTATTTGGGAGAAACAAGCCAAATCACAGGAAAGGTTATAGCCAATGGGGGAAAAACCAATGCACTTAAGCTAAATAACTCCGCAAATGTTACAATCACTGGTGAAATCAGCACCAATGCAGGAACACAAACTATCTCTCAAATCGATGGCTCTAGTGCGACACTTTCTCTGCAAGATTCTCTAATCAAAGTATATGGTGGAGGAACAGCAGACATCACTATCAATGCAGATAATCTCACAATCGGAGGAAGCTCTAGTCTTCTTGCTGATGGCAATAATAACGGTATCAACACGATTTCAATCACAACAAATACAGCCAACATTTCTCTTACTTCTATTAGTGCTACAATCGATAATAGAAAAAAGAATCTTATCAATATTGCAAGCGGAACATTTGAAGTAACCAACAGCATCTCTTCAAGTGGGGGAGTAAATCAAATTGCTTCAGGAGCAAAGAACACAATAAATAGCATCTCATCTAATGGGAATGGTACTAATACAATCACTCTATCAGGAGTAAGCAATACTATAGGAGGAATTAGCAATAGTGGAGGAATTAATAGTAAAAATGAAATAAGTTTTACCAATGCCCAAGCAACAGACAGCATCACAGGCAATATCCAAGCCATTGCTGATGGACATAATAGAATTGCTTCAACAGGAAACCTAGCTATTCAAGGAGCCAATCTCAATATTCAAGCTCAATGGGGACAAAACTACATCTCAGGACAAGATATTGTTTTGGGAGAGGAAGCCAATAAGATAACAATAAAATCTTATGGAAATAGAGCAGACAAAAAGGCTACAAATGAGATTATTGCCACAGGTAGTCTAACTGGCTACATCTCAAGTATTCAAGCTTATGATGTAATCGTTGGCGACAATGGTTTCCATACAAACATTCTTACAGGTGGGGCAAATAGCAATCTTACAATTGGATCAATGAGTGCATCAACAAGTAATCAAAACACCAATACAATCACTGTAGGCAACAATAGTCAAATTCTCGTTACAGGAAATATCACTCAAGGTGATGGGGGACAAAACATTTTCCACCTCACTGGAGATACTTCCACTCTCAAGCTTCAAGGACAAAACAATGCAATTTCTACTATCAGTGGATATGTCGCTCCCACCCCTCCAGCAGGTGAAAGCAGAGTAACATCAGGGGTATCAACCCTTATCCTTGATGGAGCCAATGCGACAACTTCAAATAGTGGCGTAAGTGCAACAATCACCAATGCTATTGATACAGGAAAACTAGCAATCAACTTCAATGGAAATACCAACAATATTGCCAAACTCACCTTGAGTGCAGGAGGCAATGCCCTTGAGAGTATCACTCTGGGAAATACTGATAATGCAAATTCTACAAACAACACTCTTGAGCTATCTCAAGGACAAACAAGCATAGCTCAAAATGTAGCTATTGGTGCAAATCAAGCCCTAGCATTTGATTTGGCAAATGGCACAACTCTTACATTCAATAGTGGATTAACCACAGCAGGAACAGCGACATTCAATCTCGGCTCTAGCAGTGCCACTACCACAACCACTACAATCAGTGGAGAGATTGAAAATAGCGGAAATAATGTTTTCAATGTCAAATCTACCACAACCACACTCAAATATGGAGCTAATGGCTTAGGCTTCTCAAGTGGGACAAATACTATCAACTTTGAAAACACTAGTGGTGCGACACTCAACTGGCAAGATAGTGAGGGCAATAATCAAGCCATCACTACAAGTGGAGGAAATACAACTATCAACTTCACAAATAGTGGGACAATCGCCGGAGGAGTTAGCACAAGTGATAGTGGAAGCACTACAATTGCTATCAGTGATGGGAAATCTGCAACTATCCAATCTAGTGGTATCAGCACTTCAGGTGGAACAACTGCAATTAGTTTCTTGGGGAATAACACAACCCCAACAGACAGCACAGGATCATTAAGTGGTAATATCTCTACAAGCGGAGGAACAACGACTATCACTTTTGCTCAAGATGGTGGAACTTATACAATCGCTAATTCAAACACCTTTTCTACTTCATCAGAAGGAAAAAATATTATTGATCTATCAAGCAAAAGTGCAACAATTGGTAATAATTTGAGCTTCACAGGAAATAGCGTAAGTGGAAGTGGTGGAAATATCATCAAGATTGGAGATGGCAAAACGCTTACACTCCAAAACGATAATGGTGATGCAACCATACTTACCACACAAGGTGGGGCAACTTATCTCAACTTTGCTGGAACTAGCAATTTGAGTGGAAACATCACCACCACAGCAGGAAGCACGACATTCAATCTTGGAGATGGTAGCAATCTAGCCAATACAGATTCCACCACAGCCACAATCACAGGAACTATCACAAATACAAATGCTGAAAATGTTTTTAATATCAATTCAGCAACAACAAACTTTAAGTATGGCAATACTAATGCAACAAGCGGTTTGGCTTTCTCAGAGGGAACAAACAAAATTGTCTTCACAAATACCTCTGTAAATGGTGCGACACTCGCTTGGCAAGATAGCAGTGGAGCTACTCAAGCTATCGCTACAAGTGGAGGAAATACAACTATCAACTTCACAAATAGTGGAACAATCTCTGGAGGAGTTAGCACAAGTGGAGGAAGCACTACAATTGCTATCAGTGGTGGGGAAACAGCTACTATCAACAATATCACTTCTCAAACCTATGGTATCAGCACTTCAGGTGGAAGCACAAATATCAACTTCATTGGAGCTAGTGGAACTCTAGTAAGCAGTATCTCAACCACAGCAGGAAACACGACATTCAATCTTGGAGATGATAGCAATCTAGCCAATACAGATTCCACCACAGCCACAATCACAGGAACTATCACAAATACAGATGGCACAAATCAAGCAAGTGATCCATACAATGGAGGAACAAACACATTTAATATCAATTCAGCAACAACCAATTTCCAATATGGAAGCGGTTTGGCTTTCTCAGAGGGAATAAACAAGATTGTCTTCACAAACACCTCTGTAAATGGTGCGACACTCAACTGGCAAAATAGCAGTGGAACTACTCAAGCTATCACTACAAGTGGAGGAAACACAGAAATCAACTTCACAAATAGTGGGACAATCAGCGGAGGAGTTAGCACAAGTGGAGGAAATACACAAATCAATATTGAAAATAGCAAAATTGCAAACATTCCTACCCTAAGCACAAGCACTAATGGAGCAACCTTCATTAACTTTAAAGGAAATACAGGAACTCTAGTGGGTGATATCTCCACAAGTGGAGGGACAACGACTCTAGAACTTACAGACAAAATAGCGACTATCACAGGCTCTATGGCTACAAGTGGAGGAAATACAGAAATCTCTTTTGCAGGGGTTTCTAAGCTTTCTGTAAGCAATGGTATCTCCACCACAAATTCAGGAACTACAACACTCAACATTGCCGATAATGCAGTAGCCACAATCAATGGCAGTATCACTACAGGAGCTACTTCTAGTGGATTTAGTGCAAGAGGAGCAACACCAGCGACAAATGTAACTTTCAAATCTACTGAGAATAAGACAAGCACCCTTATCCTTCAAGGCTTAACTAATCAAATCACTACCCTCACAATGGGAGCAGGTGAGAATATCCTTGCTTTGACAGAGCAAGGAGGTGAGGGGCAAAAAGCTAGAAAGAAAAGAAGTGCAGTGATTGATAATGTAGTCAAGAATAGCACAGGTTCCCTCAAGCTTGTTTCTCAAATCAGCTCTGATAAAGCAGATACCTTCCTTATCAAAGGTGCAATAGACAAAACTAGAGGAGCAGAAGATAGCCTTTCTCCCTATCAAATCAGCCTAGTTCTTGCTGAAGGAACAGATTCAAATCAGATTGCAAAAAATTCTCCTGTCCTTGTAGCAACGGTAAAATCTGATTCGGGGATTGAGTTTGAAAAAACTTCCAAGTTTGTTAGTGGATTTGTCTATAAAGAAGCAGATTTTATTACTACTTTAACAGATGAGAAAGGAAATGCTAATGAGAGTGGTGATTACACAAGCTATCTAGTAGGCTCAATAGTTACTGATGGGATTGTAATGGCAGAACAAGCCGTTACAGCCACAGCCTTTACTCTCAATTATGATTTGTATATGGCAAATCTTAACTCTTTGAATAAAAGAATGGGAGAATTGCGTGAGAATAATCATAGTCAA
>NZ_NXLV01000023.1 GCF_003364205.1 Helicobacter brantae
AGAGAGATAATCAAAACCAGCAAGATAAAGAGTTTGATTGAGTAAAGGAGCATTAAGCCCTGTCATTTCATCAGAGGGGATAATGTTTGTTTCGGTGGCTTTGGAGATATAGAAAATGGTATTGCCTCTTGGATCGTCTTGTGCAGTTCTGTATGTAATAGCCAAATCAAGCATTGTAAAATCCAAAACCCCCAATCCTTTCTTGACGAAATAAAAACTAAAATTGGATCTAAATGAAGTGAAGTCAATATTTTTAATTTCACCAGCTCTTGTTCCAAGTTCAATATATGCTTCAAGCAAAAAAGATGGAATAGAACCACCATTTTTAATAACAAAAAAATCTGAATGATACACCCTTCCCTCAATGGTTTGGGGTGAGCAAGGTGCAACATAAATTCTGTATGTTAAAGAAAAATTATCTACAGAAACTCTATAAAAAAATAAATTTTTTAATCCCTTGGATATTTTTCTATGAGGATAATAAAAATCAACCCTATCATTTTTCCATTTGCTATAAACCAAATCAATTTGCCCCCTATCTTGCGTGACATCAATGGCTTGATTGGGGCCAGTGAAGATGATGTTATCAGCACTAACTCTCTCACATAGCCCACTTACCAAAACCCAAGAGAGAAGGGCGGTTTTATAATTCTTGATTTGCATTATTATCCATTCATTAAAAAATATCAATTTCTCATATCTATTAAGAAAATAAAAAGAGAATAGGGAGAGTATTCAATAAAAGTTAATTTTTTTCTAACAATAAAAGAGAATGGAGAATTAGCTTGGGATTATGGAATTCTTTCTTGCTGTTTTTTGGAGAGAGAAAAGCAAGAGAATCATCACTAGGGTATAGAGGACTAGGAGAAAGTTTTCTAACCCTGAGCAAGGGGTTTTATCTATAAGATTCATTGCTCCAAAAATCAGAGTGGGTTTATAACAGGCAATCCACAAAGTGGAGATGCTTGAGAGAATGGTAAGATATTGCCCAAATTTAAAAAATGGCTTTTTTGCAGTAGTGCAAAATGGTATAGCAAGGATACTCCCCACAAGGCTTAGTGCTATGCCATCAAGATTGAGTTTTTTGATTATTGCTGGGTCTTGTATATATTTAATTCCAAAATTTATCACTCCAAAAACCCCAATAGCCACAATTACCCAAGAGATGATTTTTAGTAAATCCGTGTGGTGGTCTGCAGTGTGGCGATAAAGGCATAATTGCCATTTGTCTATCCATTCTCTGGAGAGTATTGAGGGGTTTTTGGAATCTAGCTCAATCTCCTTACAATAGAGTTCGACTCGATGATAGTTTGAGGCATCAAGAAGGTTGCCTTCTTTGGAAAGAGTGTTTTTAAAGATTCTGAAACTATCTCTGAAGTCGTTAGCATTTTGTGTTGTCTGAGGGAATAAAAAAGAATCTCTGCGATGATCGCTTTCGTCTTTGATGACTTGGTGGGTTGTATCATAGTCGAAGTTTAAAGAAGAGTTGATTAGATTAAGATTTGCTTGAAAAATCGCTTGAGTGAAGTTGGGAATTTTTTCAAAAACCACTTTGTAGAATGAAGCAATTTCGCCATAAAATCTTGCGTTTGTGAAAAATACTACTTGCTTAAAAGTGCTTTGATTAAAAAGAGTTGCTGATTTATAGTTGTCTTTTTCTCCAAAAGTGCATCCTGAAAAGCTTGTTTGTCCTTCAAATCTTGCATAGAATTTACTAACCCCCTTAAAACAAGACTCTGTGATAGACACAAAACTTTTAAATACACAATTCTCAAAGACAATTTCTTCAAAGATACAAGAGTCAAAAATAACACTTTTTTCAAAAGTGCAATTTATAAATCTAAGTTTTTTAAATCTACATTGATGAGTGTTGATTTCTTTGAAGTGGCATTGATAAAAATTCATCTCCCCTACATTTTTTATTTCGTCCATATACTCATCTATCTCATCATCGCCTATCTCATATCTTGTGAAAGTGTTGAAAGAATCTGTTAGGCGTAAGGATGGGGCATTGTAAAAATGGAGCTTGTATCGGCGTATCCTCCAAAGCTCTATAATACTTAAGTCAAGAGGACGAATGGGGGCAATTTTGTAATCTAGGTGTTCTACATTTGCATTAGATGGGTAAGAATGGGGAATGATGATTTGTTTTACTTCACCAATAGCCTTAATGGTGGGGTTGTGGGGAAAGAGTGCAAAGCAAATTGCATTGATTGTCTCATCCATATTGTCAAAGTATTGTTGGGCATTGGTTTGAGCTTGGGTAAGATTTTTGTTTTTTTGCATCAAAAAAACTCTTTTATAAAAGAATAGATTTTGTTAAGTATGTTGAGTATTTTGTCTAAAAGTGTGGCTATTGAAATTAAGATTGCTAGGGGAAAGTATTTTTTAATTTTTTGGAAAACCCAAGATTCTTTTTTTATTTCTAGCTCTCTGTGTATTGTCTTGGCAAAAATATCAGCAATGCAAGTTGTTTTTCTAAGTGTTGAATTACGAGCTTTTGCGTAGTTTTGACATTTAATCGCTTCAGCTTCTTCTACTCCTTCTAAAAAATCTCTTGTGGTGATATTATTGAGTGTGGCAAGTTCAAATAATCTTCCTTTTTTTCCATGTGGAATGCGTAAATCCCCATAGGTTTCAATAAGTGTTTTCGCAAGATCAATTTTGTTGAATTCGGGTATTTCTATATGGCTATTTTGAAGAATTTTTAAACGCTCAAAAATAGCTTGAAATCCAAATTTGGAATTTCTCATATTCCAATGAATAAAAGTGGAAGCATTATGCTTTTTCATAAACAGCAAGAAGTCCTTCAATAATTCTTTTTCTAGCTCATCATACTTTTCTGTGATATTCAATTTGCTTTTATCTGCGTAGGTTTGGACACAAAAGTCAAGTTCTTCTCCACTCCCAATATTTCTTATGGCGATTGAAAAAATGTGTGGATTTATATTTTCATCAAAAGACGCACAAGAATAGTGGATGGCAAAAATTTTATTAAGGTTGTTGCGAAGCTTAAGGATTTCTTCCATCAAGACTTCTTGATTGCATCTTTAAATTCTGATGCTTCTTTGTAGGTAGCAAAACAATACATATCAAACTTTTTAAATCGTGTGCAATCCACTTCTTTAATTATCTTGACATTTAAAATTCTACGAATTTTTATCATCCATTTAAGTAAAAAATCAATCTTGTAAATATAGAACTCTCCTGCTCCAAAAGTTGGATGTGAAAATAAAATGGGGTAACATTTATAGGGTGATAACCAAGAATTGCCTTGTGTGTGTCCATAGGCTACCCTAGTTATAGGAGAGAGAATAAAAGGCTTATTGCTTCTTTCTGCTTCGCACAAGATAGAAAAAAGTAGAAGGTTTGTTTGCCCTTCTTTGAGTTGATTGATAAAACTTTTGCGTTTGGTATAGCTTTTCCAAGCAAGAATTGCTAAACTTGTAACTCCACTCAAGGGACTTATTTTAAAAAGAAATAATTCTACGATAATATTCATTGCTCCACCCTTACTTGTCCATTCATTAGCATGGGCAAAAGCCAATCACGGAGTTGAGCAAGTTTTTGGTTTTCTTGTGCTTTTGAACATATGATTTTTTTAAGTTGAATTGTTTGGTTGAATTGCTTTGAAATTTTAGGATTATATGCAAGTTTGTAATCCATAAGATTTTCACTTTTGACAACAGGCATTTTTGTGCCTTGTGATATTTGCACTGCATAGTTAAAGAAAGAATTTCTGCACATTGTTATGATTGCAAAATTAAAATCATCTTCATTTTTGGGTCTATATGAATATACAGTTCCTGCATAAACACCATTGCAAGGAGCAATTCCTGCCTTTTTGAGATAAGGGCGAATACTTCCAAATAAAATATCTCCTTCTTTCATTTCAAAAAGATTTGTTGCGAAGTTATTGCTACTATTGAGTTGATTCAACATAATTGAGCCTTGAGGCATTACGCTCAGATCTATTGTAGGTTGAGTTGATGAGTAATCAAAAGCTGAAGAATTTCGTTCAAGTAATGATCCAAGCGTTGTAACTTCCCAATCTATGGGGATTTCTCGTCCTAGTTCTTTGCTGTATTTCATCGTTCCACCTGAGGAAGCGTAGGGTTTGCCCTCTGAATTGGGGAAGTCAAATTGCAAAAACCAATACCCATAGATTATTTTTGCCATTTCTTCAAGCTTGGAGATTATGGAGTTGTTGAGTGAGATTTTTCTATCAAATAATGAAAAAATATGTCCCACAGATTCTTGATATTCTAGTTTTGGAAGGGGTATTTTTATGCATGAAATCCCCTCTTTCGTGAGAGTGTATCTTTGTCCACTACCACTTGCTTGGTTTTCAAAGTGTTTTCTTGCCATATTTGTGTGAAAAAAAGCATTGAGATAACTACCATTTAGAAGTTTGGGATTTGGAGTAATCAAAGCACAATGATATCCTAAGACAACATCTTGAAGAGTATCAGCAATGTAGGTACTAATGCCAATATCGTCTCGCTTTTCACTATCTTTGGTAATGGCTACTTGCCCCTTTTTTAGTGATAATTTTTTTATATCACTATCTTTTGCTGTTGCTATCATGAAGTCTTTTTTATTGGCTTTTGTTATCGCCCAATGTTTGTAAACATCAACATAGTTGCATAGAGCTATATTTGTCTCATTCTCGTTTGATTTTTTATCTATACTGCTAAGCTCAATATGTGCAATACGGTCTAGTCTTGTCTGGATGATATTATTCATATTTTATACTCCTAAGACATTTTTGTATCTCTTTTCCTAGAATGCTATTTTCTTGAAACAGTAAATCAAGCTCTTCAGCAAAGTCTTTGAGCTTGGCTTCAAACTCTTGGGGAGTGATGGGAGTGTAGTCAATTTTGATTTCAAAGTATTGTCCTGCACTGAATGAATAGCCCTTACTCTCAATATCTTGGGGGCTTACAACGATAGAAAAATCTTCTATTTTTTCTTTGGAGTTAAAGGTGCTGACAATTTTTTCAATGTCTTCAGATTGCAATATGGTTCTTTGGTTACCCCCTTCTTTGCTAGTAATTCCAAGTTTTGAGGCGTCCATTAGGAGGATTTCATCATTTTCTTGGGATTTGTCAAGAAAGATAACAGAGACATTTGTCCCTGTGGTAGCAAAGACATTTGAGGGCATAGAAACAACCCCTCTTAGCATTTTATGAGAGATAATGTGCTTTCTTATCTTGAGAGGGATTCCACTTCCTGCTGTGAGAAATCCTGTGGGGACGACGATTGCTCCTTTGCCTTTGGAGGAGAGAGAGTAGAGGATGTGCTGAATAAACATCAGATAGATTGCCATACCTTCTTTTTTCTTGTCTGGAATATTTGGCACACCTGCAAAAAATCTTTTTCTATGAGCCTCTCCTGCAAGTGTGTCACGATTTTTTGAAAAATCCATATTAAAAGGTGGATTACTTACGATGTAGTCAAACTTGGCAAGCTCATCTTTGTCTTTGTGGAATGGATCTGTGAGTGTGTCATCACAGATGACATTGGGGAGAGAACCGATGAGATTATTGAGGACAAGGTTTAGGCGTAGAAGCTCATTGGATTTTTGAGAAATGTCTTGAGAGTAGATGGTGCATTTGTCTTCTCCGATTTGATGAGCAAGAGCAAGAAGAAGCGTGCCTGTTCCTGCTGAGGGGTCATAGATCTTGACATTTTTATCTCCATTTGGAGCAAGGATACGAGCGATAATGGTGGCTATCGTATGAGGAGTGTAATACTCAGCATACTTGCCACTATCTTTATTGTAATCCTTGATAAGGTATTCAAAAATTGTGGAAAAGAAATCATATTTTTCGCCAAAGGCAGATTCAAAGCTAAATGAAGAGATTTTCTCAATTAGAGCTTTGGCAAACAGAGGCTTTTTCTCTGTATCAATGATGTAGGGTGAGATGGGATCAAAGAGTTTGATTTTTGTCCCTTTACCCGTTTGTCCTGAGAATATATCAATATTTTCATCAGCAGTTTCTGTGAGGGCTTGGTCAAGCTTGAGATGAAAATTTTCTGCATTTTGTTGATTGTAGAGGGTAGAGATGAGATTTTTTCGATCAATTCTTGCAGAATCTACGCATAAATCTTCTTTGATGTCTTCAAATTCTTTTTCACTCATTGCTTTGAGCTTTTCCTCAAGCTCAGAGAAGCTAAGTGAGGAGAATGAGGGATTTTCTTTTCTCACTTCATAAAGGAATTTATCATTAAGAAATTTGTAGAGGAAAAGTTCCGTGATAATTTTATATTCACTTCCAGCATTTCCTAATCCATAGAGAGCACAAACATTTTTAATACTATCAATCATTTTTTGGGTTTGAGTGATGAGTTGCATTAACTAAAATTCCTTTCGTTTTGATATTCTCTAGCAACAAGTGAGGCGATATTTTGTCTTTGTTCACGTTCTAGTTGAGGGACACAGGTTTTGACAATATCTCTGATATATCCTTCAAATCGTTTTTCATTATTGATTTGTGCATAGTTGTTTAGAAGCGTATCATCAACTTGATGCTTTACCTCTAGCAAGAAGTGATTGATTTGGGTATTTGCAAGATTGAGTTGAGAGTGGATTTGCTTGTGGATTCTCATAAATTTGTTATCCCCCTCATATTGGTTGGCAATCCTTTGATTAGACTCATTGAGGGCTTGAATGCTGTTGTAGAGCTCTAAGAGCTTGATTGTATTTTCTTCTATTTCACTAGAGGTAAGCTCCTCGATATTTTTCTTGGAGAGGATTCTTTGTAGCTCTTCTTTAAGTGTGAGAAATTTTGGGTCTTTGATGTCTTGAGTTTTGGCTAATTCTCTTTGAGCTTTGATAAGCTGTTCACGGAATTTATCGGCAATTGCAAGTTCGTGTTCATCAATCTTTTTGAAATCAAACTTAACATCTTCAAGTGCTAGAGAGAGAATAGCATCCATATCTTGAGCGTTTTGAAGAATTTCTTTGTCTCTCAAAGCTTGAATCTGTGCATTGGCAATAGAGAGAAGATGGTGGATTTTTTCCAAATCAAAGAGATTAGCTAACCCCTCATATTCGTGAAGCTTAGCAATATTATGAAGTTCTTGGTAGAGTTGTAGGGCTCTACGGATAGTTTGAAGCTCTTGCTTGTCATCAATTGTTGCAAGTTCTTTGGAAAATTCTTCTGCATTCTTAACATTAAATCCAAAAAGTACTTCTTTGATATTTGCTAAGTCTTTTTGGATTTCTTCTTGGGTTTTAAAAATACTTCTGTATTCCTCAAAAGCATCTCCAAGTTCAGCTTGAAGCTCATTGAAATAAGCCTGATTGGTTTTGTCAAATTCTTTTTTGATATCTGCAAAGTCAATGATATAGCCAAAGCGGAAGTCTTTGTAGGGGCGATTGACACGCGTTAAAGTTTGAAGGAGTGAATGGTCTTTGATGACTCGCCCTAGATAGAGACGTTTTAGCCTTGGAGCATCAAATCCTGTGAGGAGCATATTGTAGACGATAAGGAAGTCAATCTCCCCCTTTTTAAAAGCATTTTGCCATTGCTTTTTCTCCTCATTTGTTCCTGTGGAGTTATCAGAGAGAATGAGGGCTGAGCTAAACTCATTTGACTTCATTTCTTCATAGATTGCCTTGGCTTGTTCAGAAGAGGCACATACAATCATTCCTCCAATATCTCCTTGGAATCTATGGGCTTTAAAATCCTCGGTGATATAGGCTACAAGCTTTTTGACATAGCTTGGGTGGGAGAGAATGAGTTTTGTATCAATAGCCCCTTGTTGGACTTCTAGCTCCTGGAGTGTTGCTCGTAGGGATTCTTTGTAGGTGGTGAGAATGTCCTCACGAATAAGTCGCAGGGTATAGTGGTCAGCGATGGATTGATTGTAGTAGTATTTGTGAATATAGTTGCCAAAAATTGCCTTACTATCATATTTGGCACTAATGCGATTGCCATTTTCATCATAGACTGCACCGATGAGAGGTGTGCCTGTGAGAGCAATTTTTATAGAGTTTGAATCTGCAGTGAATAGGTTTGCAAGGAATGATCCTGATGGGTTGTAGCTCCTATGGGCTTCATCAATAAAAAAGATTCTTTGAATATTGATTCCATAATCAGGGAGTTTGGCAATAGAATCGTGGGAAAATTTATGGATGTTAACCACTACGATACTATCCTTTCCGCTACTTGATTGAGAAGTGCTTTTTATACACTCAATAAACTCATCTTTGCTTCCTACAAGTTTGACTTCAAGTCCCCTAGAGCGAAATTCATCTGCGGATTGATTGGCAAGGTCAAGGCGATCAACGATGAAGAAAAACTGAGTGATTTGCCCATTGGCTTGAAAGTAGTCCTTGAGAAAATGTGTATTGTAATAGGCTAGAGCCGTTTTTCCACTTCCTTGAGTGTGCCAAATAATCCCCTTCTTTCCCCCATTTTCTAGCATATCTCTGATGGCTAGTGTGGCAAAGAATTGAGGATAACGCATAATGTGTTTTTCTAGCTTTGTTGCTCCTGTGTCAAGAGTTTTTGCAACATAAGCAATGCCATATCTGAGAAGCATTTTGAAGCGTTCTTTGCTAAAGAGTGAAGTGATGATGGAGTTGGTGGGTGTATTTGGAGAAATGTTTGTCTTATATTCTGGAGAGTTTTTGAGCAAAGGACTATTGGTATCTTTAAAAATAAAATCTTGGATTTGCTCGTTTATCGGAGTGATGTGAAGATCATCATTTCGCTCTTCTTTAAATCTGTTGAGAAAAAGAGTCTTTTCTGCCGTTGTGGCATAGAAAGCCCCTTGAAATGGAATATTTTCTTCATCGCTATAAGGGAGATTGTTGGAGAAAACCATAATTTGAAACATATTGAGGAAAGAACGGAAGTTCTTATTGCTTAGACGATAATCCATTCGCTTATCTTCTGCTTGGATACCATTTGAATTATGAGGTTTTTTAACTTCTACAAAAGCAAGGGGGATTCCATTGATAAGGATTGTGATATCTGGGCGAAACTCATCGCCATTGTGTTTGCAGGGGAGCTCTGTAACAACTTGATAAGTATTTTTATCATCTGGAGAAAAATCAAGAAGTTTTTTCCCCTCAAGATTCTTGATAAGAGCATTGTAGAAGTCTATTCCAAGGTCTGAGCTGAGTGTTGCCTTGATTTTGTTGATGAGATTTTTTGCTTCTTCAATACTAATCTCCTCATCATTGATTGCATTAAGAGAGGTGTGAAAAGTAGGGATATGAATATTTGTTTCTTTATCAAATTCTGATTCTTTGTTTTTGATAGAAAGATAGGTGTATCCTAATCGTGTAAAATGCACAAGTGCAGGAATCTTCACACGTGTATCTTCGTTGTATTTCATTGTGTTCTCCAAAAACTAGAGCTAGATTTTTAAAAATGAATAATTGTATTTTTGGATTTTACCAAAATATAAATGGGAATACAAGTTAATTGCAAAAAGATTGAAGTATGCTAAGTTCTAGTGAAGTTCAAATATTGTTGGTGTTTAAAAATAGAGAGGGGTTATCCCACCCCTAGACACCCTCCACCTCTTGGATAGCCCCTCTCTTCCAAAGCCTATCTATGCCATTTTTGGTATCTATAAAGAATTTTAGCAATCTATAAATCCTTATTTTTGTCTTGCCTATAAGCTCTAAGTAGATTTGCACATTTTTATTCTTAGCCAAAAAGACTATGTCAAAGTCCTTGATAGGGTTTTGCATCCCTGAGAAGATTTCTAGCTTTTTTAGATTTCTAATCCTTTTGTCAAAGGTCGTTACATTGTTGTTTTGGAAGTGAAAGTGTTGCAAATTTTTCATCTCATAGATTGGGGAAATGTCCCTAATCTCATTGGCTTCTATGTGTAAGAAATGCACCCCTTGATTGCCTTTGATTGGCTCTAGGGTTTTGATCCTATTAAAAGAGGCTGAAAATGTGAGAAGCACCTCAAGTTCGCCTATCCAAGAGGGAATCTCCTCAATCATATTGTTATCCACCACAAGGTTGAGCAACCCCTTGAGTTCTCTGACATTTTCTGGAATCTCTGTGAAAAGATTGTTTTTGAGTATCAATGTCAAAACCCCACTGGGAAGCTTGGGTATATCTTTGAGTGCGTTGTTTTCCAAAACTACTCGATAAAGTTTTTTTAGATGCACGATGTTGGGGTGGATTGAAGTGAGTGATTTGCCTTTGGCTTCAAAAACCTCTAGCTCCACTAGTTCCTCTTGAGTCCTTGGGATTTTTATCTCATTGTCATCACACCACTTGATAAACTCTTTTGCCCATTTTTCCATTTCGCACTCTCCTTTTTCTGATTTTTTGCTGTAATTTTTGATTTAATTTTTTGCAATGACATTATAGCAGATTTGATTTTTGAGGTGTTTTTGGACTAGGATTGTCAAAGCAATTATTTTATAATCTTGGCATTTTATTTTGGGAGCAGTCTATGGACAACAATCAACTTCAAAGCATTCTCTATCATATCAAGCAAACAGATTTGCAAATCAATGTGATAATCAAAGATGAGAGTATTTGGGCGACACAGAGGGCTATCGCAGGGCTTTTTGGAGTCGATAGATCGGTAATCTCAAGACATTTGAGTAATATATTCAAAGAAGAAGAACTAGATGAAAAAGTGGTATGTGCAAAAATTGCACACACCACTCCACACGGAGCTATAGAAGAAAAAACTCAAACAAAAGAGGTGAGCTACTACAACCTCGACGCTATCATTTCAGTGGGTTATCGTGTCAATTCCAAAGAAGCGACAAGCTTTAGAATCTGGGCGACAAATATCCTCAAAGAATACACAATTCAAGGCTACTCTCTCAATAGAGAGCAGTTGGAGCAGGGGAGTGGAGTTTTTGGCAAAGACTATTTCAAAAAGCTTTTGGAAACCATCCGCTCTATCCGAGCAAGTGAGAGGAGAATCTATCAGCAGATTACAGATATTTTCGCAGAATGCTCACTTGATTATGATCCTACCTCTCCTATCACAAGGGAGTTTTTTGCTTTTATCCAAAATCGATTCCACTATGCCATCACAGGCAAAACAGCCTCTGAAATCATCTATTCCAAAGCCGACTCTTCCCTCCCTCATATGGGGCTAACCACTTGGAGAAACGCTCCAGAGGGGAGAATCCTCAAAAGCGATACAGAAGTGGCAAAAAACTATCTTTCAGAAGAAGAAATCAAAAAGCTTGAGAGGTTGATAAGTGGATATTTTGATTATATTGAGGATTTGGTGGAGAGAGAAAACACCTTTAGTATGAAAGAGTTTAAGGTAAGTGTGGATAAATTTTTGAGTTTTAGGGATTATCAAATCCTCCCTGACAATGGCAAAATCTCACGCAAAGAAGCTCTAGAGAGGGCTCAAAGTGAGTATGAAATCTTTAATAAAACTCAAAAAATCAATTCAGACTTTGACAAAGCCCTCAAAGCATTGCAAAAGAGGTAATATCTTCTCTATGGGCTTTGGGAGTGAGAATTAGTCCTACAAACTCATCTCATAGAGCTTTTTTCTCTCGCTTGAGCTTGCGATATTGAGCTTTTGGCGATATTTGGTGATTGTGCGTCGCACGATTTTGATACCAAACTTGGCTTCTATGAGTTGAAGGATTTTGCTATCGCTTAGAGGTTTTTTCCTGTCTTCATTTTTGACTAAATCGTTGATAAAGTCTTTGATAGAGCTATTGCTGACATCATCATCAAGAGCAGTGGAAAAGAAGCTTTTGATAGGGAAAAGCCCACGATCACACTCTAGGTATTTGTTGGAAATCGCCCTTGAGATTGTGCTTGGAGCGTGTCCAAACTCATCGGCTAAATCTTTGAGTTTCATCGGCTTTATCTCCCCACCTGTAAAAAACTCATATTGATACTCCACTATCATTAGTCCGATTTTCTGCAATGTCGCTTTTCTCATCTCTAGGGCATCGACAAGCAATCTAGCTTCTTTAAGCTTGTTTTTGAAAAATTGCTCCTCAGCACCTTTGGGGAGTGTGGCTTGGAGAGAGGAGTCGATTTTGATACTTGGAGTGCTTTCAAAGTTTAGCTTCACCTCTATTTCCCCATCATTAAAAAAGACAAACATATCAGGCTTGATATATTGCTCTTTGGGGGCATAGTCAAGGGCTGGAGGATTTTTGAAAGTCTTGATTACGCTCATTGCTTCAAGATAATGGGGGTGGTTTTTGTGCTTGAAGTGGTTGTGCAAATCTTTGAGAATCTCTTTTGCGATTGGGTAGGCATTTGAGGAAATCTCGCTTTGCTCTAGCTGAAACTCAAAAGATTCTAGCACATCAACTGCCCCCACACCATAAGGCTCTAGGTAGGCAAAGCGTAAGCGAATCTTCTCCACTTCAGTCTCACTCACCCCTAGTCTTTGAGCAATTTCCTCAATATCTCCATCAAAATACCCCTCATCATTGAGATCTTCTATGATAGCTTGGGCGATATTTTGAGAGAGTGGGGTGGGGAAGAGTGGAGGGGCGATTTGATCTAAGAGCACATCATAGAACCCCTCTTGAGAGATACAAAAATTCTCAAACCCCTCAGGCTCTCCTTTGGATTTCTTGAGGGTTTTGCTAAGGGCGTTTTTGGTGGTGAAATTTTGCATTGTGGGGTTGGTAATCTCTGCATAGGGGTTGTCTTTGATAAACTCATTTAGGGTTTCCTCTAGCTCATCTCCACTGCTTTGCAAAATCGGCAACCAGCTCTTTAGCGTGGTGGAGAGCTTGGTTTTGGGGCTTTGGGTGGGGGTGAGCTTGAGTGAGGGATTCATACTTTGAAATTCTCTCCTAGGTAGTATTTCCTTACAAGTTCATTGTCATAGATTTCACTTGCATTACCATTGGCAAGGAGAGTCCCACTCTTGATAACATAGGCTTGATCACACACTGAGAGGGTTTCTCGCACATTATGGTCAGTGATTAGCACCCCTATATCCATAGTTTTAAGCTTCTCAATAATCTTTTGGATATCAATCACAGCCAAAGGATCAACCCCTGCAAAAGGCTCATCTAGGAGGATAAATTTTGGGCTTTTGACTAACGCTCTTGCGATTTCTACCCTTCGCCTCTCCCCACCACTAAGGCTCACACCCTTTCTAGCTCGGATTGGCTCGATATTAAACGCACTTAGCATTTCCTCTACCATATCTTGTCGCTCTTTTTTGTTTTTGATAGAGATTTCTGCTGAGAGCATTAGATTTTCCTCTACGCTTAGCTCTTTGAAAATGCTTGATTCTTGGGGGAGATAGCCTATCCCCATATTGGAGCGTTTATGCAAAGGATAGGTAGAGATATCAGTATCATTGAGATACACTACGCCACTAGTGGGTCGCAAAAGTCCGCAAATCATATAAAAAGTCGTTGTTTTCCCTGCTCCATTTGGCCCCAAAAGTCCCACCACCTCGCCACTTTTGACTTCCACAGATACATCATTGACAATCTTTGTTTTTTTGATTTGCTTACTTAAATGCTCAGCTTTTAAAACATTCATAGCTCTACCCTATATCTTCGCTTTTGTTCTTCTTTGGAAATCGTAATTATAACGACCTTAAACCCACTATTTCTCAAAATCTGCTCTAGCTTCTCATCTCCCCACTCCACACAATGCCACCCTTGCATATCAAACCCTTCTAATAACCCTAGCTCCATAAACTCCCCCAAATCCTTGCGATAAAAATCATAGTGGTAGAGCGTGAGGGTGGGGGTGGTGTAGATATGCTGAAGTGAGAAAGTGGGAGAAGTGGCACTTTGAGGGGATTGCAAGAGAGTGAGGAGAGTAGAAATCAGCGTGGTTTTGCCACTGGCTAAATCCCCTCTAAGCAAGATAATGCAATGAGGGGGAAGAGAGGGGAGAAGGGTGGAGAGAAAGCTTGGAAGCTCCTCTAGGGTGCAAACTCTCTCACTTCTCATGGATTCTCTTCTCTACTGAATCAAGGTTTGCCCCAAAGTGCTTATGCAATCCGTCAATGGTTTCTTGAGAGGGTTGCTGTTGAGGCTGTTGAGGCTGTTGAGGCTGTTGTGTGGGTTGTGTGGGTTGTGTGGGTTGTGTGGGTTGTGTGGGTTGTGTGGGTTGTGTGGGTTGTGTGGGTTGTGTGGGTTGTGTGGGTTGTGTGGGTTGTGTGG
>NZ_NXLV01000024.1 GCF_003364205.1 Helicobacter brantae
CTCTCCCCACTCTCCCCACTCTCCCCACTCTCCCCACTCTCCCCACTCTCCCTCATCATCAACTTATGGAAAGGTTTTTGCTTGTATTCTCCATAACAATTTTTTCTATTTTTCTCGACTTCAGAGGGAAGAGTGGAATATAAATTGCTTATATATCTCTATCTTTTTAGAAAGGAAGTTTATGTCATTTTTTGAAGTTTCACCTGTTTATAAATACGCTCACAAAGCCCTTGATTATCGCTCTATGCGACAAGATCTTATCGCAGGAAATATCGCAAATGTGGATACTCCATTTTACAAACCCCGTGATATTGACTTTGAATCCTATCTTGCCAATGCGATGAATGAAGAGTTTGGCAGAAGTAGAAAAACAGAACTTCAAATGGCAGAAACTAGCTCAAGACACCTCTCCCCACTAGAGGAGAGAGTGCAAGGTGGAACGATATTTTTTAGAGATGGACATATGGCAAGAAATGACGGCAACAGCGTTGATCTTGATGTAGAAACAAGTGAAATGGGAAAAAACAGCGTTATGTATCAAGCACTTGTAAGTGCTCTTAAGAAGCATAAGGGGATTTTCGCTTATGCAATTGATTCGACAAAAAACATTTAAGGACTAAACAATGGCTTTTTTATCTAGTTTTGATATTAGTGGTTATGGACTTTCAGCTCAAAGAGTGCGTGTCAATACAATCTCTTCAAATATTGCCAATGCAAACACCACAAGGACAGATGAGGGAGGACCTTATCGCAGAAAAGAAGTGGTTTTCAAAGCCATTAACTTTGACAAAATGCTTAATGATAAAATCGCTCAAAGTGAAAACTTCCACAAATACGAAGATCCCCTAGATGAGGGATTGAAAGGCGAGAAAGCTATCCCCTCACTCACAAGCGTGGTGATTGATAAAATTGTGCGAGATGATAAGAATTTTAAGCTAAAATACGATCCAAGTCATCCTGATGCAGATGCCAATGGCTATGTCGCTTATCCCAATGTCAATCCTGTGGTAGAAATGGCAGATTTGATTGAGGCGACAAGGGCTTATCAAGCCAATGTTTCAGCATTTCAGAGTGCCAAGACTATGGCAAGCAATGCAATCACGATGTTTCAAGCTTAAGGAGGTAAAAGATGAATAAATTTGGTGTAATCAACAACGACATTTCTCACATTTCTCAAAACATCAATCAAGCTCCCAAGCAACCTGAGTTTGATCCTCAAAAAGCCAAAAGCTTTGAGAATCTCCTCAAAGACTCCATAAAAGAAGTCAATGCCGAGCAAAAAGTCGCAGAAAAAGCACTTGCTGATATGGCAACAGGACAAATCAAAGATCTCCACCAAGCAGCGATTGCTATCGGTAAGGCTGAAACGAGTATGAAAGTTATGCTTGAAGTCCGAAACAAAGCAATCAGTGCCTACAAAGAGATTCTAAGAACGCAGGTTTAATGCAAGAACCCTCTGACATCAAAACCAAATATATATTTTTTACCCTTGTAGGGTTCTTTGCCATTAGCGTTGCTTTCATTTGCATTATGCTCTCACGCATTACCCCCGACAAACGCCCCATCAATCTCAAAACCACCAAGATAGACTATGCCACAAGAGGCGATATTTATAGCAATGATGGGTTTTCTATGGCGACAAGTGAGAAGCTCTACAAAGTCAGTATCAACCCCAAAAACATTTCCCCTGATAAATTTGAGCTTTTTATCAATCTCTTTTCTATCTATAGTGATATCCCCAAGCAAACAATCCTAGAAAAACTCAAAAACGCCAAAGGCTACACCACAATCTCTTATAATATCCCCACCCTCAAAGCCACAAGCCTAAAGCTCCTCAACTCCAAGCTCAACCAATACAATGTTTTCCAAGAATACGAAGAAAATGGCAAGGTATATCAAAAAATGGGAATCTCAATACAGCTAAGTGGATATAGTCGCAAATACCCCTATGGCGACACAATGGAGCCACTTCTGGGCTACACCCAAAAACTAGAAAACCAAAAAATCACAAAAGTCATCGGAGTAAAGGGTAGTGAAAAAGGAGCAGATGACTACCTCAAATCCAAAAAAGATGGCTACTCCTCAGGCTATCGTGATATAGGATTTACTATCATTGCCAACAACTATTCCACCCAAGTAAGCAAAGTCGATGGACTAAACATCACTCTCACAATCCCTCTAAGACTGCAAAAAAAGCTAGAAGAACTCATCGACACCCAAAACAAAAGACTTCAAGCCAAAGAAATTCTAGTAGGCATAATGGATTCTCAAAGTGGCAAAATCCTCTCCATAGCAAGCTCACAGCGATTTGATCCAAAAAATATCAAAAAAAGCGACTACCCCTCTCTCAATATCTCAGCCACTGAAACCTCATTTGAAGCAGGAAGCATAATCAAGCCCATCATCTATGCAATCCTATTGCAAAAACAACTCATCAACCCCACCCAAGTCATTGACCTCAACAATGGTATCTACAAAATCGGACGCCACACAATCCGAGATGATCACCCCCTCAAAAGTGCTACACCCCCTCAAATCCTCATCAAATCTAGCAATATCGGTATGATCAAACTCACTCAAGAGCTAGGCTCACAAGACTTCCTAGACGCTCTCAAAGCCTATGGCTTTGGCTCTCCCACAGGAATCGACCTCCCCCAAGAAGCACTAGGTGTGCTTCCTGATATTGCCAAACTCAAAGGTTCATATAAAGCAAGTGTATCTTATGGATATGGATTTCGTGCCACTTTTATGCAACTCCTAAGGGCTTATGCAAGTTTTAGTAATGGTGGGCTTCTTATCACGCCCAAAACCATAGACTATCTCTCTAGCCCTGAGGGCGAACGCTACAAGATAAAAACCCCACCACCCACAAGAGTCATCTCCAAATCCACAGCCTTTGAAGTCCAAAAAATCCTCCAAGACATCACCACTCAAGGCACAGGCAAAAAAGCCTATGTTTCAGAAGTGAAGATGGGGGGCAAGACTGGAACTGCAAGGATTTTCATCGATGGCAAATACACCCAAAGATACAATAGCTCCTTTTTTGGCTTTGCAAGTGATGAGAGAAAATCCTACACTATAGGAATCGTCGTCTTTGACCCCAATGTCAATGAAGGATACTATGGCAGTCAAACCGCCGCACCGATATTCAAAGAGGTAGTAGAACTCCTCATCAAAGAGAAATATCTCAAAACTTCAAAAAGTCCTCAAACTCCCTAGATACCGATATTTGCCCCCCCCCCCCCACTGAAAATAAGCTTTGTTTTATCCATTTTTATGTTTGCTATTGATTTAATTTTGCTAAAATTTCAAAATTTTAAAATCAAAATTCTCAAAAGGAGAAAAAAATGAGAAAATACAACAAGAAAAATACAACTATGGGGGGGGGGGTAGAGCAAAAATCTAGCTTCAAACCCCTTATCGCAAGTTCCCTTGCTTTGGCTCTTGGAGTCAGTGTAGCAATAGCACAACCAACTGTTACAGGTGGGAGTATTGGAGACAGCATAACTTGGACTGAAAATGATGGGTATGACACAACCTCTACAAGCACAATCACAGCACAAGGAGGAGTAACTACGACGCTTACAAGTACTCAAGGGATCAAGATAACAAATGGACAAAATGCTAATGGGACTTTAACCATCAGTATGGGTAATACAAAAAATGCGACAAAATTTATCCTTGATTTAAGCGATGTAAGCTCAGAGAAAGCTTTTGTTGGAAATCTTACGGTGTCAGGATCAACCTATGATGGCAATCGCCGTTTTCAAGGGATTTTTGGTAAAGATTTTGTAGGAAATATCATTCTTAATAGTGGAGGATATACCAATACCGATAACCCTTCTCTTATTTTCAATAATGGAGCAAAACTTGAAGGGAATCTAACAGTCAGCTTTGAAGACACCTATATTACATTTAGTGGAAAAAACGACAGCGATGAAAGTGGTAAAATCACAGGGGGTGTGACTAAAAATAGTTCAGGCAATCTAACTATCGATTTTGATTCGACAAAGGGTGGAAGCATTGGAAGCTTTACTGCCACCAATGGAAATAGCACAATCAATAATCTTACATATATTTATAACAATAATGGCACCAATGCCAATGATGTTGTTACTATTAGTGGTGGAACAAATGTTTTAAATTTCCTTGACAATGGAGTTATCACAGGAAATGTCAACTTCTCTAGTGGGACAACCACTATGACAAATCTAGCTACAATAAATGGCAATATCAAAGCCACAGCTCCAAACAGCCCAGGACGCAACAACTATTCAACACTAACTCTCTCCGATACCGTAGTAAATGGGGATATTATTCTAGATAAATACACATACTACAACCACTGGACTTCAATCTTTGGCGTTAAATCTGCAAATAATATTAAAACTATGGGGGAATTTAATTGGCAACAAACAAAAAAAATGTTGATTGTTTTTAGCGACTCAGATGTGAGTGTAAAAGGAAATATTCAAAGTATAGATGAGGCAATTACTGAACTTGTATTTTCTCAAGCCACTTCAGCCACACTTCAAAGCAATGACAATAGTGCAATCAATATAACAGCAAATTATCGTGAACAGGGCGGAGCAAGTGGAAACTATTCAAAAAATGTCTTAGTCTTTGGAGCAAATACCACAGCCAAGATTGGCACTATGTCTAGCTCAGGAGATTACGGATGGAGTCCTTCTCCGGGGTATTCTTTTAATGCCCTAAGCTTCAATGATGATACAGCCAACTTAGCATCAATCAATAAAATGACTTCGACACGCTCCTATAATATAGTTGGCAAAAATCTTATGACCTATAATTCCTCAAATTCTTCTATTACCTATAATACCGCTCTATTTGGAGATGGTGGATATAGACAAACACACTTTAATGGCTCTGTCACTGAATTTGTGAAATCCACTCATTCAGCTAGTGGGACTTTTACCTTTGGAGACAATAGTGCTGATACAGTCCCTGACGCAATTGTTGCAAATCTTGAAGGTAAAAACTACATCAACGCAAATGGAACCACAACAATCAAAGGAAATATCCTCTCCTCTGTCACTTCTTCAAGCGGTGCTACTAGTGGGCACAACAACCTCATTGTCCTCACAGGAACTTCAGCCACACTTGGAGAGGACAGCAAGGCAATTTCTATCAAAGTAAATAATGGAGGAAGCTATAGTGTTTATTCAAACAATACTCTCCTTCTAGGAGCTACCACAAACACTCTTAAACTCTCTGAACTATCAGTCACGACAGGTTGGCCTGTTTATGGTGACAAAACGAAAAACTTCAATGCCCTAAGTATCAATAGTGGAACAACAACAGCCAATATCCAAACAATTAGCTCAAGCTATGGAAGCAATATCATTGGAAAAGATCTTATCATACAAGGAGATAGCAGTGGTAGTGGCAGTGGTTACAACACAGCATTATTCACAGGCTCTAATAATGGGGAAATAAAAAGTAGCTTTGCCACCACATTTATGTCCAATGTCTATACAGCAGCAGGGACTTACACTCTAGGGGACATTACAGCAAACGATAATGGGACAAACTATATCAATGTCAATACCTTTACAATCAGCTCACTTAATGCCAATGGTGGAAGCAATCATATTGGATTTACAGCCAACTCTCAAGTTACAGGCAGTATCTCCAAATCAAACAGTGGAGCAAACAACTTCACTTATCTTGCAGACAATGCCACCCTCACCCTACAAGGCTCAACTAACGCTATCTCCACCCTCACAGCCTATGCTCCTAGCACTAGAGCTTCAGCAACTTCAACTCTTACCATTGATGGGACAACTCAAGCCAATAACACAACCATCGATAGTGTTATAAATGGTGGAAATCTAGTGGTAAATTTCAATGGACAGGGAACAGATAAGAGTGCAACCCTAAAAATCTCTTCTCTCACTGGAGATACTCTCAAAGCTATCACTCTAGGAGACTCTTCTACAAACAACACCCTAGATCTCACAGCTCTTAGAAACACAA
Organism: Helicobacter brantae; assembly: GCF_003364205.1. Lineage (GTDB taxonomy): Bacteria > Campylobacterota > Campylobacteria > Campylobacterales > Helicobacteraceae > Helicobacter_G > Helicobacter_G brantae. The sequence goes on from NZ_NXLV01000024.1 coordinate 5,998, forward strand.
CAATCTCTGAAGCCATCAGTGTAGGAGCATCTCAAGGGTTAAATATCAACCTTACAAACACAGCCCTTACTACAAATGGCTGGAGCAATGCAGGAACTTCGGTTATCAATGTAAATGGAAGTGCCACAGCAAACTCAACTCTCAAAGGTGGTAATGTAGAGCTTACAAGTCTAAACCTCAATGCCACTACAAGCACATCAATGACTTTGCAAAACACCTCCACAACTATTGGCACACTCACTTCTAGCTCAAGCTCTACAAATGGTAATACCCTTGCTCTTGGCTTTAGCTCTCCTAGTATCACCACACAGACAAACGATGTCAGTGCAACGATTACAAACAAGGTTGATGGATCTAACCTCACTCTAGTCTTCAATGGTGGAGAGGATAGAAGCACATCCCTTACCTTAAATAGTGGAGATAATACTTTCAAAGCCCTTTCTCTAGGAAGCAATCAATCCACTCACAACACTCTAATCCTCAATAATGGAAAAACTACGATTGAAGGCAATATCTCTGTAGGAAATAGTGCAACTCAAGAAATAGCTTTCAATCTTGCAAATGGCACAGAGTTAGCCCTTACAGGAGGATTGACAAAAGGAGATAATGGCTTTGCAAACCTCAATGTCCTTGCAAACTCAAGTGCGACTCTAAGTGGTGGAGGAGTGGGGCTTACAAATCTCAATATGGGCTTAGACACATCTGCCTCTTCTCTCACTTTCAAGAATACCACGACAACTATTGGCACTCTCACTTCCAATGCCACAGCCACTCAAATCAACACTTTGATTATGGGAGAAGGCTCTAGCAATGTCACAGTGAATAACACTGCAAAGGGAACGAAGTTTAATCTCACATATAATGATGGGACTACAAATGGAGCTAAAACCTTCACTCTCACGGGTGGAGAGAATGCCATTAAAGAGATTTTGGTGTCAGATAGTGGTGCAAATACTCTATCAGTTACAGGTGGAAGCACCACGATTGATACAATCACTGCGGAAAATAACAACTTCACACTTGCCCTTAGCTCCAACACAGATGCTTCCAATCCAAGTAGCACTCTTGTCACAGTCAATAGTGCAATCAGTGGAGGAAATGTAACTTTCAGCGATGGGATAAATCCAGCAGATCAACTCCACTTCTCTACTCTCCTCCTCAAAGGAGCAAACACAATCGATAGTATGACAACAAGTGCAACCAATGCAAAGCTTGTTATGCAAGATACTGCCACAGCTGATATTGCAGATTTCACTTTTGGCCCTAGTGGTGGTTATATGCTCCTTGGATTTGAAGGAAGTGGAGATTCTACAATCACTCTAGGTGGCAATGGGACAACAGTGGGAGCTGGTCAAACTCTAGGAATCTCTATCGGTGGAAGAGGACAGAGAGCAATCAAAGTTTTAGCCAAAGAAGGACAAAGCATCTCATTTGGCTCTGGCTCAACTCTAGTTGTAGATTTCCAAAGAACACAAGCAGGAGATAACATCACAGCTACTCTAGGTAATAATAGTGGCTTCACAATCGATAGTGGAAGCAATAGCATTATCAACCTCTATGGTGGTGAAGGGCAATCAAGACTTGATGGAAGCATCACACTGAGTGGAGGAACAAACACAATCAACTTCCTTGATACTGCCACAATGGGTACAGATGTTATCACTTTAACTAATGGAACAAATATCATCAATGTCTATGGTGCAGAGAGTGCAGAGAAAGCTATCACAGGAACAATGGGAGTAAGTCAAATAGGAAATGTAGATAACACAATCAATCTCTATGATTACTCAACACTCAAGCTTACAAATGGAAATGATATAGGAGAGCTTAAAACCACAGCCAACAACACTCTCAACTTCCTAGGAGACAATGCTACACTTCAAGGTGGGTTTGGACTAGGCAGTGGTGGTAGTGGAACAGCTACAATCAATGTGGGAAGTAATAACACCACAACAGGAATCAGTGGATTGATTACTGGAGATGTAAGCGATGCAAGTGTGATCTTTAAAGGAACTCTAGATAATGGAGATTCCTCCAAGCTCACTTTGAAAGGAGCGACAAATACCCTCACAGGATTGACTACAAACTCTACCAATGCTATCCTAGTGCTTGATGCCTCACAAGGAGATATCACTACAACACTCAAGACAGGTGATTTGAGGATTGATGCAAACAAATCTATCACAATTGCTTTACATAGCACCAAAACCTCAAACAATGACGCAACTTTTAATGTCTCTAATGGAAATATTGTAGTGTATGGAACTCTAGGTATCGCAATCAGTGGAGATGGAGAGGGAAATAGAAGCATTACAGCAAATGGTGGTGCACAACCAAACTTCCAAGATGGCTCAACTCTAAGAGTAGATTTCCTATCAGGCTCAAAAGGAAGTGCGACTCTTGGAGGAGAGAATAGTTTTACGATTGGATCAGGTAGAAATAGTGAAATCAACTTCTATGCAGGAAGCACAGCTACACTTGCAGGTGGAGGATTGATATTAGATGGTGGAAGCAACACAGTCAATTTCTATGGTAATGCCACTCTAGGACAAATTCAACTTCAAAGAGGAAATAACACCATCAATGTCAAAGAAGGAGTTACTGCAAAAATTGAAAGCACAGACTCCACTCTAGGAAGTGTAACTAACACCATCAATCTTGATGCCAACTCAATCCTTCAACTAGAAGCAGGCACAAATACAAACAATGCCGATGGCTCAATTGTGACAACTCAAGCAAACACACTCAACTTCAATGGAAGCAATGCTACACTAAAAGGTGGGTTTGGACTAGATACTAGTGGAGGAGTTAATAGTGGTGTCAAAGCACAAATCAATGTCAAAAACACAGGAGCACTCATCACAGGTGATGTCAGCAATGCAGATGTAGAGTTTAGTGAGGTTAGTGGCTCTACTCTCACACTCCAAGGAGCGACAAATACACTCAATGCTCTTGGATCTACAAATACAAACATTACAGGGACAATTATCCTTGATGCTAAGACAAGTGCAGTAAGTGCAACAATCACTTCAGCAGTTGCTGCTACTAGCTCAGTAGGATTGAAGTTTGGTGCTGGAGGAAATGAAAAAACCTTTACTTTCTCAGCTAGTGGTAATAATCTCTCAGGTGTAGAGTTTGATGAGGGTGGTTCGACAAACAATAAACTTGCATTTATCAACAATAACAACACAATCACAAGTGCATTCTCACTTCAAAGAGAACAAGGATTGACTATTGCTCTAGGAGATAGCAATACAAATTCTGGCACAGATCAATCAGTCAATCAAATCTCTTTAGCACTCACAGGAGGTTTCTCCAAAGGTGAGGGAAGTGCGACTCTAAGAGTAGAAGGACAAAACACAGCTGATGCACTCATTAGCGGTGGAGATATTAGCGTTAATTCTCTTACATTGGATGCTACCACTTCAGCTTCACTCACTTTGCAAAACTCTAGTGTAAGCATTGGCACACTTACAGCTCAAAGTGCAAACAATACCCTCAAACTTGATGCTTCAAACGACGCAGTCTCTACAACCATTGCCAATACTCTTGAGGGAGATCAACTCACTATTGCCCTAGCAGGTAGTCAAAACTATACAGCTACCCTTAACCTCAATGGTGCAAACAATACCATCTACACCCTCTCACTCTCAGAGGCAAACAACTTCTTGGTTCTCAACAATGGATTAACTACTTTTTCTAATGATGTAAATGTTGATGTAGATAAAAACATTACTTTCAATCTTGCCAACAGCACAACGCTTGCATTTGAGGGTGATAACACATTTGAGAGCTCAGGAAATGCGACTTTTAATATTCAGGGTGCAAGCATAGCAATTAATGGAGCAATTACTACAAATGGTGGCACAACGACACTAGCCCTCATTGATGGCTCTTCTCTTACACTCAATGATGGAGTATCTACTTCGGGAGGAAACACAAATATTAATTTCACAGGAACTTCTAGTGTCATAGGAGATTTTTCTACAGACACTTCAAATAGTGTAACCACGGCCATCAATCTCTCAGCCAATGCAAATGGAAGCATTACAGGAGATATCAGCAACTCTAATAGTGCAACCACAACATTGACTTATGGTAATAATGCCTCTCTCACTCTAAGGAATGGAACTCAAGGGATTTCTACATTGACTTTGAGTGCTAATAATTCCACAAGCACTCTCAATCTCTCGAATCAGGCTGAAACTACGATTGGCAATGCTTTAACCCTTGATAACTCAAAAAATCTCAATGTCAATATTGATAACACTTCTTCTCTCACTCTAGCAGACCTAACTACCTCTAGTGGGGCATTCAATGCTAGTGGTAATGGTTCTCTTACTGCTACAAGTATCGCAAGTTCTAGCACTTCAGGAAGCAACACTATCAATGTAGGGACATTGACACTTAGTGGCAACCTTACAGCAACTCAAGGAGCTCAGAACAATATCACTGCTGATACTTTGAGTATTGGTGCAATTGTTACAAATGCCAACACTGCGGATAGCAACAAAAACACCATCACAGCTAATACCGCAACCTTCTTAGGCAATATCACAGCAGGAGCAGATGGTGAAGGATGGTTGTCTCAAAACTTCATCACAGTCAATGGTAATGTTACATTCTCAAACAATTCTGCTACTATCCAAGCAAAAAACATTGGTAACACAAACACAGAGAAAACAAATATCTTAAAATTTGGTGGAAAAGTAGAGGGAACAATTGCTGAGCTTACAGCCTTAACTCTAAACTCCAATCAAACAAAAACAAAAAATATTCTTAGCTTTGATGGGAATGATACAAGCACTCTAACAATTACCAATATCAATATCATTACTGCTGATGGCAATAATAAAACTTATGCTTCAGGAAACACCTATATCGGCAAAAACCTCACTTCAGGCAGTGGAGAGAATCTAGCTCTATCTTTCAATGAGAGCAATTGGAGTTCTAGCAATTACACAGCCAACCTAAATCTCACAGTAACAGGCACTATCCTCTCAAAAAGAGGCGGAACAAAAAACTTTATCAATGTAGCTTCTTTGACTGCAGGAACAATCACTAATGATGGTTCAACAAACAATATTGCCACTTCAGGAAACTTTACAGCATCCACTATCCAATCAAGTTGGGGAGGAACAAACAATATCATCATTGGTGGAAATGCAGAAATTGGAACTATTGGCGTTACTGCAGGAAATGGTGGTAATACCAATACTAATAATATTACCTTCTATGGTGCAAACACTCAAAGTGTAGTCAAGGGTGATATTTCTGCTTTAACAAGCACGATAAGCAAAAACAATCTTACCCTCTCAGGCTCAAACGCTACTCTCACCCTTGAGGGCAAGGATACCGAAGCCACAACTCACGCAATCACTACTTTCAATGCAAGTGGAGCAAACACAACTCTTGTGCTTGACAACTCAAAGGTTACAACTGGAGCGATGAGCACAACGATTAGCACACTCAGCAATGGTGCTAACCTCACAGCCACACTCAAAGGAAATGGATCAAGCAAAGAGGCAACTCTAGCTCTCAATGGCGGAACTCTCAAAGCTCTCACACTAGGAGAAGGAAGTACAGGAAATATCCTTGATTTGAGCAATGCTACTTCAGCTTTGAGTATCACAAACCAAGTCAATGTAGGAAATAATCAAGATCTTACAATCAAGCTCAAAAACACAACTCTAGCCCTCAATGGAGGATTAAACACTTCAGGAAATGGCTCAAAAATAGAGTTAGTAGGAGATGATACCAATACTTCAAATGCCACACTCACAGGTGGAGCAGTTGCCCTCAGCAATCTTGCTCTAAGTGCGACAACTTCAAATACTCTCACTATCTCTAGCTCTTCAGCTGTGATTGATAGTATTAGTGCAAGTGGAACTACAAGCAACACTATTGCTTTGAATGGCACACGCACTACAATCAATTCAGCTATTGATGTAAATGATAGTGGTAACAAACCTCTAAGCTTTAATGTTACTAACTCCACTCTAGTGTTTGGCTCAAGTGATAATACGATCACTTCACTCACTTCAAATGGTGGATTAGTCGATCTCTCTGCAGGAGTGAAGCCACAAACTCCATATGCTATGGCTAGAAGCGTTGCATTGGCTTCAAATGGTGCAAGTGCTAGAAATACTCTTACAATCAATGATACCTTCACAGGAGAAGCGACATTCAAACTCTATGCAAGTCAAACCCAATCTGATAGAGTGGTCTTTGGAGCTACACAAGCCTCACAACCTAATGCAACTCTTCCTATTGTTGATAGTGCAGATGACTCTCAACCCACTACACCTAGCCCAACAGGAGTAGCAATCATCTCAATCACAGGTGGAAATGATGTCTTCTCTATCACAGAGAGTGATAAGGTTATTGTGGCTACAAGAACTGATGATAGTGTAGAGATTGTAGGTGGAGAGAGCTATATTGGTGGAGCAAAAGTAGGTGTCACTATTGGTGCAATGAGTGATGATGCAAATACATTCATCATCAAAAATGCTATTGAGATAGAGGCTGATCCTATCTATCAAGAAGTGGCAAGTTCAGCCCTAGCTGTCAATTATGATCTTTACCTTGCCAACTTCAACTCTCTAAATAAAAGAATGGGAGAATTGCGAGATAATGATCACAATCAAGGAGTATGGGCTAGAGTCTTTGGTGGGAATATGAGTAATGACTTTGGAGCAGGTAGTAAGACAGATTATCTCACAGCTCAAGCAGGATATGACTACTCACTTAGTGTAGGAGAGAATGCAAGAAACTTTATGGGAATTGCCCTAGCTTATGGAACTTCTAGCACCAAAGGAAACTCAAGCTATGCAAGTAATAGCAATAATGCAGGACTATCTTTGGATAAAGTCAA
>NZ_NXLV01000025.1 GCF_003364205.1 Helicobacter brantae
TGGAAGTGTAACGCTTGATGGTTCAGCTTCAACAGAAATGTATTTTACAGGCAATGCAGGAAAAATTACTGGGGCACTAAGCATTACTCAAAATAGCACAAATATCATCTCTTTTGCAAATGATGGAACAATTGGAGGGAATGTTACCATTTCTCAAGGAAATACCACATTTAAAAATCTTACAAGTGCTGGAACATTTAATCTTCAAGGTGGAACAAGGACAATCAATTTTACAGGATTAAATAGCGATCCTGCTCCCACCCTCACAGCCAATATTAGTCTTACAGGTGGGACAACCACGATTAATGGGCTTAACACACTAAGTGGCAATATCAATGCAAGTGGTAATGCCACCCTTTATCTCTCCAATACAGAAGTAGGAGATATTAGCTTTTATAAAAAGACATACTATAGTTGGACTACTTCAATTTATGGTGTCAAATCTGCGAATAATATCTCAACCACAGGAGATGATGGTTGGCATGAAACAAAAAAAATGATGATTACTTTTGCTGATAATGCAAGTGTGAAAGGAAATATTGCAACAAAAGATGAATCGATTACTGAGCTTGTATTTTCTCAAGCGACTTCAGCTACACTTCAAGACAGCAGTGGTGGTGCAATAAATATAAAAGCATTTTATGGTGCAGGAGCACTTGGAAACTATGCAAAAAATGTCTTAATCTTTGGAGCAAACACCACAGCCAAGATTGGCACTATGTCTAGCTCAGGAGACTATGGACATGGTGTTTCCTCTGGTGCTACTTTCAACGCCCTAAATTTCAATGATGATACAGCCAACTCAGCATCAATCAATCAAATGAATTCGACACGCTCTTACAATATTGTCGGAAAAAATCTTATCACATACAATACTTCAGTTACCTACGATTCCAGTCTATTTGTAGATGATGGCTATAGAAAGAAAAAATTTAATGGCTCTGTCGCTGAATTTGTGAAATCCACTCACTCAGCCAGTGGGACTTTTACTTTTGGAGACAATAGTGGTGAAACAATTAGCGATGCAATAGTTACATATATTCAAGGTAAAAACTACATCAACATCAATGGAAATACCGCAATCAAAGGAAATATCCTCTCCAACATTACCTCATCAAACGACTCAAATACAGCAAGTGCTGGACACAACAACCTCCTTGTCCTCACAGGAATTTCAACCACACTTGGAGAGAGTGGTAAGGCAATTTCTATCAAAGTAGACAATAGTCAAGGACAAAGCTATAACAAAACCTCCAACAACACTCTTTTGCTAGGAGCAACAACAAATACACTCACTCTCTCAGCTCTTTCAGCAAGTGGGACTTATAACTCTGATGCAAATCAAAACTTCAATGCCCTAAGTATCAATAGTGGCACAACAACAGCGACAATCACTTCAATCAGTGCAGGATTTGGGACTAATATCATTGGAAAAGATCTTATCACTCAAGGAGATAGCGATGGCAATGGCAGTGGTTACAACACTGCCCTTTTTGGTAGCAATGCCGATACCCCTTCTATCCAAAGTGGATTTATCGCTGAATTTGTGAAATCCACTCATTCAGCTAGTGGTAATTTTACTCTCGGGACAAGCAACACTTCAAACGCTATTAGCACAAGTCAAGGAGGACTAACTTATATCAATGTGAGTGGAACTACCACAATCAAGGGCAATATCCTCTCCTCCACTCAGGGCACAACAGGTGGGAACAACAATCTCATTGTCCTTACAGGAACTTCAGCCACACTTGGAGAGAGTGGCAAGGCAATTTCTATCAAGGTAGAAAACTCTATTGGAGATGCCTATGTAAGAAGCTCCAACAATACTCTTTTGCTAGGAGCAGATTCCAATATACTCAATCTCTCAGAACTCTCTGCACTTGGTACCTATAGCTCCGATGCAAGAACAAATTTTAATGCCCTAAGCTTCAACAACACCACAGATAATGGGGATCAAAATATTGGGGCAGTAAAAGCAAATAACGGAAGCAACATTATTGGAGCAAATCTTATCACTCAAGGAGATAGCGATGGCAATGGCAGTGGTTATAACACCACTCTTTTTGGTAATGCCAATACTCCTACTATCCAAAGAAATAATTTTGCCTCCACCTTTATGTCTGGTGCTCATACAGCCAAAGGGACTTACAACATCACTTCACTTACTATAGAAAACAACGTAATGGGAGGAAACTATATCAATGTAGAAAATCTCAATCTCACAGGTAATGTCAAAGCACATGCAACTAGCACAGTGACCAATGGTGATCGTTTTGTAGAAAACTATATTTATACTGGCAATAGTGGTGTGATTAGCGGAGAGGTATCTGCAAGCAGAGATTCTGCTTCAACAGTAGATACAAAAAATGTCATTACTTTTGCAGGAAGTGGGGCAAACTCTATTAGTGGAGAGATTAGTGCAAGTGCTGGAAGCAATAACATCTCTCTTGCCAATAACCTTATTACTCTTGGCAACATCACTAAATCAGGAGGAACAAACAACTTCACTTTTATAGGCAATGGAACCCTCACCCTCAAAGGACAGACTAACAATATCTCCACCCTCACAGCCTATGCTCCTAGCACTAGAAGCACATCGGCTTCAACTCTAGTCATCGATGGAACAAACAATGCCAACTCTACAACCATCGATAGCGTTAAAAATGGTGGAAATCTAGTGGTAAATTTCAATGGACAGGGAACAGATAAGAGTGCAACCCTAAAAATCTCTTCTCTCACTGGAGATACCCTCAAAGCTATCACTCTAGGAGACTCTTCTACAAACAACACCCTAGATCTCACAGCCCTTGGCAACACGACAATCTCTGAAGCCATCAGTGTAGGAGCATCTCAAGGGTTAAATATCAACCTTACAAACACAGCCCTTACTACAAATGGCTGGACTACAGCTAGTGGTGGGGCTTCGGTTATCAATGTGGGAGGAAGTGGAGTTGCTTCAGCAAACTCAACTCTTCAAGGTAAAGCAGTAGAGTTGAGCACACTTACTCTCCAAGCCACAAATGGTGCTTCAATGACTTTGCAAAACACCTCCACAACTATTGGCACACTCACTTCTAGCTCAACAAGTGGTGATAAACTTATCCTTGGATACAACTCTCCTAGTATCACCACACAGACAAACGATGTCAGTGCAACGATTGAAAGTCAAGTCGATGGAGGCAACCTCACTCTAGTCTTCAATGGTGGAGAGGATAGAAGCACTTCACTTACTCTAAATGGTGCTGAAAACACCATTCAGGCTCTTAAGCTTGGAAGTTCTAGTGGAAGCAATCAATCCACTCACAACACTCTAATCCTCAATAAGGGAAAAACAACAATCACAAATGCCATCAATGTAGGGACTAATAGTGCAACTCAAGAAATAGCTTTCAATCTTGCAAATAATACAGAGTTAGCTCTTACAGGAGGATTGACAAAAGGAGATAATGGCTTTGCAAACCTCAATGTCCTTGCAAACTCAAGTGCGACTCTAAGTGGTGGAGCAGTAGGGCTTACTAATCTCAATATGGGCTTAGACACATCTGCCTCTTCTCTCACTTTCAAGAATACAACCACCACTATTGGCACTCTCACTTCCAATGCCACAGCTAGTCTTTATAATACTTTGATTATGGGTGATGGCTCTAGCAGTGTTTCAGTTGCCAACACAGCAGATAATACGATTTTTGATCTCACATTCAATGCTTCTACAAATAACCAAGCTAAAACTTTCACTCTCACAGGTGGAGAGAATTCTATCAATCAAGTTTTGGTAAGTGAGAGTGATACTGCAATCGCAAACACCCTAGCAGTTACTGGCGGAAGCACCACGATTGATACCATCACAATTAACTCAGGCAAAAACCTTACACTGGCTCTAAACTCTAATACAGATGCTTCCAATCCAAGTAGCACTCTTGTCACAGTCAATAGTGCAATCAATGGAGCAAATGTAAGCTTTAGTGGTGGAGTAAATCCTGCAGATCAAATCCACCACTCCACACTCTGGCTAAAAGGACAAAGCAACACAATTGCTTCAATTGACAGCAGTGCTTCAAATGGTGTGATTTTGTTTGAAGGCACAGCAGGTGCGACGATCACTAGTGCCTCAATCACTTCAGTAACTGCACCCACCACTCCCGCAGATCCTGCTACTCCTAGCATTCTCTCAACCCCTACCACAGGAGGTTCTCTCACATTTGCATTTAGAGGCGATGGCAATTCTAATGTAAGTGTAACAAATGGAATCACCGTAGGAAATGGAGCGACTCTAGGAATCTCTCTTGGAGGAAGCGGAAATAAAGTTGTAAGCGGTAATGTAACCCTAGAAACAGGTTCAACCCTCCTAGTTGATTTCCTTGCTGGCAATACTGCAAATGCTACACTTGGAGATAGTAATACACCTTTTACTATCGGTGATGGTAGCCATAGCATTATCAACTTCCACGGAGCAAACTCAGGAAATCTCAACAATGGAGGAATCACCGTAGCAAGTGGTGCGACAAACACGGTTAATTTCCTTGGCTCTGCCACATTGGGAGGTATCACACTTCAAAGTGGTGCGACAAACACTATCAATGTCTATGGTAAATCTAGGACAAATCAAGCAGTCGAAGGAAAAGTGATTACAAGTGATGTAGGAGCTGTCAATAACACTATCAATCTTGAAGATTACTCTACCCTCACTCTCCTCTCAGCACAAGGTGGAGAAGATGGTTCAGGAGAGCTTAAAACAGCTCTAAGTAATACCCTCAACTTCTTAGGCGATAATGCTACACTCAAAGGTGGATTTGGTGCTGATACTAGCGGGACTGCTACAATCAATGTCGGACAAGTCAATGGAGCAAATAGCGTAAGTGGAACAATCATAGGGCAAGTCAGCAATGCAACTTTGGCATTCAATGCTGGAACTTCTAAGCTCACCCTTCAAAACCTCAATGGAAATGCAATTGATCACACTTTCAAGACTATTACAAGTAATGCCACAGATGGAATCCTAGTATTTGATACTTCAAAAGGCGTGGTTAATGCCACAATCTCCGAGGGGACAACAATCAGTGAAGGCAAATCTCTAAGCCTAGACTTCCAAGGAAGCAACAACACCACAGTTGCCACAAATGGTGGGCTTACAATCGATGGAACTCTTGGAATCATCATCAATGGAAATGGAGAGAAAAAGGTTACAAGTAATATTAACCTCAATAACAAAGGAACTCTTCTTGTGGATTTCACAAGTGGGACAGCCAATGTAACTTTGGGGAATGGAGGTGGTATCACTATTGGTGATGGTGAGAGCAGTATCATCAACTTCAGAGGTGGAAAGGGAACACTAGCAAACACTCTTACACTTAATGGTGGGACAAACACACTCAACTTCTTTGTAGATGGGGAAGTAGGAGGTATCACGCTGACAAGAGGAAGCAACAATATCAATGTAGAAGATAATAGAACAGCAAAAATCCTAGATACAAGCTCTGTGGGAGGAGTAAGCAATACAATCAATCTCAAAGATGGAGCGACTCTTGTCCTCAGAGCAAACAATACAGCTAGTGATGGAAGTGGCTCACTCAACACTACACTGACAAACACCCTCAACTTCTTAGGAGATGGTGCTACACTTCAAGGAGGATTTGGAGCAGGGACTAGTGAAGATCCAGCACAAACAGGAACAGCGACAATCAATGTCGGAGATTCTAATAACTCCACACAAGTTGTCAATGGAGTAATTACAGGCAATGTAACAAGTGCAGATGTTACATTCAAAGCCAATAACTCCACTCTCACCCTCCAAGGAGCGACAAACACACTTAATGCTCTTGGCTCTAGTGCAGGCATTACAGGGACAATTATCCTTGATGCTAAGACAGATGCAGGTGTAAATACAACAATCACGACAGCAGTTGAGGCTACAAGCTCAGTAGGATTGAAGTTTGGTGCTGGAAATAAAGCAAAAACCTTTACTTTCTCAGAAACTGGCAACAATCTCTCAGGTGTAGAGTTTGATGAGAGCGGTTCAACAAACAATACTATTGCATTCACAAAAGGAAGCAATACTATTGCAAATGCTTTCTCTATCACTCAAGGACAAGGATTGACTATTGCTCTAGGAGATAGCACTACGGATTCTAGCTATGCAGAAGGAGATACAAACACTCAAATCTCCCTAGCACTCAATGGTGGATTTACTCAAGATGGAGGAAATGCAACTTTAAGCGTAGTGGGAAATAGTACAGCTGATGCACTCATTAGTGGTGGAGCAATTGAGGTTGATAATCTTGATATGGTAGCTAAAACTTCAGCTTCACTCACCTTGCAAAACTCCAGTGTAAGCATTGGCACACTTACAGCTCAAAAAGGTAGCTATGCTCTCAAGCTTGATGCTTTAAATAATGCAGTTTCTACTACCATTGCCAACACTCTCAATGGAAGCAATCTCTCTATCACTCTAGCAGGAAGTGATGCAACCAAAACTGCTACACTCACTCTCAATGGTGCAGACAATATCATTGATACTCTCTCACTCCAAGGGACAAACAACACTCTAGCTCTCAATGGCTCAGATAATACGATTGGCTCTCTCACACTTGGAGCAAGTTCAACTAATAACACTCTAGCTCTCAATAATGGAGCAACTACAATCAGCAGTGCAAGTGGGGTAAGCGTAAGCTCAAATCAAGGAATCACTTTTGATTTGGCAAATAGCACAAGGTTAAATCTCCAAGCACTAAGTAATGAAGGAGCGATGAATGCGACTCTGGCAAATGGCTCAAGCCTAAATATCACAGGAGCATTCAGTAATACAGCTGGAACTTCAAGTATCACTCTAGCAGATAACTCATCTCTAAGCACAACAGGGATTACAAACTCTGGAGGAAGCACAACACTTGCCCTCAATGGGACTTCAAGTATCACTGGAGGAATCACTTCAAGTGATAGTGCAACCACAGCAATTACTCTAGGAGAGAGTGCAGTAGGGAAAATCACAGGAGATATTGCTTTCAATGGCACTTCAACTGCG
>NZ_NXLV01000026.1 GCF_003364205.1 Helicobacter brantae
TCATTTTTCACTAAATTTGCAATTTTTTTCAAATTTTTTGCAATTTCTTGACTCATTTTCATTTTTTTGTTGTATTATTCCACTTCCCAATCAGTGAGACACTTTATCTCCCTAGAATTTGGCTTTAGTTTCTAATCTCTAAAGAGTTAGAAATCTTATTGTCTTTTTCTTTTGATGAGAGAGTGAAGTGAGTAAAGTGATTGAGTGAATGTTCTATTTATTTTTATTTGATTGTTCTAGATTTTGAAAGCAAAGTTTTGAAACACTTAAATAACTTTAGATAATGATCTTTGACAACTAAGCAAAAGAAAGTTAAGTGATAAGCATAATAAAGTCTTGCTAAGACTATAAAAAGCAAATCTACTTAATATTCTGATGTTATTTATATTTACAACTCTTATAACCCGTATAGATTTATTCTATATTGAAGTTATAACTTGTGATTTAAAGACATAACAGAGTTTTAGGACAAACACAACGTTTTTTATGGAGAGTTTGATCCTGGCTCAGAGTGAACGCTGGCGGCGTGCCTAATACATGCAAGTCGAACGATGAAGCTTTTTAGCTTGCTAGAAAGTGGATTAGTGGCGCACGGGTGAGTAATGCATAGGTTATGTGCCCCATAGTCTGGGATAGCCACTGGAAACGGTGATTAATACCGGATACTCCTTACGAGGGAAAGTTTTTCGCTATGGGATCAGCCTATGTCCTATCAGCTAGTTGGTGAGGTAATGGCTCACCAAGGCTATGACGGGTATCCGGCCTGAGAGGGTGAACGGACACACTGGAACTGAGACACGGTCCAGACTCCTACGGGAGGCAGCAGTAGGGAATATTGCTCAATGGGCGAAAGCCTGAAGCAGCAACGCCGCGTGGAGGATGAAGGTTTTAGGATTGTAAACTCCTTTTGTTAGAGAAGATTATGACGGTATCTAACGAATAAGCACCGGCTAACTCCGTGCCAGCAGCCGCGGTAATACGGAGGGTGCAAGCGTTACTCGGAATCACTGGGCGTAAAGAGCGCGTAGGCGGGATAGTAAGTCAGATGTGAAATCCTATGGCTTAACCATAGAACTGCATTTGAAACTGCCATTCTAGAGTATGGGAGAGGTAGGTGGAATTCTTGGTGTAGGGGTAAAATCCGTAGAGATCAAGAGGAATACTCATTGCGAAGGCGACCTGCTGGAACATTACTGACGCTGATGCGCGAAAGCGTGGGGAGCAAACAGGATTAGATACCCTGGTAGTCCACGCCCTAAACGATGAATGCTAGTTGTTGGGGTGCTTGTCACTCCAGTAATGCAGCTAACGCATTAAGCATTCCGCCTGGGGAGTACGGTCGCAAGATTAAAACTCAAAGGAATAGACGGGGACCCGCACAAGCGGTGGAGCATGTGGTTTAATTCGAAGATACACGAAGAACCTTACCTAGGCTTGACATTGATAGAATCTGCTAGAGATAGCGGAGTGCTGGCTTGCCAGAGCTTGAAAACAGGTGCTGCACGGCTGTCGTCAGCTCGTGTCGTGAGATGTTGGGTTAAGTCCCGCAACGAGCGCAACCCTCGTCCTTAGTTGCTAGCAGTTCGGCTGAGCACTCTAGGGAGACTGCCTTCGTAAGGAGGAGGAAGGTGAGGACGACGTCAAGTCATCATGGCCCTTACGCCTAGGGCTACACACGTGCTACAATGGTATGTACAAAGAGACGCAATACCGCGAGGTGGAGCAAATCTCAAAAACATATCTCAGTTCGGATTGTAGTCTGCAACTCGACTACATGAAGCTGGAATCGCTAGTAATCGTGAATCAGCCATGTCACGGTGAATACGTTCCCGGGTCTTGTACTCACCGCCCGTCACACCATGGGAGTTGTATTCGCCTTAAGCCGGGATGCTAAACTGGCTACCGTCCACGGCGGATGCAGCGACTGGGGTGAAGTCGTAACAAGGTAACCGTAGGTGAACCTGCGGTTGGATCACCTCCTTTCAAGAGATATAAGCAGATATTCGTTTATCTTGCTTCAAGCTTTAAAGCTTTTCTGACTTTTGCTTAGTTTTCAGAGATTATTACTCTTGGGTTAGTGCTTTTTCAAAGTAGGGGCTTATAGCTCAGGTGGTTAGAGCGCACCCCTGATAAGGGTGAGGTCGGAGGTTCGAGTCCTCCTAAGCCCACCATTATGGGGAATTAGCTCAGCTGGGAGAGCGCCTGCTTTGCACGCAGGAGGTCAGCGGTTCGATCCCGCTATTCTCCACCAAAGTCTAAAAATCTTTAAAAGACTTTTTCTTGAGAAAGAAAGGTTGAAGTCTAATATAAGTCTTTAAGAGTGTAAGATTTATATTAGACTTTATTAGAAGTCTAATGTTATTTAAAAACACATTGTTAAAGCCTAATAGTAATAAGACTACAATACTCTGTTTTATAGAAAGTAGTAAAGAGCAAAAGAATTATTCTTTGAGCTTTATATACATTCAATAAGGCAGTGATGACTTAGAATCATTCACATAGCAGTTTTATTGATACTTTGAAAGCATTAAAAGTAAGCTTTTAAGGGCAGATGGTGGATGCCTTGGCAAAGAGAGGCGATGAAGGACGTACTAGACTGCGATAAGCTACGGGGAGCTGTCAAGAAGCTTTGATCCGTAGATTTCCGAATGGGGCAACCCAATACATAGAGATATGTATTACCTTAAATGGAGCGAACCTAGGGAAGTGAAACATCTCAGTACCTAGAGGAAAAGAAATCAAACGAGATTCTCCTAGTAGCGGCGAGCGAACGGGGAAGAGGGCAAACCGAATGCTTGCATTCGGGGTTGAGGACTGCAACATCCACTTGTATCATTTAGTAGAACAATCTGGAAAGTTTGGCGACACAGGGTGATAGCCCCGTATATGAAAAGTGATACATAGGTAGCAGGATCCAGAGTAGGTCAGGACACGTGAAATCCGGACTGAAGCAGGGGAGACCACTCTCCAACCCTAAATACTACTCTTTGACCGATAGCGAACAAGTACCGTGAGGGAAAGGTGAAAAGAACCGCAGTGAGCGGAGTGAAATAGAACCTGAAACCATCTGCCTACAATCATTCGGAGCCCTATGATTTATCAGGGTGACGGACTGCCTTTTGCATAATGATCCTGCGAGTTGTGGTATCTGGCGAGGTTAAGCAAACGCGAAGCCGTAGCGAAAGCGAGTCTGAAAGGGCGATTAGTCAGATGCTGCAGACCCGAAGCTGAGTGATCTATCCATGGCCAAGTTGAAGCGAGTGTAATAGCTCGTGGAGGACTGAACTCGTACCCATTGAAACGGGTTGGGATGAGCTGTGGATAGGGGTGAAAGGCCAAACAAACTCAGTGATAGCTGGTTCTCTCCGAAATATATTTAGGTATAGCCTCAAGTGATAGTAATAGGGGGTAGAGCTCTGATTGGGCTAGGGCTGCTCACCGCGGTACCAAACCCTGTCAAACTTCGAATACCTATTACCGTATCTTGGGAGTCAGGCGGTGGGTGATAAAATCAATCGTCAAGAGGGGAACAACCCAGACTACCAAATAAGGTCCCAAAGTTCTATTCTGAGTGGAAAAAGATGTACAGTTACTTAGACAACCAGGAGGTTGGCTTAGAAGCAGCCATCCTTTAAAGAAAGCGTAACAGCTCACTGGTCTAGTGATTGCGCGCTGAAAATATAACGGGGCTAAGATAGACACCGAATTTGTAGATTACGCGGCACAATTTAGATTATCTAAAGTGCTAGAAACTAGGAAGCAAAGTTATATTTCTTCTCTCACAAAGAGAGAAGCAAATCTCTAGCTAAGATAGTTTAAATTGTGCCGCGTAGTGGTAGGAGAGCGTTCGTATCTGCGTTGAAGGTATATCGGCAAGAAGTGCTGGAGCGATGCGAAGTGAGCATGCAGGAATGAGTAGCGATAAAATATGTGAGAATCATATTCGCCGTAAGTCTAAGGTTTCCTACGCGATGCTCGTCATCGTAGGGTTAGTCGGGTCCTAAGCCGAGTCCGAAAGGGGTAGGCGATGGCAAATAGGTTAATATTCCTATACCAACATTAGTGTGCGATGGAGGGACGCATAGGGTTAGGTGAGCCAACTGATGGAATAGTTGGTCGAAGGGTGTAAGTTGGGAGATTGGCAAATCCGCTCCTGTATCACAAACCTGACAGGCTCTCTGAAGTCTTCGGATGGAAGGGAGAATCACTGATACCGTCGTGCCAAGAAAAGCTTCTAAGTTTAGCTAATGTTGCCCGTACCGCAAACCGACACAGGTAGATGAGATGAGTATTCTAAGGCGCGTGAAAGAACTCTGGTTAAGGAACTCTGCAAACTAGCACCGTAAGTTCGCGATAAGGTGTGCCTACGAAAGTAGGTCTCAGCAAAGAGTCCCTCCCGACTGTTTACCAAAAACACAGCACTTTGCAAACTCGTAAGAGGAAGTATAAGGTGTGACGCCTGCCCGGTGCTCGAAGGTTAAGAGGATTAGTCAGTCGCAAGATGAAGCTTTGAATTGAAGCCCGAGTAAACGGCGGCCGTAACTATAACGGTCCTAAGGTAGCGAAATTCCTTGTCGGTTAAATACCGACCTGCATGAATGGCGTAACGAGATGGGAGCTGTCTCAACCAGGGATTCAGTGAAATTGTAGTGGAGGTGAAAATTCCTCCTACCCGCGGCAAGACGGAAAGACCCCGTGGACCTTTACTACAGCTTGGCACTGCCGATGGGAGCATTATGCGCAGGATAGGTGGGAGGCTTTGAAATCTTCACTCCGGTGGAGATGGAGCCATCCTTGAGATACCACCCTTAATGTTTCTGTCTGCTAACTGGCTTGAGTTATCCTCAAGCAGGACAATGCCTGGTGGGTAGTTTGACTGGGGCGGTCGCCTCCTAAAAAGTAACGGAGGCTTGCAAAGGTTGGCTCATTGCGGTTGGAAATCGCAAGTTGAGTGTAATGGCATAAGCCAGCCTGACTGTAAGACAAACAAGTCAAGCAGAGACGAAAGTCGGTCATAGTGATCCGGTGGTTCTGTGTGGAAGGGCCATCGCTCAAAGGATAAAAGGTACCCCGGGGATAACAGGCTGATCTCCCCCAAGAGCTCACATCGACGGGGAGGTTTGGCACCTCGATGTCGGCTCATCGCATCCTGGGGCTGGAGCAGGTCCCAAGGGTATGGCTGTTCGCCATTTAAAGCGGTACGCGAGCTGGGTTCAGAACGTCGTGAGACAGTTCGGTCCCTATCTGCCGTGGGCGTAGGAAAGTTGAGGAGAGCTGTCCCTAGTACGAGAGGACCGGGATGGACGTGCCACTAGTGTACCAGTTGTTCTGCCAAGAGCATCGCTGGGTAGCTACGCACGGATGTGATAACCGCTGAAAGCATCTAAGCGGGAAGCCAACTCCAAGATTAACTTTCCCTGAAGGTCGCAAGAAGACTACTTGCTTGATAGGTTAGGTGTGTAAGTGCAGTAATGCATTTAGCTGACTAATACTAATAGACCGTTTGGCTTATTTTTTATCAAATAAGATAAGACCTAGTGAATGAAGTCTTCACTGCCTTATTGAGTGTATAGCTTATACTAAAGGGCTTTAATATGTTATAATCTCACCCAAGAAAAGGGAATAGAGGATAAGAGCTTATCTTCTCTTCCCTTTTCCCTGTGTCTATAGAGAGGAGGCCACACCCAGCTCCATTCCGAACCTGGAAGTTAAGCTCCTCATCGCTGATGATACTGCACCTTTCAGGTGTGGGAACGTAGGTCGATGCAGGGTTGGGATTTAATCTTCTTTTTTACTTCAGTA
>NZ_NXLV01000027.1 GCF_003364205.1 Helicobacter brantae
TTCAACTACAACGATTGGGAATCCCACCCTAACCCTTGATAGCTCAAAAAATCTCAATGTCAATATTGATAGCACTTCTTCTCTCACTCTAGCAAGTGTAACTACCTCTAATGGGACTTTGAGTGTCAATACAGATGACTCTCTTAATGGAACACTCACTCTTGCAGGGCTTACAAACGAAACAGGTGCAATCAATAACACTATCAATGTCTCTACACTAAATCTCAGCGGTGAGTTGAGCGTGGATCGTGGAGCAACCAATACAATCAAAGCCAACTCAATCACACTCTCAGGAGGTGTGATTTCCAAAAATCATACATCAGATACAAAAAACACTATTATTGCCAACTCCATTGAGTTTGCTACATCAAGTTCGGTTTATGCTGGATATAATGGAGGCAAGACAACAAAAAACCTTTTTGATATTAGTGGAGATGCTAAGTTTGGCAATAGTAGTCTAACTATCATTGCAAACAATAATTACACTGATGATAGTGCAAATCGTTATAAACAAAATATCTTCAAATTTGGTGGAAAAGTAGAAGGTGTAGTGGATGAAGTTACAGCCACTGTGGTATCAGGAGATGCTAATACACGCAATACTGCCAATATCTTAAGCTTTGAAGGCTCAAACCCACAGAGTTTGACGATCACAGATGTTAATAAGGCTGACACTCTCTCCACAAATGGTGGTGATAATGGTGCCAAAATCTATGCCAATGGTAAATCAGGTAACATCTACATCGGTAAAAATCTTACTTTAAATAGTGGAGCGACACTAGCACTCAAATCAGCTTTCAATGATTCTAATTGGAGTGATGCAACCTATCAAGCAAGTAATCTCACTCTCACTATTCAAAATCTCAATACTAATGGTGGAAAGAACTATATCAATGTCGGCACTCTTTATATAGGTGATGATGCACATGATGGAAGCATTAGTGCAAGTGGTGGAGGGGTGAATAATATCGCACTAGGAAAAAACTCAAAAATCAAAGGAAATATCACCATTGCTGATAGTGGGCAAAACAACATTGTGATTCAAGGCTCAAACGCTACTCTCACCCTTGAGGGCAAGGATACCGAAGTCACAACTCACGCAATCACTACTCTCAATGCAAGTGGAGCAAACACAACACTTGTGCTTGACAACTCAAATGTTACAACTGGAGCGATGAGCACAACGATTGGCACACTCAATGGAACTAACCTCACAGCTACGCTCAAAGGAAAAGATACTACAAATAGTGCAACTCTAGCTCTCAATGGTGGAACTCTCAAAGCTCTCACACTAGGAGAGACAAGCACAGGAAATATCCTTGATTTAAGCAATGCTACTTCAACTTTGAGTATCACAAACCAAATCAATGTAGAAAACAATCAAGACCTTACAATCAAGCTCAAAAACACAACTCTAGCCCTCAATGGAGGATTAAGCACTTCAGGAAATGGCTCAAAGATAGAGTTAGTAGGAGATACTAGCAATACTTCAAATGCCACACTCACAGGTGGAGCAGTTGCCCTCAGCAATCTTGCTCTAAGTGCGACAGATTCAAATACTCTCACTATCTCTAGCTCTTCAGCTGTGATTGATAGCATTAGTGCAAGTGGAACTACAAGCAACACTATTGCTTTGAATGGCACACGCACTACAATTACTTCAGCTATCAATGTAAATGACAAACCTCTAAGCTTTGAGGTTACTAACTCCACTCTAGTGTTTGGCTCAAGTGATAATACGATTACTTCACTCACTTCAAATGGTGGATTAGTCGATCTCTCTGTAGGAGTGAAACCACAAACTCCATATGCTATGGCTAGAAGCGTTGCATTGGCTTCAAATGGTGCAAGTGCTAGAAATACTCTTACAATCAATGATACCTTCACAGGAGAAGCGACATTCAAACTCTATGCAAGTCAAACCCAATCTGATAGAGTAGAGTTTGGAGCATCACAAGCAAATCCATACAATGTTGCCCAACCTTCAACTCCTTCAGGAGTAGCAATCATCTCAATCACAGGTGGAAATGATGTCTTCTCTATCACAGAGAGTGATAAGGTTATTGTGGCTACAAGAACTGATAATAGTGTAGAGATTGTAGGTGGAGAGAGCTATATTGGTGGAGCAAAAGTAGGTGTCACTATTGGTGCAATGGACACTGATGCAAATACATTCATCATCAAAAATACTAGAGAGATAGAAGCTGATCCTATCTATCAAGAAGTGGCAAGTTCAGCTCTAGCTGTCAATTATGATCTTTACCTTGCCAACTTCAACTCTCTAAATAAGAGAATGGGAGAATTGCGAGATGATGATCACAATCAAGGAGTATGGGCTAGAGTCTTTGGGGGGAATATGAGTAATGACTTTGGAGCAGGAAGTAAGACAGATTATCTCACAGCTCAAGCAGGATATGACTACTCACTTAGTGTAGGAGAGAATGCAAGAAACTATATGGGAATTGCCCTAGCTTATGGAACTTCTAGCACCAAAGGAAACTCAAGCTATGCAAGTAATAGCAATAATGCAGGACTATCTTTGGATAAAGTCAA
>NZ_NXLV01000028.1 GCF_003364205.1 Helicobacter brantae
TCAAAGACTTAACATTACTTCCATTTGAAAAATCAATAGTTGTTATAGCTCCACTATCTGTGGTTACAGCTCCTGTGATTGTCCCACTTTTGCTCTCTGTAATCTTGATGGTTGTAGCTCCTCCACTTGTGCTAAGTGTCCCTGTGAAAGTCCCATTTATGCCATTGAATTCAAGATTTGTATTTCCACCTATATTTGATATGGTATTTATGAGATTGACACCATCTTTCAAATCAAATGTAAGAGCTTGTCCTGTGGTAATAGTTGTGTTTGATTGAATGCTAGTATCTCCTTGAGAGAGGATAAGCTTATTCTCCACTGCATTGCTTCCTAAAGTGATTGCTTTGAGAAAATTACCACTAGCATTTAGAGTCATCTCTGCTTTTTTGCCTGTTCTTCCATTGAAATCAAGAGTAGTGCTATTGCCTATAATCGCATTTGAAACACTAGCACTAACTCCAGCACCATTAAGACTTAGGATTCCACTTGTGGTAGAGCTTACACTTGTGAGCTGATTGTTTTCACCTTGCAATGTGAGAGTTCCTACCCCTGCAAAATTTACATTTGTAGCTCCATCAGTTGTGCTGATTGCTCCTTGAATTACACCGCTTTTGTCTTCTGCAATCTTGATGGTTGTAGCTCCTGCTGTGGTGGAAATGCTACTTATAAGAATTCCATTGCTTCCATTGAAGTTGATTTCACTCTCTCCAGCATTGGCCAGATTGTCTGCAAGGATAAGATTGACACCATCTCCCAAATCAAATGTAAGAGCTTGACTTGCCCCTACATTTACAGCACTCTCAATACTTGTATCTCCTTGAGTGAGGATAAGCTTATTCTCCACTGCATTGCTTCCTAAAGTGATTGCTTTGAGAAAATTACCACAATCACTTAGAGTCATCTCTGCTTTTTTGCCATTTGCACCATTGAAGTTTAGAGTAGTGGTATTGCCCACAATCGCACTTAAAACACTAGCACTCACTCCATTTTCATTTGAAGCTCCATCAAGACTTAGTGTTCCACTTGTGGTAGAAGTTACACTTGTGAGCTGATTGTTTTCACCTTGCAAGGTGAGAGTTCCTATTCCTGCAAAATTTACATTTGTAGCTCCATCAGTTGTACTGATTGCTCCTTGAATTACACCGCTTTTGTCTTCTGCAATCTTGATGGTTGTAGCTCCTGCTGTGGTGGAAATGCTACTTATAAGAATTCCATTGCTTCCATTGAAGTTGATTTCACTCTCTCCAGCATTGGCTAGATTGCCCACAAGAGCAAGATTGACACCATCTCCCAAATCAAAAGCAAGAGCTTGATTTGCCCCTACATTTACTCCTTCAGTAACGCTAGTGCTTCCTGTGGAGAGAATGAGCTTATTATTTGTAGCACTATCTCCTAAAGTGATTGCTTTGAGTTCATTGCCACCATCATCTAGAGTCATCTCTGCTTTTTTGCCATTTGCACCATTGAAGTTTAGAGTAGTGCTATTGCCTGTAATCGCATTTGAAACACTAGCACTCACTCCATTTTCATTTGAAGCTCCATCAAGACTTAGTGTTCCACTCGTAGTAGAGCTTACACTTGTGAGCTGATTGTTTTCACCTTGCAAGGTGAGAGTTCCATTATTGCCAATAGTTGCATTATTTACTCCATTATTACTCAAAGTGATATTTCCATTGATTGTCGAAGAGGCACTATCTTTGACATTGAAAAGTGAAGTTCCACCATTGCTTGATGAAAGCCCTTGTGAGAGTGCCAAAGTCGTGCCATTTGCCAAGTCAAAAGCAAGAGCTTGATTTGCCCCTACATTTACAGCACTCTCAATACTTGTATCTCCTTGAGTGAGGATAAGCTTATTCTCCACTGCATTGCTTCCTAAAGTGATTGCTTTGAGTTCATTGCCACCATCGCCTAGAGTCATCTCTGCTTTTTTGCCATTTGCACCATTGAAGTTTAGAGTAGTGGTATTGCCCACAATCGCACTTAAAACACTAGCACTCACTCCATTTTCATTTGAAGCTCCATCAAGACTTAGTGTTCCACTCGTAGTAGAGCTTACACTTGTGAGCTGATTGTTTTCACCTT
>NZ_NXLV01000029.1 GCF_003364205.1 Helicobacter brantae
ATATAGTGCTGCGGTAGATGGAGATAATAATGGGTTGACATTTAATGCTGGAAACAACATTATCAATTTTGCAAACACTTCAGATGGTGGTGCTACACTTAATTGGAAAAACAATCCCAATGGTGATTCTGCAACTACTCAAGCTATCACTACCACAGGAGGAACTACAAATATCAACTTCAACAATAGTGGAACTATTGCAGGAGGAGTTAGCACAAATGGAGCTAGTGCTACTACAACAATTGCAATTGCAAACAACAAGAGCGGAACAATTAATGGAAATGTTACTACCGATGCCACCAATGGAACTACAAACATTAGCTTTGCAAGTGGAAGTGATGCAAAAACTCTCACTCTTGGTGGAGCTAACAATACGCTATCTGGTATTACTTTTACTTCTGGCTCTACGGGTAACATCATTACCCTCAATAACGATGCAGGAACAACTTCGTTTGCTAGTGCCATCAGCGTAGGAGCAAATGATGGTATCACTTTCAATCTCAATGGAACTACAAGCACTACTCTAACATTTGGCGATAGTAGTGGTCTTACAAACAACAATATTGCAAATTTCAACTTCAATAAAACTGCAGGGAAATTGAATGCAACAAGCATTACCACAGCAACTACTGGAATAACAACATTTAATCTTGGCTCTGATGCTGCTGATACTACTACAACAGAGTTTGTTGCCACTATCACAGGAGCTTTGACAAACAATGCAACAGCAACAGACAAAGGGCAAGTTTTCAATATCAATGCTAAAAATGCTACATTGCAATATAGTGTTGCAGCAGCTGGTGATAATAATGGGTTGACATTTAGTGCTGGAAACAACATTATCAATTTTGCAAACACTTCAGATGGTGGTGCTACACTTAATTGGAAAAACAATCCTACTGGTGGTTCTGCAACTACTCAAGCTATCACTACCACAGATGGAACTACAACAATCAACTTCAATCAAGACGGAACTATTGCTGGAGGAGTTAGCACAAATGGAGCTAGTGCTGGAACTACTACAAATATCAATGTCAAAAATGGTGCTTATGCTGTCATCAATGGAGCTGTAATCACAGGAGCAACAAACTCCACCACAAACATCAACTTCTCAGGAGATGCCACAGCAAGCTCGACTCAAGGAACTTTGGTTATCAAAGGAAATACAAACGATATAAGCAAAGTAAGTTTTGAAACTGGCGATTATAAACTTTCTCTTACAGATGCAGAGAGCAAAGGAGGAAGAACTCCAAGAAATCAACGCAGATCTCTAACTATCGGCACACTAGACACATCTGGGAGCGGTTCACTCACTTTCATTTCTCAAGCCACAGCCACAGAAGCTGATACTTTTGTCATCAATGCTGTAACAGGAAGCAAAAAAGGGACTTATCATCTTGGTGTTGTGCTTGATGATAATACAAAGATGGCAGAAGTCGGTGCTGATGCTCCTGTAAGATTGGTTAGTGTAATTGCAGATTCTGGAATCACATTCGAAAAATCTGTCAATGTTATTGAGGGGTTTACACATGGAATTGCAGAGCTTACAAGCGATCTCACAAATGCAAATGGAGAGAGTGGTAGTGATTATATGAGCTACTATATTCAAAAAATTGACAATCTTGAAGTCATCGCAGCCGAGCAAGAAATCACAGCCACAGCCTTCACTCTCAATTATGATTTGTATATGGCAAATCTCAACTCTTTGAATAAAAGAATGGGAGAATTGCGTGAGAATAATCATAGTCAAGGAGTATGGGCTAGAGTGTTTAATGGGGCTTTAAGTAATGACTTTGGATTAGGAAGTAAGAGCAATTACACTACTATTCAAGCAGGATATGACTATGCCTTTGGGTTTGAGGGAGCAAATAACTATCTAGGAGTAGCTCTCTCTTATGCACTCTCTACTTCTACTTCAGATAATAAAGCCTTTGATAGTAAT
>NZ_NXLV01000002.1 GCF_003364205.1 Helicobacter brantae
CACTTTCTTTTTGGGTTAAGGGGAGTGAGGAGGGGATAAACCTTTTTCTTTGGGGGAAATAGGTTAAAATACAAAAAACAATGAGGTCAGGAATAATGAAAAAACAGAGAAAAAAACCAAAAACCAAAAAACTAGATAATGATTTGCAATGGAGCTATGCTGATAGAAGGGCTTATGAGAAAGCAAAGAGAGAAAAGGAAAAAGGAGAAACTTTAACTTTAGAACAAGTCAAACAAGAGCTAGGCTTATAACAATCATTTTTTGCTACAATCCCCCTTTATTTCAAACCCATAAAAGAGTATCCAAAATGAAAAAAAATATCTATGACTATACCCTCAAAGAATTAGAAAAAATGTTTTCTCCTAGCTTTCGAGCAAAGCAGATTTATCATTGGCTTTATGTGAGATATGAGGAGGATTTTTCCAAAATGCAAAATCTTCCCAAAGCTTTGCAAGTGGAGTTGAGTGAAAACTATTGTGCTGAAAATCTCACAATTGCTACGATTGAAAATAGCGTTGATGAGAGTAGAAAATATCTATTTCGGACAAAAGAGGGTCTAAGTTTTGAGAGTGTGTTTATCAAAATGCGAGATAAGAAAGTCGATGAAAATGGCAAGATTATTGAGGGAGAGAAATACACCTTTTGTCTATCCTCTCAAGTGGGGTGTAAGGTGGGGTGTGCGTTTTGCTCCACTGCCAAAGGAGGGTTTGTAAGGAATCTAAGTGCAGGAGAGATTGTTGAGCAAGTTGTAAGGCTAAAAAAAGACAACGCCCTAGCTCCTGAGAAGCGAGTCAATATCGTTTATATGGGAATGGGAGAGCCACTAGATAATCTTGAAAATGTCAGCAAAGCTATCTCAATCATTTCTGAACTCAATGGGCTTTCTATTTCAGCACGACGACAGACGATTTCTACAAGTGGGATTGCTCCCAAAATCAAAAAACTAGGAGAGATGGATTTGGGTGTGCAGTTGGCAATCTCACTTCACGCAGTCGATGATGAGCTAAGAAGCAAACTTATCCCTATGAACAAAGCCTACAATATCGAAGCTGTGCTAGAGGCTGTGAGGGGATTCCCTGTGGATACAAGAAAGCGAGTGATGTTTGAATATCTTGTGATAAAAGATCTCAATGATGATTTGGCAAGTGCCAAGAAACTTCTCAAACTCCTTGAGGGAATCAAATCAAAAGTCAATCTCATTCTTTTCAATCCTCACGAAGAGAGCGAGTTTGAACGCCCAAGTATGGAGAAAGTCAAAGCGTTTGCTGATTATTTGGTGCAGAGGGGGTTGCTATGCACGATTAGAGAATCAAAGGGATTGGATATTTCAGCAGCGTGTGGGCAACTTAGAGAGAAAGAAAAGAGAAAAAATGTTTCATATGAAACAAAAGGAAATTGATATGGAAATCGTTGATGTGATTTTGCTTGTGATTTTGGCAGTGGTTGTCGTGGTGGGTGGAGCAATGTTTTTGAAATATTTCAAATAAGGGGAAAGAATGCTAGTGCATATTTGTTGCAGTGTGGATAGCCATTATTTCCTTAGTGAGCTAAAAAAACTCTATCCTGATGAGGAGATGATAGGATTTTTCTACAATCCCAATATCCACCCACGCTCAGAGCACGACTTACGATTGCTTGATGTGAAGAGAAGCTGTGAAATGCTAGGAGTGAAGCTAATTGAAGGGAAATATGATGATGAGGTGTGGAGTGAAGAAGTAAGAGGACTAGAAGATGAGCCAGAGAAAGGGGCAAGGTGTAATGTGTGCTTTGATGTAAGATTGATTGAGAGTGCAAAACTAGCCAAAAGTTTGGGGGAGCAAGTCTTTACTACCACCTTGCTTTCTTCTCCGATGAAAACTCAAGACATTCTCTTCTCTCAAGGGGAGAAAATCGCTCAAGATTTTGGACTAGATTTTGTCAAGATTGATGTAAGAAGTCAAGGAGGAACGCAAAGACAAAATGAGCTAAGCAAAAAAGACAATCTCTATCGCCAAAATTATTGTGGGTGCAAATTTGCCTTGCAAAAGCAGAGAGAAAAGCAGGGGAGATTCCCCCTTGAATTTATCTCTCCTATTCATAAGCAAGTGATGAAGGGGAGCATTGAGTATCGCAATGAGGTTTTTGCCAAACGAGATAGGCTAGAGCGTGAGGGGAAGCCTTATGTCCTCATTCAGCAAAGACAACTGATTTGGCGATGTTTATTTGCTAGGCTTGAAGTCTTTGGAGAGAGTATCAAAAGCTATGTGATTACCCACTCTCAAAGCAAAAGCAATATTAGACTAGGCTCACCCTCTTGGATTCGCCCAAAAAATCTTCCACTTTTAGATGGGAAGCTAGGAATTAGCAAAAGAGATGATACTTTGCTTCTCACACTTCAAGCCTTCAATGAGCTTTTGGGTTTGCATTACAAAAGCCTAGAAGATTTGCTTTCCTCTCCCCCACCTTATGATTTGGAACTAAGCTTGAGGGAGAAAATCGGATTCCCTCAATCTCTTTGCCCCATTTTTGTAGTAGAGAGAGAGTGGAGTGAGGATATGCGAGTAAATCTTCAAAGCATTTTCCAAGAAGAAGCAGTTTTTGAAGTGTTAGAAGTTTAGTTTTGGTAAAATGATAAGTTTATGTAAAAAGTTTGTTTTAAGAGGAATAAGCCAATGATGGATGTCAATATTATCAAGAAAATCTTGCCACATCGCTATCCGATGTTGCTTGTAGATCGTGTAGTGGAGCTAAAGCCCAATGAGAGCATTGAGGCTTACAAAAATGTAACAATCAATGAAGAAGTTTTTTTGGGACATTTCCCCAAACAACCCATTTACCCAGGAGTAATGATAATTGAGGGAATGGCACAAGCAGGGGGACTTTTGGCATTTATGAGTATGTTTGGAGAGGACTACTCTGTGGCAGAAAATAAAATCGTATATTTTATGACGATTGACAAAGTGAAGTTTAGAACCCCTGTTGTGCCGGGAGATAGGCTAGTGTATAAAGTGAGTGTGATCAAAAACAAAGGAGCAGTTTGGCAAATGGAAGCCAAAGCCTATGTCGATGATAAGCTTGTGAGTGAAGCTGAACTCAAAGCGATGATTGCTGATGTGGAGAAATAAAATGATTGCTTCAAGTGCAAAGATAGCCAAAACAGCCATTATCGCTGAGGGGGCAAAGATAGGGGAGAATGTAGAGATTGGTGAGTATTGTATCATTGGGGAAAATGTAGAGATTGCTGAGGGGAGCAAAGTCGCTCATCATGCTTGTATTGAGGGTTATACAAAGATAGGGAAAAACAACAAGATTTTCTCCTATGCCGCTGTGGGAATCCCCCCTCAAGATCTCAAATTTGCTGGAGAAAAAACTGAGCTAGTTATCGGAGATAATAACCTTATCCGAGAATTCACTACCCTAAACCCTGGCACTGAAGGTGGAGGGGGAGTTACAAGGATTGGAAATGGCAATCTTTTGATGGCGTATGTGCATGTGGCTCACGATTGTATTATTGGCAATAATTGTATCTTGGCAAATGGGGCGACTTTGGCAGGACATATTGAGCTAGGTAATTATGTCAATGTCGGAGGACTCACACCCATTCATCAGTTTTGCAAAGTCGGAGATGGAGCAATGGTAGCAGGAGCTTCAGCACTCTCTCAAGATATCCCTCCTTATTGTATGGCAGAGGGAAATCGTGCAATCATTCGTGGGCTAAATCGCCATAGAATGCGATTGCTTTTCTCTCACGAAGATGTTGATAGCATTTCAGCACTCTATAAAGTGCTTTTCTCACGCACTGCTCCTATCAAAGAACTTGCCCAAAGTGAGCTAGAGAAAAATCCAAATGATTTGCATACTCAAAACATTTGCAACTTTATTTTAAGCTCCACGCGTGGAATCCCATTGAAAAAAGGAAGTGGCAATGAATGAAATCTGCACTTGTAGTTTTTGTGGAAAAGAATATCCACGAAACTTGATGATTGTCAGTGATGAGAGCATTTCTCATCAAAACGCAAAAATCTGTCTAAACTGCATTTCTGCAATCAATCGCTTGGTTGATTTGGAGGGAGTGGAGCAAAGAGAGGAGAGTGAAGAATCTCTCTCACATCTCCCCACACCCAAAGAGCTAAAAGACGCTTTAGATGAATATGTTATCGGACAAGATGAGGCAAAAAAGACTTTGAGCGTGGCTGTATATAATCACTACAAAAGAATCTATCGAGAGGATTACAAAGGAGAGTTTGAAGATGTGGAAGTGAGCAAAAGCAATGTGCTTTTTATCGGTCCCACAGGAAGTGGAAAAACTCTAATGGCTCAAACTTTGGCTAAGACTTTGGGTGTGCCTATTGCAATCTCTGATGCTACTTCTTTGACTGAGGCAGGATATGTGGGAGAAGATGTAGAAAATATCCTTACAAGACTTCTTCAAGCCTCTGAGGGCGATGTGGAGAAGGCTCAGAAGGGAATCGTGTTTATTGATGAGGTGGATAAAATCTCACGACTATCTGAAAATCGAAGCATTACAAGAGATGTTTCAGGAGAAGGGGTGCAACAAGCATTGCTAAAAATCATCGAGGGAAGCCTAGTCAATATCCCCCCCAAAGGAGGAAGGAAGCACCCTCATCAAGAGTTTATCCAAATTGATACAAGCAATATTTTGTTTTTGTGTGGTGGAGCATTTGATGGGCTTCAAGAGATTATCAAACGCCGACTTGGAGGCAATACTTTGGGATTCAACCACGAGAAAAACAACAAAGACGATAGCTATGTTTTGCATTTTGTAGAGCCTGAAGATTTGGTCTCTTATGGGCTTATTCCTGAGCTTATCGGACGATTGCCTGTGATTACAACCCTTGATGAAATCACCCAAGAGGCAATGGTAGAAATCCTTACAAAGCCCAAAAACTCTCTTATCAAGCAGTATCAAAAACTCTTTGATATGGATGAGGTGAAGCTTAGCTTTGAAGAGGGGGCATTAAGTGAGATTGCAAGATTGGCAATTGCTAGAAAGACAGGGGCTAGAGGG
This sequence comes from Helicobacter brantae, assembly GCF_003364205.1. Classification (GTDB taxonomy): domain Bacteria; phylum Campylobacterota; class Campylobacteria; order Campylobacterales; family Helicobacteraceae; genus Helicobacter_G; species Helicobacter_G brantae. The sequence goes on from NZ_NXLV01000002.1 coordinate 5,009, forward strand.
CTTAGAAGTATTCTAGAAGAAGTGCTAAATCCTTTGATGTTTGACCTACCCTCACTCAAAGGCAAAACAATCACAATCACTCAAGAAGACATTGCAAAAAACAAAGGAGAAAGAAAATGATTTTAGATCGCTTTATTGGAATTTTTTCACACGACATTGCCATAGATTTGGGGACAGCCAACACCGTAGTTTCAGCCAAAGGGCAAGGAATCATCATCAATGAGCCTAGTATCATTGCTGTGCAAAATGATCGCTATGGTGCTAGAGGAAAGCTCCTAGCTGTGGGAAATTCAGCCAAAGAAATGGTAGGGAAAACACCAGGGAGTATCTATGCTATTCGTCCGATGAAAGATGGGGTGATTGCAGATTTTGATATGACAGAGAAGATGATTCGCTACTTTGTAGAAAAAGCTCACAAAAGAAAATCCCTAATGCGTCCAAGGATTATGGTGTGTGTGCCTTATGGACTTACAGGGGTAGAGAGAAAAGCAGTTAGAGAATCAGCAATGAGTGCAGGAGCTAGAGAAGTCTTCCTAATTGAGGAGCCAATGGCAGCAGCTATTGGGGCAGGATTGCCTGTGCGTGAGCCACAAGGAAGCTTAGTTGTAGATATTGGTGGAGGGACAACTGAGATTGGTGTGATTTCTCTAGGTGGGCTTGTGATTGCCAAATCTTTGAGAGTGGCAGGAGATAAGCTAGATACAGCGATTGTGGATTATGTGAGGGCAAACTATAATCTCTATATCGGAGAGAGGACAGGGGAAGAGATCAAAATCGCAATCGGAGCAGCAGTGCCACTAGATAAACCTCTCAAAATGAAAGTGAAAGGAAAAGATCAAGTCAGCGGACTTCTTAGCACCATTGAACTTACAAGCGAAGATGTGCGAGAAGCGATAAAATCTCAACTCAAAGAAATCGGCAATGCCCTCAAAAGCGTTTTGGAATCGATGCCACCAGATTTGGCAGGGGATATTGTAGAAAATGGTGTAGTGCTTACAGGTGGAGGAGCGTTGATTCGAGGACTTGATAAATATCTCTCTGAACTTGTCAAACTCCCTGTATATGTCGCAGAAGAGCCACTGCTTTGCGTTGCCAAAGGGACAAGCCGAGCAATGGAGGAAATGGATCTTTTGGAGCAATTAAGCTTTGAGCAATGAGAGGCAAAACATTTTTTTTGATTGTCTTTCTTTTGGTGGGGGGTGTAATCTTTTTTAAAATTGATCATTCATTGCGAGAGGGGGTGCTAGGCTTAGGAGATAGTATCAAAGGAGCAGTCTTTGACACCAAAGAGTGGATAGGAGAAACCTATGACAAATACTTCAACCAAGCCCAAAGTATCGAAGAGCTTAATGAAAAGCTAAAAGACTATCAAAGACTTCAGCTCCAAAACATAGAGCTCAAAGATGAGCTTAATCGCCTTACGCTTTTTTATGGAATGCCCCAAATTTACCCCTCATACACCACTACAATCCGAGCAATCTCTTATTATGAGTTTGGAAACTATGAGAGAGTATGGCTTGAGGGCTTTGAGGGAGAGAAAAACAAAGTTTATGGATTGATCGTGCAAGGCAATGTGGTGGGGATTGCAAGAGAGGAGAGTGAGGGGAGAATGATGGGCTATCTCAATGGCGATTTTCTCTGCTCTTATGGAGTGTTTATCGGAGAGGGCAAGGCTTTGGGGATAGTCAAGGGGGAGAATGGAGGGGTGTTGATTGATTATATCCCTCTAGGAAGTGAAATCAAAGTGGGGGATAAGGTGGTAACCAATGGAATGGATAATATCTTTTTTGAGAACATTCCTGTGGGGGAAGTGGTGAGAGTAGAGAGAGGGAGTGGATATATCCAAGCCGTGCTAAAGCCTTATGTGGATAAGGTGGATTTGGGGTATTTATGGTTATTAGATAGGAGTAAAAATGTTAAAACAGCGATTTCAAACTAAAAGCGAGATAGAGAGATTCCTTCAAGAACTCTCAAATTATGAGATTTCTCAAACCCAAGAGTTATATAAAAACTCTCCTCAAGAATATGTCGATTTTGCCCTCTCTTTGCGTCAAAGCATTTTGCAAAATATCCTCAAAAATGGCGATGTGGGAAGCACTCAATATCTTTTGCTCTATCTTCTCTTTGCTCCACTGCAAGGACAAATCCCCCAAGAAGAGGGACTGGAGCCTTTCCTTAAGACAGCAAAAAGTCATTTTCTCTCTCAAGGTTTAGGAGAGTTTGAGAATCTAATGCTCCTAGAGCTTGAAGTGCTTTGCCTACTTCTCAACGCCCAAAGCAATGAGGCAATCAAGCGATATATTCAAGGCATTAGCCATTTTAATATCCACTTCAAAAACGCAGGAGTTTCAGCTGAATTTATCCGCACCTATTTTCCCAAAATGCAAATCTCTATGGAGCTATTTTTGGAATCCATAAGCGAGATTTTGGGAAGTGAGTATTATTGCTCTCTCTCCTTTGAAATGCGACGCTCTATCCTCAACTGGCAACTTCATTGCTTTTGGAATGTGCCAAGCTTTTTCAATCATCGCTCTTGGCTCTCTCTCTATCCATTATGGAGGGAGTTATTTTATCTCCACCTCAAAGAGGGCAGTGTGGGAGCGATGGAGCACGCAGTATATATGCAATTTTTTATCTATCATATGTGTGGCAATAGCTTCTCTTCTCAAGAGCAGTGGAGGGAGTTTAGCACTGAGATTGATGAAGTTGCCTCAAAGCACTATGAGAGCTTTGCTACTTCCCAATCCCTCCCCAAGCCTACCCCAAACCCTCAAGGCAAAATCACAATCGCCCTTCTTAGGGATAGAATCGTAGAAAACTCACCTTATAAAGTCGAATACAGCCTTTTAAAGCAACTTTTGAGCAATGAAGCATTCAAAGAAAAATACACAATCAAAATCTATCTGATGAGTTTGCTAGAAAAAAGTGAAAATAGCCCAAGTGCAATGCAAAACTATAAAAATCTAGGGATTGAAATCTTTGATGTGGGGGAGTATTGCAATGCTAGGGGATTTTATAACTCACATTTACAAAAAGCAATGCTACTTAGAGAAGCGATGATACAAGATAGTGTCCAAATCTTGCTCTCCCCCAACAATGGCTATGGAATCAGCGATTTTCTTATTGCCTCTAATGTTGCATCAAGCCAAGTCTTTTGGTCGCATGGAAACTTTGTCTATAATGTGCCAAACCTCACTAATAGGATCACCCATATCTGTGGCAATGAAACTTCTTTGGTGCGTGAGGGCTATGAGTTTGTAGGAATCCCTGTGGTAATGGATAATGCCTTTTATAATCCCCCTATCTCTCCTGAACTCATCGCTCAAACTAGGGCGAAATTCCCTCAAGATAAACTCATTTTAGGCACGATAGGGCGACTAACCAAAATCGATAGTCTGCCTTATCTCTCAATGCTAGTGAGGATTATGAAAGCCTTCCCACAAAGCATTTATCTAGCCTGTGGGAGTGGAAATGTAGAAGAGATCAAGCAAAAGCTTCAGAGCATTCTAGGGGAAGAGTATGAGAGCTTTATGCAAGAGAGGTTTTTCTTCTGTGGGTATGTCAATAATGTAATTTTTGGACACATTATTGACTTTTGGCCTGATAGTTTCCCAATGGAGCAAGGGGAGAGTAGGATTGAATATGTTGCCAAAGGCAAACTCTCTTTAGTGCTTGTCAAAGACCCTAGCAAAGTGCAAAAAGAGTGGATTACAATGGCTGTTGATGAAGAAGACTACTATCAAAAAGCCCTCCATTTGCTCTCTTTGAGTGAGGAGCAAAAAAGAGAAGTGATAGAAAATATCCAAGCAGGACTTTCTCGCTACAACCAAAGAAGAGAAGAGTTAGGGGTGGATTCGATGATGAGGTTTTTACAATCTTTATGCAAAAACTCCTAATCCTCACAGCCTCCAACCCTGCTTCCAACCCTCGCCCAAGGCGTATGATTGACTGCCTTAAGGAGCATTATGAGCTTTATGCTATGGGGATAGGGAGTGAGGAGATTGAGGGAGTGCAAGTCTTTAGCTTCCCCTCTTATACTAAACGCACAAAAGCTCAAGAGCTAGGATTATATCTCCAAGTCTTTCTCTCACGCTGGGATAAACTCATTTGGACAAAAAATCGTCTTGAAATCGTGCCATTTTTGCAACAGCATTGCTTTGATTTCATCATCTGCTTTGATTTGCCCTTGCTCCCTATCGCACTAAAGTATAAAAAGAGTGCCAAAGTCATTTTTGACGCTCAAGAGTATTTCCCTCTATGGCTGACTTCAAGTCTTAGGTGGAGGGTGCTATTTCAGAGGTTTAATCACTTTTTGTGCAAAACCTATCTGCCAAAGTGTGATTGTGTGCTTAGTGTCTCTCCTAGCTTTGTAGAGAAATACGCCCAAAACTATGGTATCTCCCCTCATCTCTATCTCTCTCTTCCCTACTATTATGATCTCCCCCCTAAGCCTTGCAGTGAGAAAAATATCAAGATTCTCTATCACGGCTCACTCTCTAGCAATCGTGGGATAGACAAAGTCATAGAGCTTATGGACTATCTGCCCTCAAATTTCTCGCTTGACTTGATACTAGTAGGGGGAGAGAGGGCATATAGGGAGAAAATCCTAGCCCTCATCAAAGAGAGCCAAAAGAGGGGCAATCACATCTCCCTCCTTCCTCCTGTGCCATTCTCTCAAATCATTCCTTTTGGCAATAACTATGACATAGGGCTCTATCTTATGCCCCCAAACACCTACAATCTCCTAGCCACTATCCCCAATAAGTTTTTTGAATACATCGGCTCAAGCCTTGCTCTAGCTATCACGCCAAACACAGATCTTGTCCCCATACTCAAAGAGTGGAATCTAGGGATAGTGAGTGAGGACTTTACCCCCCAAACCCTAGCCAAAGCCCTAAGAGAGCTAAGTGTGGAGCAAATAGACTCTTATAAACTTGCCTCCTATCACGCTCATCAAACCCTCAACAACGCCAAAAACCAAGAGCTTATCCTCTCTCTCCTCTCTTCCCTCTAAGATTTTAGCCCTGCACCTTTTGCATTTCTTGATAAGTGGGCTTGAAAATCTCTTCAATCAACCCCTGCACCTTTTGGCAGATTTTGAGAGATTTGGTGCTTTTGAAATTTTCTAGCAAAACTTTCCCTAGCAAAAAATACAACTTGCTTTTTTCTTGATTGAAAATCTCTTCATCATCATAGATTTTCTTTCCTTGAGGTTTGGCAAGGAGTGAAGAGCAGGTGAATTGAGCCAAATCATACTTTTTGTAATACTCCTCATAAGCCTCTTGAGAGATTTTGTGCGTAAATCTTGCTTTGACAATGATTGCAGATTTGGAAACTTGAAAAAACTCTGCAAGTTCCCAAAAAATCTCCTCTACCTCCACCTCTTGATGAATCTCCCATTGACAATCAAACTCATCTTTGGGGATAAGAAACTCTCCTGCCACCATATTGCACCAAAAATCTGAAGAAAAACGATTAAATTTCTCTTTGCCAATTTTTTTCCCTACAAATTGGTGTTCCACCAAAAGTGCCACCAAAAAATAAATCAAAGTAAAAATTTTTCCCTTCTCCAAATCTCCCCCATCAAGGATAATGATAGGCACATAGGGGTGATAATGACAAGCCCCCTTGATAGGGGAATGCTGATAGCGTTGAGATTGGCAATCACTCTCCTCAACGATGATTCTATTGGCACTTAGATTGAATTTGAGTTGTTTGAGGGAAATCCCACAATGATACCCCGTGATTTTTTGAATCACCCCCAAAAGACTTTTGATCTCATCAACATTGTAATCCAGATTTTCCAAAAATAGACAATCCCCTCTATATCGGTGTTCTATCTTTTTGACTTGCTCTTGGATACGATTTTGTGCAAAGGTGCAAAAATCCTCATCAAACTCTTTTCTACGATACCTAATCGTATCTGTCCTTGTCTCATAGCTATTAAAATTGATTTTCCTATGCATCACGCCCTCCGACTTGATAGTGGGTGGAATTGTAGAAACAAAATATTAAGAAAAGGTAACAAGATATTTTTAAGAAAACTATTGCATTACCTAACGATTTTCATTTATCAAGCATTATCTTTTGGGCAAATTATTTTAAGTTTCTCCACTCTCTTCTTATCTTTTTTCAAAATTTTTTATCAAATCTTTTATACTTATCGTTTTACTTTCACTTTTGAGGTTTTTATGCAAGACTTTTACTTTCTCTCAAACAATCTTTTCACCACCTACACCCTCCAAGAAGAGTTTCCTAGACTTTATGACTTCAAGCAAGACATCTCAGCTCCATTTTCTTCAATCCAAGCCCTCTATGATGAGAAGCGATTTATTAGTCAAAACGAACACCAATTTGAAGATGACTTTATCCACCAAGTTTTGCAAATCCTTGGTTGGCACACCATACGCCAAGAAGAGAAAATTATCCAAGGCAAGTTAGAAAAGCCTGACTTCCTCCTCTTCTCCTCTCAAGAAGCCAAAGAGGGCTATATGTCTATCCCCAAACCCTCTCGCCCTTCTTCCAATGCCTACATCAGCGTGATTTTAGAATCCAAAGCCTACAATGTCCCCATAGACAACAAAAAAGTCAAAGACAACCCCCACTTTCAAATTTTGCGTTATCTTAGCAACCTTAAACTTGATTTTGGATTCCTCACAAATGGGAGGGTTTGGAGATTTTATGACAACTCAAAACTCTCAAGCCAAAAGATTTTCTATGAAATCAATCTTGAAGCCATTATCCAAAGAGGCGATATAGAGGCATTCAAGTATTTTTACTACATTTTCAACGCCCAAAACTTCTCCTCCACCCCTAGCACCCAAGAGCCTATCCAAACCCTTTTCTCCCAAAACTCCACAGCCAAAACCAAAATCGAAGATGACTTAAAATCACTCATTTATGGAATCAATGGGCGTGATTCTATCTTTGAGAAAATCGGCTCTTGCCTCTATGCCAAAAACCCCTCTCTCCCCCTAGATGAAGTCTATCAAAACTCAATTTACTTCATCTTCCGCCTTCTCTTCATCGCCTATTTTGAAGACAAATTCTCTCCCCTCCTAGAGAAACACACCTACTACAACGACTACATCTCTATCCAAAACCTCCTCTCTATCGCCTCAAAAAACCCTGACAAATACGACGCCCTAGCCAAACTCAACTGGATTTTCTCTATCTTTGACAAAGGAGAGCCAAACTATGATATGCCCATTTTCAATGGTGGGCTATTTGACACCACCCACGCTCAAGCCCTCAATACCCCCAAACTCTTCACAAACCTTGAGCTTTATGAGATTCTTCACGCACTTTTTTATATCACTTTGGAGGGAAGAGAGTATAGAAGAGATTACAAAACCCTCTCTATCACGCATTTGGGGACGATTTATGAAGGATTATTGTCCTATTTTTTTGAAGTTGCACAAGAAGACACCTACTACCTCCTCTACTCTGAGGGCAAGTCCAAAAGTATAGAAGGCTACTTTGATAGCTATGACTTTGCCCTCCTTAGCAAAAAGCACAAAATCACCAAACAAACCTTCTACCCCAAAGGAGAGCTATATCTCAAAAACACTAGCAACTCTAGAAAAAGCACAGCAAGTTTCTACACCCCCACATCTCTGACTTCCTACCTCACCACCCACGCCCTAGAAATCACAGATGACAATATCCTAGATTACAAAATCCTTGATAATGCCTGTGGAAGCGGACATTTCCTTATCCAAGCCCTCAACACTATCACAGAGCATATCATCACCCACTTTGATTCTTTCCCAAGTTTCAAAGCCCTCTATGAGAGAGAAGCCCAATCTATCCAATCCAACACTTCAGCCTACATCAAAGACTATGAAGTCGATGAGAGCGACATCATCAAACGCCTTTTGCTTAAGCGTATGATTTATGGAATCGACTTAAACCCCTTCAGTGTGGAGCTAACCAAACTCTCTTTGTGGATTGATAGCTTCATCTTTGGCACGCCCCTAAGCTTCATCGAACACCACATCAAGTGTGGCAATGCCCTTGTAGGCTCAAGTATTGAGGAGTTTAAGAGCTTTTATCAAAGCAAAACTACTCAAGATCTTTTCTACCAAGACTTTATGAGCTATTTTGATTCTCTCTCTGAAGTTCTTCCCAAACTCAACGCCCTCAAAGACACCACAGAAGAAGAGATCAAGCAAAGCAAAGCCCTCTACTCTCAAGAAATCTCCCCCAAGCTCCAAGCCCTCTGTCTTGCCCTTGATTTCCTCACAGCTCAAAGCTTTTTTACCCCTGAGGAGAGGATAAACTTCAAAGGCAAAGAACTAGACTTTATCCAAGGGATTATCACCCCTAGCCAAGAGTTTGAAGAGCTCAAACCCACCATTGTATCTCTAAGCCAAAAGTATCGATTCTTCCACTATGAAGTGGCTTTCCCTGAAGTCTTTAGCTCTCATAGAAAAGGCTTTGATTGTATCATCGGAAATCCGCCGTGGGATAAGACAAAGTTTAGTGATGATGACTTTTTCCCTCAGTTTGTCAGCGATTATCGCACCAAAAAGAATAGTGAGAAAAAGACACTTAAACTCGACATACTCTCCAAACCCTATATCAAATCCCTCTATGATAGACAAAAGTCCTATATTGAGGCTCTAAACTCCTACTACAAAGCCCACTATCCCCTCAATCGTGGCAGTGGAGATGGCAATCTTTTTAGATTTTTTGTCGAGCGTAACCTCTCTTTGCTCTCTCCTCACGCCTCTCTCAACTATGTCTTGCCAAGTGCATTGATGTATGAGGAGGGAAGTCTAGCACTGAGAAGCTATATCCTCAAAGAAAAAACGCTCAAGTATTTTTATAGCTTTGAAAATCGTGAGGGAATCTTCCCTGATATTGATTCACGATACAAATTTGCTCTAATGCAAATCCTCTCCTGCCCCCCCCCCCTATCAGCCTATACAATCCAAACAATGTCCTATCTCACAGAGGCAGATTCTCTCTATACCCAAAAGCCTCTCTCCCTCACTCTCCAAGACCTTACCACCCTCTCTCCTACCCAACTCTCTCTGCCTGAAGTTAGAAGTGAAGACACTCTAAAAATCCTTCTCCACCTCTACTCCTCTTTCTCTCCCCTCTCTTTGGAGTGGTTAGATTTCCGTAGAGAGCTTGATATGACAATGGATAAAGACTTGTTTATAGAATCAAGCCAAGAGGGGCTAATCCCCCTTTATGAGGGCAAGATGATTCATCAAAATGATTGTGAGTTTGCTCCACCAAAGTATTTTCTTGATCCCTTAAGTTTTGATGAACGACTATCGAGCAAAGAGCTTTATCGCCTCAAGCAAGATATAGAAATGAGTGAGAAAGAGTTTGCAGATTTTTGCTCCAAACGCACTCTTGTTCCCCTAGAGCTTATCGCTTATGATAGGGAGTTTATCCGCTTAGGATTTAGGGGTGTGGCAAGTGATACCAATGAACGCACAGCGATTTTTTCACTTCTCCCTATGGGGTGTGGAGTGGGGAATAGTATGTATGCAAATATCCCAAAATATTATAAAAAGATAGAAGAGAAGATAGAGATTGAGAGTGTGCAGATAGAGAAGATTTTGTTTGCTCTAGGGGTATTTAACGCCATTGTAGTGGATTTTGTGGTGCGAAGTATGGTGCAAATCAACTTTAATAAGATTTATTTAGAGCGTATCCCATTCCCTCAACCCACAGCAGAGGAGATCCGCAACTCTTCTCTCTACACCACTATTGCACGCAATGCCCTAGCCCTTCAACTCTACAATGACAAAAGCGGACATTTCCAAGTCCTCTCTTCTCTCTTTGGCTCGGAGGATTGGGTGCAGATAGGAGAGTATCAAGGGTGCTATGGGCTAGGAGGAGAGAGCCTCTCAATCCCTCAAAGTGAGAAATCCTACCTCACCCTCAAAGCCACCAACGACATTCTCATCGCCAAACTCTATGGGATAGACAAAGAAGAGTTTTACACTATCCTCTCTACATTCAAAGTCCTCTCCACCAAACAACCTCATTATATTGAGTTGCTTAAGGGGTTGTGGGAGAATATTGATATATAGAATGCATTTTTACTCAAATTTTTACAATTTTTTGCAAAAAATACGATAAAAATACATAAAAAACAAAGAGGAAAAAATGATTGTTCAATTCAAAGTCAAAAATTATCGCTCTATTTCCACAGAGCAAATCCTAAGTTTTCTAGCCCAATCCCAAGATTCTCATCATAAGGGAAACACCATTGCCACTCCTTTTGGTGATGTGCTGAAATCTATTGCAATTTATGGGGCAAACGCAAGTGGTAAGAGTAATGTGCTAAAAGCCTTAAATGTGTTTTGCGAAGTAGTGGCAAAGAGTGTGGAAATTGATTCTTTGCTTCCAAGTTTTCCTTTTGCATTTGCTCAAAATACAGAACCCACAGAATTAGAGTTGATTTTTATAGTGGGCAAAAAACTCTATCGCTATGGTTTTGCTTTTGACACCAAGGCAATCATAGAAGAGTGGTTATTTGTAACAAGCCCTACCACACAAAGAGAGAGCGAGATTTTTTATCGCGTATTTGATGAGGGAAAGTATCACTATAAGTATGGCAGGAGTTTTAAGGGAGAAAAAAAAGTATTTGAAGAAAGGACAAGAGCAAACTCGCTGTTTTTGAGTAAATGTGCCTTTGAAAATCAAGAGCTGATGAGAGAGTTGTTTTTGTATATCAAAGATAAGGTTTTTTTCTTGATTCAAGGCTATCGATATTTTTTTAAAGACTTTTCAGATACTAGATTCCTCCAAAAGCAAGAAAAATTTCTTAAGGACGCTGGAATTGAGTTTGATACACTTTTATTAGAGAGCAATCAGCAAGTTACGATGAGTGCTATGGGAGAAGTGGCAAAAGCTCATACCAATGAGCCCATCTATTCTTTCTTGAAAAAAGGAAAAAGATTTTATATGGAGGACGAATCTGAAGGAAGCACACAGCTTTTGGCAATGTCAGCACCATTGATTAAGACAATCGAGAGTGGGGGGATAATTATTGTTGATGAGCTTGAGAAGAGTCTGCACCCTTTGATTGTTGAGCAGATTGTTAAGCAATTTCACGACAACAATAAAGCACAGATTTTATTTACTACGCATAACACCACAATTCTTAAGAGTTCAATTTTTTGCAAAGATCAGATTTATTTTACAGAAAAAAATGACTATGCTACAGAATTGTATTCTCTACTTGAGTTTAAGGGGATTAGAAGTGAGGATAATTATGAAAAAAAATATCTTGCAGGAAATTATGGAGCTTTGCCAATTTTGAGAGATTTTGAGTTGGGGGATGAGAATGGGGAAAGATGATTTATTCAAAAAGCGTAAAGCTAGTAGTTTAAAACAAAGAAGAATAGAAACCAAGAATGAGCGAGAATCACTTTGGATAATTTGTGAGGGAAAAAGTGAGCGGAATTATTTGGAGAATTTATATCCCAAAAAATTCCGTTTTCATTTCTCTGCATGTTTGGGTGCAATTAAAAGCAAGATTGCAGAAGAAAGTGAGGCAAAAACTATTTTTGTATTGCTTGATGGGGATATACACAAGGATAGGGATATTGAAAATTTCCGTGATTATTGTAAAGCATATGCCAATACAACAGTGATTGTCAATTCCCCATGCTTTGAATATTGGTTGCTTTTGCACTTTGAGGAGACCACAAAACCTTTTATTGGAAACAATCAAGGGAAAACAAAAGGTAGCGAATGTGTGAGATATTTTAAAGATATTTTGAAGAAAAGTGGTTACACATACAAAAAGGGATTTTTGGATAAAAAACTCCTTCAAACACTTCAGGAGTCACAACAACAGGCACTGATCCGTGCAAAGAAAACAAACAAAGACACAGGCTCTTATACTGAGATGTATAGGTTATTTGAGGGGTTGAAAACCCCTTAGTTTTACCCCCACAACTCAAAAATCCTTTTTATCTCTTCTTCGCTTTTATTATTTGCTAGGCAGAGAGCTAGGAGGATTCGTGCTTTTGGAGGGGTGAGGGAGAGTGAGGGGATAAATCTATCAGCCACCACTCTGCCTTGTGCCACTCGCGTGGAGATGACGATAGCCACTCCGCTCTCTCTCAAACGCTCTAATTTGTCTAAAAGTTTGCTAGGGATACTTCCTGCTCCACTTCCTATCACTACCACACCCCTCACGCCCTCACTCAATGCAAAGTCTTCAATCCCTGCATAAGTATAGATACACTCCACCTTTGGCAATGCATTTGGGAGGGGGAGAGTGATTTTGCTTTTGGGGTCGTGGTTGGGGTAGTATTTGCCATCTAGCACATAGCCTAGAGGGTAGGGAGAAGAGAAGGCGTTGAGGTTGTGGGTGTGGGATTTTTGTACTAAAGAGTCAAAGACATAGTCATTGTTTAGCACATATACCCCTGCTTTGGCTTGAGTGGCGAGGGAGAGGGCATTGCATAGATTTTTGCTCCCATCGCTTCCTATGGCATTGCTTGGACGCATTGCCCCCACAAGCACGATAGGGATTTGAGGGTTTAGCACCAAAGAGAGGAAAAACACGCTCTCTTCCATACTATCTGTGCCGTGTGTGATGACTACTCCATCATATCCCTTTGCCTCCTCAATCGCTCTAGTGAGCCTCTGCCAAATAGAGAAATCCATATCCACGCTATCAATCTGAGCGATTTCTTGATAGTCTAGCTCTAGCTCTTGGTTGGGGAGAGATTGAAGTAAGGATTGGATAGGGAGTTGTGCGGGTTGATAGATAGAGGAAGTCGCCTCATTGGGGGCGATCCCTGCGATAGTCCCTCCTGTGGAGAGGAGGAGGATTTTACTTGGCATTAGGAGTGAAAAGCTCTTTGCCATCAAGCTTGAAATCTTTGATAGCTTTCTGTCCGCTCTTTCCTGTAATCCAATTGATAAATGCCAAAGCACCTTTGTAATCAGTATTTTTGCATCGGCTTGGATTGACTGCCATTACAGAGTAGAAGTTTTTGAGTGCATCATCTCCTTGGATGAGAATCACAAGTCCTTTTTTACCTTTGAGTGCACTCTCATACTTGATAAATGTTCCACGATCTGTGAGTGTGATTGCCTTTTGCTCACTAGCGATATTGATAGTAGCTAGCATTCCTTGCCCACTCTCTCTATACCATTTATCATCTTTGCTAGGCACACCACCCTCCAAGCTCTTCCAAATCCCTACCTCTTTGTTGTGAGTCCCACTCTTATCTCCTCTTGAGATAAATGGAATCTTATTGGCCTTGATATAAGCAAACGCATCTTTGAGGCTTTTGCCCTTCAAAGCATTGAGATAGCTCTCATCACCGATGATGACAAAGTCGTTATACATTACAGCTTTTCTATCCACTCCATAGCCATCAGCGACATATTTTTCTTCTACTTTTGGAGAATGCACAAGCAATACACTCACATCGCAATTTTGTCCGAGTTTGAGGGCATTTCCTGTCCCTACACTCACCCACTGAAGCTCAATCCCTGTGTCTTTTTGGAATTTTGGTGCAAGCACATCAAGCAACCCTGTATTGTCCGTGCTTGTGGTTGTCGCCATTTTGAGCGTCTGTGCAAACATTAGGCTTGAAAAAACTCCTGCCATTAGCAAACATTTTCTTAGCATTTTATGCTCCTTACTTAGATGAATTTGATAAGCCATTATTTTACATAAAATTTTTTCAAACACAAAAAGTATTGATTCAAAAAGTTCTATTTTTTCTATAATTACCTAAGAAGTTTTATTAAGTTTGAGGAAAAAAATTGCGTTTGATTCATCAAAATGGACATTATACTCTTACAGAGGGTGAGGAATTTATCTTTAATTTTCTCAATCAAACTTTGCCCTTAGATTATGAGATTTATATCCAGCCCAATCTACAAGGCAATCGCCCTGATATGATTGTCTTTCACAAAGAGCAGGGAATCTTTGTCATTGAAGTGAAGGATTGGAAGCTAGAGAAGTATTATAAAAAAGATGGAGCATTTTTCAAATACCACAATCAAGGCTATATTCAAGTTGCAAATCCTGCCTTGCAGATTGAGAGATATCGATTTGTTTGTGAAAATGTTTTTGAAAACACTCCTATTGTCTGCATTGGTTATTTTCATAATGCTCCCTCATCTGAAGTCCAAGCCTTGCTTCAAAGTAACAAGATTAGCTTCTTTGGTTTTGATAATTTTAAAGATATGAAAAGAGCCATTTTGCAAACTCCAAACAAACAGATTGATGGGGTTGGGAGAATCAAAGAGATACTTAGCCCTCCCTTACATAAAAAAGAGTATGGAGAAGATATCAAACTCACCCCTCAACAAAAAGAGCTTATCACCCATACGCCAAAATCTTGGAAAAGGGTGAGAGGGGTGGCAGGAGCAGGGAAAACGATTGTCATCACTCAAAAAGCAGGAAGCATCGCTTCTCACCAAAAGAGAGTGTTGCTTGTGTGCTATAACAAAACTCTCAAATCCTATATCAAAGAAAATATTGATAAAACAAGACAAGATTTTGACTGGAATCTCATCGAATGCTATCACTTTCACGAATTTTTGAAAATCTTTGCAGATGAGAATGGAATAAGTGTCAAAAACAATCGAGGATTTGAAGAGTATGAAAGAGAGCTTTTAAGACAAGCACAGGCTTTGATTCAAGTAGGAGTAAATGCAAAATCAAGACAATATGATGCCATTTTGATAGATGAGGCACAGGATTTCAAAAAAGAATGGTTTGACTTTCTTTTGAATTTTTTGAGTGAGAATGATGAGGTTTTGCTTGTAGCTGATGATAAGCAAAACATTTATGATAGAGAAATCTCTTGGATCAATGAAAGTATGGCAGGGTATGGCTATAAGTTTAAGGGTGTGTGGGGGATTCTCAAAGATAATATCCGACAAAGGAAGTTTCCTGAAGTGATTGAGGCATCAAATCGCTTTTATGATTTGTTTTTGAAGGACTACTTGCAATCTCATCCTGATAAAAACTTTGGGGCGTCTATTAGGTGTGAAAATATCCAAAAACCCAATATTGTAAAAAGGCTTTTTGCTAGTGTGGAGCTATTTTGGGAAAATACTCAAAATATCCAAGAGAGTTTTGTGGGGGTTTATAAATTTTTATTAACTCAAGGGTATCGTGATAAGGATATTGTCATCTTGGTATCAACGCGTCAGAGTGGGACAAATCTAAAAGAGTTTTTGGATAAAGAAGGTATCAATTCTCAAACTTTCTTTGATAGCAAAAGCAAAGAGGATTTTATGCAAAAGGGAGAAAAGCTAAAGATTGTTACAATCCATAGTTTTAAGGGGCTTGAAAATGGTGTCGTGGTTTTTATCAGTGAGGGCAAGGAAGATATTTTGGGGGATTTTGAAACCTATGTGGCAATCACTAGAGCCACAGAGTGTCTAGTAGTCTTAAATCGAAAAGAAAAGTATCAAGAATACAGCAAAGGTTGGAAAAAGTGCCTTTAAAATCGATAAAATCCTTTTTGACTCAAAAATCTCATAACTAGAGAAGCACAATGGATTTCATACTCAATGGCTTTTATGAAGCATTTTTATTGCTTTATCATCTTGATGGGGAGACAACAAACGCGATTTACAACACGATTCTCACCTCAAGCATTTCTATTTTTATCGGCACACTTTTGGGGCTTCCTGCGGGGTTTGTGCTTGGGTATTTTGATTTTTGGGGGAAGAGGACGATTAAGCTCATTTGCGATACCCTCCTAGCTTTCCCCACGGTGGTGGTAGGGCTTGTGGTGTATGCCTTTATCAGCTCTCAAGGACCTTTGGGGGAGTATGGACTGCTCTTTAGCAATGAGGGGGTAATCATCGGACAAACCCTTTTGGCTCTGCCTATCATCATCTCCCTCTCTTCTTCAGTGGTGGAGAATATGGACAAACGCCTCTCCCTCACGCTTCGCTCTTTTGCACTCAGTAAAACTCAGATGATTATTACCACACTTTGGGAGCTAAGACACTCGCTTCTAAGCGTTGTCATCACAGCATATGCAAGGATTGTGAGTGAGATAGGAATCGCGATGATGATAGGGGGAAATATCAAGTGGCACACTCGCACAATCACCACTGCCATATCTCTTGAGACAAACAAAGGTGAGTTTGCCCTAGCGATTGCTCTAGGGCTTGTGCTTGTAGTCATCGCACTTTTTATCAATCTTGCCCTCTCATTCCTCAAAAGGAGAAGCAAATGATTCTCTACAAACTTAGCAATATCACTCAACGCTATCATCAAAAAGTAGTGCTAGATTTCAAGTCTTTGGAAATCTCAGAGGGGGAAATCATCGGAATCAGTGGCAAAAATGGGAGTGGCAAAAGCACTTTGCTTAGACTTCTAGCATTTTTGGAAACTCCAAGTGAGGGGGAAATCTTCTATCGTGGAGAGAGAGTGAGTGCAAGCGATGAGGTGGCAATCTTGCTCCCTGAAGTCTATCTGCTCTCTCGCTCTGTGAGGGCAAACCTAGAGTATATGTTTAAGATTCGCAAAAAATCCCCCTCAATAGAGAAAATCAAAGAAGTAATGGAGCTTGTGGGGCTAGAGAGTGAGAAGTTTTTGCATAGAGAACACTATGAGCTAAGCAGTGGGGAGAGGCAGAGGGTAGGACTAGCTCAAAGGCTTTTGCTAGAGCCAAGGGTTTTGCTCCTTGATGAGCCCACAAATAGCCTAGATAGTGCAGGGACAGAGGCATTTTCCAAAGCCATAGAGTGGGTGCATCATCACTTCAATACCTGTGTCATCACAATCTCACATGATAAAAAATGGCTAGATAGCAACTCCAATCGCCGACTGAAACTCCATTTTGGCTCACTCATCACCCAAAATGATGCCAATCTCTTCTCGCATAATTGGAGTGAAACGCACAATGGAGAGAAGTTTTATGAGTTTGGAAATGGAGAGGTGCTTTTGCTCCCCAACTCTAGGCAGATTGACAGAAGAGAGGGGATAGTCATCACTCAAGATCATCTCTTGCTTGAGCCTAAAGTGGGGCAAAGCTTTGAGGGAGAAATCATCGGCATAAGGCTAGAGCCTAAAGAGAAAAAAGAGCTAATGCTAGAGTTAAAACTAGGAGATGAAATCCTCAAAAAACTTATCCCTCTAGAGCAAGCCTCAGAGTATAAAATCTTTCAGAAAATCAGAATCGGATTTGATGTGGAGGGGATTTTGAGGGTGAATTAAGACTTTAAGATTTTTAGCAATTCCCTAAAATTCTGAATATTTTTCGTTGCTATTTTTGGATTTTGATTGTGATTTGGTGTAGATTTTTTGCCCCCCTTTTGGGAGGGCAAAATACAACTCACAAGGGGATTGACTATGAAAAAACATAGCAAAAACCTTGTTACCTTCACATTCTATCTAAAATTTGGTTTTCTAAAAATCAAATTTAGGTGGGATAAGAGGTTCTAACAAGGAGGGGCTTTTGCTCCCAAACCTTGAAGGTTGCTAATCAATTCTCTTTAATCTCCCCTCTCGGACAGAAAACAAAAACTCCCCACTAACAATAAATAAAGAAAATATATACTTATTTTAAGTATTATCCACATTCTGAAAATTTTTAAGGAGTGGGATAATGAGCCTTCTTGAGTGTTTGGTATGGGTGGTGCTGACTTTTGCTCTGTTTTGGTTGCCTGTGGATAAAAAAACTTCTTTTCTATCGTTTGCCTTCTCTTGTGTGGGATTTGTGTATTTTGGAGTGATTGATATCTATGGAGTGGGGGTTTTGGTGTGTTTTGGTGTGTTAATGCTTTTGTATGCTAGATTTAGATTCTTTTTGATTGAAGTATTGCTTGTGGTAGGGTGTGCGGGGCTGTTTTTCCACTATCTTATGGGGTTTCACAATCCCAAAGTCCTTAGCAATGTTTTACTCAGTCCTCAGAGTGCCACCTACACACTCTACTTCAATTTTGACAAGGCTTTTATCCCCTTTGTGCTTATTGTCTTGCTTCCCACATTATTTGCCACAAAGGATTCTTACACAAGAGAGATTTCTTTGCCTCAGGGCTTGTTTCTAGTTTGTTCTCTTTTTTCTCTTTTGCTGATTGCAACTCTTTTGGGGATTTTGGAGTTTGAGTTTCATATCCCCTCTTGGATATTTGTCTTTGTTTGGGCAAATTTGTTTTTTGTCTCTTTTGTGGAGGAGGCATTATTTAGAGGGTATTTCCAACAGCGTTTGAGTGGGTGGGTGGGGGAGTATCCTGCATTGATTCTAGCCTCATTGATTTTTGCCTCATATCATCTCAAGCTTAGCTATCTTTTGGCTATTTTTGCATTTTTTGCAGGACTACTTTATGGGTTAGCGTGGTTGTGGAGTGGGAGGGTTTGGATTAGCACACTTTTTCACTTCGGGCTAAACCTCACTCATCTAATTTTCTTTACCTACCCCTATTATAAGCCTTAGGGGTGTCCCCCTAGACTATTATCGCTTAAGTTGATTTACCGTTTGAAGCATTGCATCAGCAGTTTGGATACTCTTTGAGTTTGCCTCATAAGCTCTTTGTCCTGTGATGAGGTCTGTCATCTCTTCTACTAGCTTGACATTACTTAGCTCGATAAAGCCTTGTCTAAGCTGTCCCATACCATTTTGCCCTGCTACTCCTGCGATAGGATCACCTGAAGCATTGGTGTTGATATAGAGATTATCTCCCAAAGAGTGCAATCCTGCAGGATTGACAAAATTCACTAGCTCAATCTGCCCTAGCACTGCAATATCACTTTGATTGCCCTGAATCGCACTCACCGTGCCATCAGTCCCTATGCTAATTTGGGTTGTGCCCTCAGGGATAACGATTTCAGGGATGAGTTTGTATCCATCAGAATTGACTAACGCTCCCGTAGAATCAATCTTGAAACTCCCACTTCTGCTATATCCCACACTGCCATCAGGCAAAGAGATTTGGAAAAATCCGTTCCCTGCAATAGCGACATCAAGGTTGTTGTCTGTCTCTTTAAGGCTTCCTTGAGAAAACATTTTAGCCACAGAAATCGGACGCACACCCAATCCCACTTCAATCCCTGTGGGCGAAACTGTGGTATCACTTGTATTTGTCCCTGCATATTGCATCGTTTGATACAAAAGATCAGCAAACTCTGCTCTTTGCTTCTTGTAGCCAATCGTATTGACATTGGCGATATTGTTTGAAGTGGTGTCAATCTGCATTTGTTGCCCTAGCATTCCTGTGGTTGCTGTATGTAATGCTCTAATCATTTTTACTCCTTTTATGCTCTAACGGCTAGTTTTTGGATAGCTTCAGTGTTGAGGTCATCCATATGGGTTTTCATCACTTTTTGATACATATCTACAAGTCGATTGGTTTCTATCAAGCTTGTCATCTCAAGCACGGCATTGACATTGCTTTTCTCGATATAGCCTTGTCGTAATACATCATCATTGAGTGTATAAAGCTCTCTGTCTTTGTTAATCTCTTTTCCTGCATACTCATAAAGTCCATTTGCACCTTTTTTGAGATATTCAGGACTTGCAAAGGACACGATAGCCACTGCTCCTGCATCGACAATCTCTCCATCAGCATTTCTTGAAGAGATTCTTCCACTAGGGCTAAAGATAGGTTGAGTAGTGCTATCAAGGGTGATTCCCCCCTCATAGTCAATCCCACTGCGACTAAGGACTTTGTATCCCTCTTTGGTTACAAGACTTCCCTCTGCATCAAGATTGAAGCTCCCATCTCTTGTATATCGCACACCATCAGGGGTTTGAATAGCAAAATAAGCATTCTCATTTTTGAGTGCGAAATCTAGAGGATTGTTTGTCTGAGAAAACGCCCCTAGACTCCTATCCGTGTAGTCTTCTGTGATGATTGGCACTTTATCCATCGCACGATTCCAAAACTTGGCTGCCTCTCTTGTATTGTCCTCAAGTGGAAGCTCATCACGACTTTCTTTGAAGAGGCGAGTGAAATCCCCAATAGCTACATCATCCCTTTTGTAGGCATTGGTGTTGAGGTTGGCAAGGTTGTTGGCAATCGTATCAAGTCGATTGAATTGGGTAACCATTCCCCCTGTGGCACTATAATATCCGCTTTGCATTCCTTTGCTCCAAAATAAAATTTGGAAAGGGATTCAGCAATAAGCGTTCCAAAAATGGGAGAATGATAGACAGAGCTATTAGTGTTTTGCCAAAGTGTGAGTCAAAAGATACACAGCAAACCCTAAAACGCTTACCAAAATGATACTTGCCCCACTAGAGAGATCAAAGTAAAAGCTCAAAAGCAATCCAAGGAAGCAAAAAGTGAGATTGAGCAAAGTGCAGATAATCATCATTGAGCTTAGGGTTTTGCTAAGATTTTGAGCGATAAAGGTGGGGATACTAAGCAAGGCAATCACTAGGATTAGTCCCACTGCTTGCATACTCAAAGTTACACAAAAAGCAATCAATACAATCAAAAGATAAAAAAACGCCCTTGTCCTCACTCCCCTAAGAAGTGCAAATTCTTCATCATAGCTCAAAGCTTGGAGTTGGGGATAGAAAAGATAGATGACAAAAGCACACACTCCACTTCCCACCCACAAAAGAGTAAGATTGAGATGAGAGAGAAGCAAAATATTCCCAAAAAGATAGCCCATCATATCAGCTTTGTATCCACTAGAGAGTTCAATGAGGATAATCCCCACAGCCATTCCAAACGCCCAAATCGCTCCGATGAAGTGATCGCTATGGGTTTTGTGGTGTTGGATAAGATAGCCCATAAGCAAAGCCAAAATCAAAGTAAAGATACTTGCACTAAGCAAGATTGGGAGTGAGAAAAACACGCCAATCCCCACACCTCCATAAGCTCCGTGTGTTAGCCCACCTGCGACATAAGAGAGGCGATTGATAGAGATGAGTGAGCCAATAATGCTACACATCACAGAGAGAGGGAAAATCGCACTTAAGGCGTTGAGAGTGAAATCCATTTGAAGTAATTCAAGCATCGCATTCTCCCTTGAGGTGGTGTCTGCACCCAAAATCTCCCAAAACCTTGTCCCTATCTTGGGGCAAAGTATAGAATCGCAAAGTTTTTTGCAGATGAGCGATATGAGTGCTAAAAGAGAGTAGATATTCCAAATCGTGGCAGATGAGTATGATTGACTTGCCTTGAGCGTGCAAATCGCTTAGAAGGGAGAAAATGCTGTCTTTGGAAGCAGTATCTAAACTTGCAGTAGGCTCATCTAAGATAAGCAGAGGGGCTTGAGTGCATAAAGCTCTAGCAATCAAGGCTTTTTGCCTTTGCCCTCCACTGAGTTCTTGGAGCTTTTTGTCTTTGAGGGCAGAGATTCCTACACTCTCTAAGCACTCTAGGGCGATTTGCCTATCTTCTTGAGTATATTTGCCTAGAGGTTTGAGCCTTCCCATTAGCACACAATCAAGCACACAGATAGGGAAATGGGGGTTGTGTAGGGCGTATTGGGGGACATAACCCATAGATGAAAAAGTATTAAGCAGTGGAGTAGGCGAGGGGATAAGCCCCAAAATAAGTCTAAGAAGTGTGGATTTGCCTCCACCATTTGAGCCGATGATTCCTAGAAAATCCCCTTGAGAGAAGCTAAGATTTATCCCCTCTAGCACCCTCTCTCTCCCATAAGAGAAGCTAAGGTTTGAGATTTTTATTTCTGCCATTGCTCTAGCTCACTTGCAATTTTCTCTAGCTCCCTCTCCCACTCATAAGCCAAAGGATCGGTGATGAAAATGTGAGCCCCACAGGCTTTGGCGATTTGATTTGAGGCTAGGGTGGAGAAGCCATTTTGGGTAAAAATCACTTTGATATGGTGCTTTTTGGCTGTTTGAATGAGGTGTTTAAGTTCTCTAGCCTTTGGTTCTTTGCCCTCAATCTCTATGGGGATTTGAATGAGATTGTAATCTTTTGCAAAATACGCCCAAGAGGGGTGATAGACGATAAATTCTCTTACTTTGAGTGAGGAGAGTTTTTGAGTGAGTTTGGAGTTTAGGGTATCGACTTTTTGCAAAAAGGCTTTGAGGTTTTTCTCATAGAGAGCTTTGTTTTGAGGGTAGTGAGCGATGAGGATTTTAGCGATATTTGAGGCTAGGATTTTGGCATTTTTGGGGCTTAGCCAGATGTGGGGATCATCTTCTTCTTCATCGTGGTGGCTATCGTGGGAGTGATGAGAGTGGTTGCATTGAGAGTGGAGATAGTCAATGCCTTCATTGATAGGGAGGATTTGGGTTTTGGATAGATTGTCTTTGATTTTGGGTATCCAAATCTCTTCAAATTCTAGTCCGATTGTGAGATAAAGATCACTTTTTTGGAGTTTGGCTAGAGTGCTAGGCTTGAATTCAAATGTATGAGGATCTGAGCCTTGAGGGATAAGGGTGTTAGTCTCCACACTCTCCCCTGCAATTTGGTTGAGGAAATAGGCTTGGGGTGGGATACTCACAGAGATAAGAGGCTTGGCAATTCCCAAAAAAAGCATAGAGAAAAACACTAAGACAAAACGCATTAAAAATCCTTTGAGTGAAAATGTGAGGCAAATTGTAGCAAATGCAACTGAGTTGCTTTGATAAAATTGAGTTGCAAGTGCTAAAATTTTGTAAAAATTATATTAAGGAGAGAGTATGAATGCCATTGAACTGCTCAAAGATCATCATATCGGCATTAGTGATTTGAGAGTGCAAATGCTTGAGATTCTCTCCAAAGCCAACACCCCCATAAGCTTTGAATCTTTCCCCCTTGAAGCCAACAAAACCACCTTTTATCGCAATATGGAGCTTTTTGAGAGAGAGGGGATTGTGATAAGGACTGAGATTGAGCGAAAGGGGTTTTATGAGCTTGCTTCTAAAGCTAGGGCGTATTTTGTGTGTGAGGTTTGCAAAGAGATTAGCAATATCTCAATGCCAGAGATTAAAGGCAAGGTTAAAAGCGTGCTGATTAAAGGGGTGTGTGAGAAATGTGATGAGGAAGAGAGATGAGGGTTTTAAGCATTGTGGGGGCAAGACCCCAATTCATCAAACACGCCGTGATTCAAAGAAAGCTTAGAGAGTATGGAATCTCTGAGGTTTTGCTCCATACAGGACAGCATTTTGACTTAAATATGAGTGAAATCTTTTTTGAGAGCCTCTCTCTCACTCCTCCTCAAATCCACCTCCAAACCCCTCTTGCCTCTTCCCTCTCTCAACTCTCCTATATGCTTGGCTCAATGCAAGAGAGGCTAGAGGGTGAGAGCTTTGATTATGTGCTAGTGTATGGAGATACCACTTCCACCCTTGCAGGAAGCCTATTTGCCAAAGAAAATGGCTTTGCTCTAGCCCATATTGAAGCAGGGCTAAGGAGCTATGATCACTCAATGCCAGAGGAGAGAAATCGCGTAATTTGCGATCATCTGTCCGATATCCTCTTTGCTCCAAACTCTAATGCCCTTCAAAATCTCCAAAAAGAGGGCGTGAGAGGAGAAGTGGTGGTGAGTGGGGATATTATGGAAGAGGGTTTTTCTCTCTTTCTCCCAATGGCTCAAAAGCCTCTTAATGTGCAAATCCCCTCAAAGTTTATTTTTTGCACTCTTCATCGCCAAAGCAATGTTGATGACAAAGAGAGGCTAGAATCTTTGCTTCAAGGCCTAGATGAGGTTTCAAAGCAGATTCCTATCATTCTCCCTCTTCATCCTCGCACTCAAAAAAATATCCAATCCTTCTCCCTCTCTCTCCCCTCTAGCCTTATTGTCCTCCCACCTCAAGGCTATCTGCAAACCCTATGGCTTATCAGTCATTCTCAAATGGTATTTACCGATAGTGGAGGGGTGCAAAAAGAGGCAAGTTATGGAGGGAAGAAGTGCCTAGTGTTAAGAGAGGTGAGTGAGTGGGTGGAGCTAGTGGAGAGTGGGGCGTGTGAATTGCTAGGAGAGAGAAGTATCCCTAGAGCTTATGAGGAGATAAAAAATCAGACACTCTCTTGGGATAAAAAACCTCTAAATGTGTCAGATAGGATTATTCAGAGCTTACTCAAACACAGCTCTTGCACTGCAATGGGGGAAGAGTGAGAGGAAGAGAGAGAATCTCTGTGAGCAAAGAGCGATGAAGGGGAGAGAGAGAGGGAGAGAGTGAGTAATACGCCCAAGTTCCCCTGCGTTCTAAGTGCAAAAATCCTGCTTCTTTGAGGATTTTGAGGTGGCGTGAGAGGCGTGATTGAATCATATTAAGTGAGTGTTGTAAATCACAAACGCACAACTCCCCATTGCGTGATAAAAAAGCTAGGATTAGCACTCTACTCTCATCATTGACTGCTCCTATAATCTTGATAAATTGCTCCATTTTCACACTCCCAAAACTTGCACCAAAGCCCCAAAGCCAATCGCCACAGATAGCACGACACATACAAAAATCGCCAAAAATTTGGTTTTAAACATTCCTTTGAGCAAAACAAGTTCAGGCAGAGAACACCCCGCCCCTGCGATAAGGAAGCTCATCACTGCTCCACTTGGCACTCCACTCTCAATCAATGCCACACCAATGGGGATAATCACAGAGGCTCTGATATACAAAAGTATTCCAAGAAATGCAGAGAGAATGATACTTAGCCCTCCATAGTCTTTGAGGGTTTGAGAGAGAAGCTCTTGAGGGACAAATCCGTGTATCCCTGCTCCTATCCCCATACCCAAAGCGATATAAGGCAAGAGCTTTTTGTAGTCTTGCAAGGCTTGTTTGAAATACTCTTTTATCCCCTTGCTTTTTTGGGGAGTTTGGGGAGAGAAGGCTTTGAGGGGGGAGAGTGGAGTGGTGGGAGCAAGAGAGAATTTGGGCGAGGGTTTGGGGGTGAGGAGCAAAGAAGTGGGAGAGAGTTTTGAGATAAGAAGTGAGAGGGCAAAGATAGAGCAAACCAAAAATAGCACATAAGCCCCTGTGAGTTTAGCCCCAAAGCTTAAAAACAGCATTGTGATGATAATAGGATTGATAAGGGGTGAGGTGAGTAGATAAGCACTGCAAACCCCCAAAGATACGCCATTTTTGAGAAATGCACTGAGTAGGGGGATTGTGGAGCAAGAGCAAAAAGGGGTAATCCCTCCTAGAAAAATAGCTTTGAAATAGCTAGAGATTGAGGTGCTTTTGAGCTGTTTTTGGAAAAAATCCTTATAGCGATGATTGAGAGCTGAAACTAAAGTGGAAATAAAGATAAAGAGGATTGAGAGTTCAGCAAAGAGAAAAATAAATTCTTTAAGCACTGATAGAAGTTTTTCACTCATTTTCTTTCCTTTTGGAGTTTTGTTTGAGAGAGTGTAGCAAGTATTCTTCAATATATCAAGATATATTGATATATTTAAATAAAGATTCTTTTCTCCTGCTTTGGATACAATTATAGAAAAACAGAGCCACAAGGAGAAGCAATGCTCTTAAACCAAACCCAAAAATACGCCCTCAAAATCACTTATTATCTTGCAAAACACAAAGAAAATATCATCTCTGCCTCACTTCTCAATCAAAAATTGCAAATTCCCTACAAATATCTCACTCAGATTCTCACTCAACTCTCCAAAGCCAAGCTTTTGAGTGTGTATAAGGGCAAAATGGGGGGATTTAAGTTTGAGCTAGAAGAGCAGAGCGTTTCGTTATTTCAAATTGTCAATGCCATAGGGGAGCTTAATCATAATCAATGCATTCTCAACTCCTCAAAATGTGCTTGTTCCAAGCCTTGCTGTCTGCATTCTAAATGGGAGAAAGTAAGGGGAGAAATTATAGATTTTCTGAAAAATACTTTTCTATCAGATTTGCCCTCCACTTCTTTGCTTGATTAATTTCTTAGCATTACAAACAACAAAAAGCATTTTGAAATACCCAAAGAATTTTCTCTAAGAATGCTACAATTTGAGCTTCCAAGGGGTGCTTAGGATTCTAGGCTGAGATTAGACCCTTATAACTTGTCGGGTAATGCCGTCGTAAGGAAAGGATAAAAAATGCAATTTCTCAAAAGCCAATTTGGCAATCTTTCATTGAAATTTTACTCCATGCTTTTTGTCGTGTGTGGTTTGCTTGTAGTGCTTTCGATTATGAGTGGCGGAGGGGTTTTGAGTATCATTGTGGCACTTTGTGGGATACTCTATGCGTTTTTTGCAGGGGAGGGAAAATATATCTGCTTCTTTTTTGGGCTAGTGTATTCTTGTCTGTATGCCTATATTGCTTATGAAATCGGACTTTATGGGGATATGATGTTGAATATTTTTTACTTGCCTATCAATCTTTTGGGAATCTTTTGGTGGAAAAGTCATCAAAACCAAGAGAGAGACAAAATCATCATCACTTCTTTAAGCCCAAAAGGAAAACTGCTCTGTGCTAGTGTAGTTTTGGGTTTGAGTGTGGGGTATGGGGCATATTTGCAAAGTATCCACTCCCTCTATCCTTATCTCAACGCTTTTAGTGTAGTAGCTCAAGTGGTGGCGTTTTATTTGCAAGTCAAACGCTATGTGCAAAATTATTTTTTGGTTACTTTGGCAAATATTGTTTCTATTGTGATTTGGGGGTTGATTTATGATGTCAGCCAAGAGCAAATCGCTCAACTTCTCACAATGATTATTTTCTTTTTTGTGGGGGTGTATTATTATTTTGCGTGGAGGAGGGAAGTATGAGGGCAGTGATTTTGGCAAATGGGAGCTTTCCCACTTCTACTTCTTTGATAGAAGAGCTTAGAGGGGCTGAATTTTTGGCAGTGTGTGATGGGGCAGTGAGGCATTTGCAGGGCTTAGGGATTGAGCCAAGTGTCGTGATAGGAGATTTAGATAGTATCTCTCAAGGGCTAAAAGAAAAATACGCCCAAAAACTTGTCCATATCCAAGAGCAAGAGAGTAATGATCTCTCAAAAGCGTTTTTTTATTGTGTGGATAAGGGGTTTAGAGAGTTTGTGATTTTGGGAGCAAGTGGAGAGAGAGAGGATCATACAATCGCAAATATTTCGCTTCTTTTTAGATTTGGCAAAATCACAGAAAAAATCGTGATGAAAAGTGATTTTGGAAGTTTTAGCGTCCATTCTTTGCCTTGTGAAGTCAAAAGTCAAAAGGGCAATCAAATCTCACTTTTCACCTCAAACCCCTCTCTTGCTCTAAGCTCTAAAGGGCTTAAATATCCCCTTGCTTCCCTCTCTCTCCCCCTTTGGGCAAGTGGGACACTCAATGAAGCTTTAGATGAGAGCTTCTCACTGAGTGGAGATGAGGGGCTTGTAGTGGTTTATCAAACTAATTATTAAGCATAAATTCTCCAAGTGGTGGAGCAAGGATAAGCAGAGTTTTGAGATCAATCAAAACCAATGCACTAAAATCGCAAGGATTGATTCCAAAATCCCTTCCTCTAGGGATTGCAGTAGTGTGAAAGACTGAGATACATTGATTTTTGTCAAGCACCAAAGAGCGAATCTGCACAGCTCCTGTATTGGTAGGCATTATAGAAAAGATAGTTTCATATTTTTTGCTATCAATATCTTGTTTGCAGTTTCTATCTGTGAAAAACCCTGCCTCATCAATCCCAATACAGCGATTATCATCTTGAGGGTGATAGAATTGCACATATCCAAGCTTGAAAAGCGCTTCAGCAAAATCACTTTTTGCAAGTTCAGGGATTGTAACATCTCGGATTTTCCAATTAGGTGTAGGCATTGAAGACTTTTTGCTAATCAAAATATCTCCTGAATAAAGGCTTCGGATTGAGAATTGTGGGGTAAAGTCAGGCAAATCTTCTATGGGATCTTGAGCATAGAGCAAACCTATCATCAACAAAAGGGCTAAATAAACTTTTTTCATTTTCTACTCCTTAACTAGAATTTCCCAAAACGCACAGGGAAGTGATCTGAGGCAAGATGAGTGCGGAAACTTGCAGTCATCAGCAGTGCAATGAGTGCAGGGAGGGTGGGTGTCGTGCCTTGAGCCACAGTCTGCCCTACGATTGCATAATCTAGGATTCTATTCCCTGTGGAGCTAAAATGCGTGGGGCTATTGGGAGAGAGGATACGAATATTTCTATCCACTCTTTGAGGAAGCCCACTTCTTAGACTTGCAGGATCACGATTGAAATCTCCCAAAATCATCCAATTGATATTTGGCATATTAGTGAAGTGATCGTGGATTGCTGTAACCAAAGCACTTGCATCTGCTCCACCATTGGCCAAAGCGTGGATATTGAAAAACACATCATTTCCGATACGGATTCCAATCGCAGGGCGAGAGGTTTGAGGAGATACGCTATCTTGTCGCACCACAATCACTTCATCAGCACCTCTATCTGAAACTATGGCAAGATTTACTCTCCTTGCTCCCACATCAATATCAGCGTGATAGATAAAGACACTTCTAGGACGCGTAGAAGTTCCAAGCTCCCATATATACTCCTCTACTGGAGTCCCCCCTGGTTGAACAACTCTCCCTGTCCTTCTAGCTGAAGCTGGAACTGCTCCTGCTTCTTGTACTGCTAGGATATTGAGTGAATTATCCCCCACAATGAGTTGTCTTACGCTCACACTCCACTTGCTTTCTGTGGCAGCAGAAGAGCCTTGAAGATTCCAAGTGCCACTTTTGTAGTCTTCCAAAGCCCCAAAAACCAAGCTAGAGATAAAAATAGGCAAGATTAAAAACTTCTTCATTTTCTGCTCCTTTTAATTAAATACAAACACAGGTGTTGTTCGTTTGGTAGGAGGAATGACATACCATTGTTGATCAAGATTGCTCTCTCCTGCTTTCACACAATTTGTCAAAAAAATGTCATACCATACACGATGCCTAATTTCAGGGGTTTGTAGGCATTTGTTGTATCCTACATTTTTGATTTGAATAGCTTGATTGGTAAAAAATGTCAAAGCCCACCTTTGAGTTGAGTCATTAGAATCACATCTTACATGTATCACTCCATTGCCATAGGCTGCAAGACAATTCCCACTTGCTTCATTTTTGAAGCTTACTTCACCATTGTTATAAGTGATAATTCTCCAAATCCTTGCATCTCCAAAGCCAAGACTATCAAAGGGCGTATAGCCCCACACCCAGCTTCCCTCTCTTGTGCTCCAAAGGGTTAGAAGCCCTCCTGTGCTACTGAGGAGTGAGACTTGATCAGAGAGTTGAAAGCTTGGAGAACCACTCCTAAGCAAGGGCGTTCCTCCAAATTTCTTTTTGAGTTTATCAGAGAGATCCTCTCCCTCTACAAGGGAGAAGTTTTTGTCTTGATTGGCAGGAGGGGTGGGATTGGGTCCAACTCCTAGATAATCCTCAAATTGCACTTCAGCAATCCCAAAACTCAATAAAGCAATAAAAATAAAAATTTTTCTTCTCATATAAGTAACCTCCTAAATTAAAAAATGGATTATAGTTTAAAGTCTTGAAACCAAAGATTAATAATTTTTTATCAGAATTTGACTTGGATTTTATTTTCAAGGATATTTTAGTGATAACACCTCAAGATTTATTTACTCAAAGACGCAAGTTTATGGCTTTAGGGATTGGAGGGCTAGTTAGCCCATTGTTGATTGACAAACTTATGGCTAATACGCTTTATGGCAAACCTCTTGATTATCTCAAAGACACAAACACATCGCTCAAACTCACCAAAGAAAGCGATGCGACAAGTTACAATAACTTCTATGAGTTTGGGTTTGGCAAAGATGATCCCAAAGCCAAATCAGGCAATTTCAACCCCACTTCTTGGGAGCTAAGCATTGAGGGGGAAGTGCAAAATCCTATAAAAATCAAGCTTGAAGATTTGCTTAAAGAAGTGAGATTGCAAGAGAGAATCTATCAATTACGATGTGTGGAAGCGTGGAGTATGGTGATTCCTTGGATTGGGTTTGAGTTGCGTGAGCTAGTTGAGAGAGTGAAGCCCACAAAGAAGGCTAGATTTATCAAATTTACCTCTCTTTATGATCCCAAAATCTTTCCTATGCAAGGCCCACTTTTTTCAGGCATTGATTTTCCCTATGTAGAGGGGCTTAGACTTGATGAAGCACAAAATCCTCTCACACTCTTGGCTGTGGGAATGTATGGCAAACCTCTTTTGCCCCAAAATGGAGCTCCTATCCGCCTAGTCGTGCCGTGGAAATATGGGTTTAAATACATTAAATCTATCGCAAAAATTGAATTCACCTCCACTCAACCCCTAAGCACTTGGGAGAAGCAAAACCCTAGAGAGTATGGATTTTATGCCAATGTTGATCCCCTCATCTCTCATCCTCGCTGGTCGCAAGCAAGTGAGAGGGTGATTGGTGAGAGAGGGAGGAAGCCTACACTTTATCTCAATGGATATGAGAGAGAAGTGGGATACCTCTATGAGGGAATGGATAGGAGCAAACTCTATTGAGAAATTTTCTTGCTTTTTTGCTCTTTGTCGCTTTCTTTTGTGTGGGTTTTATGGGATTGCTCTATGTGGAGGGGTTGGAGTTTTTTGCTGATCCTATCAAGGTGTTTTATCAATGGAGTGGCTGGGGAGCTTATATTGCTCTTGTTGCAGGAATGGTGTTGCCCAAAGGCAAATGGTGGGGGCTTCTCTCACTCAATCTTGCTCTGTTGCATTTGAGTGTTTTTATGTTTTTTGATTTTTATTTTGATTGGGGGTTGATGATAGCTGAAGTTAGCAAAAAACCCTATATCTATATGGGTGTGGGGGCTTTGGTGCTTATGAGTGTGCTAGGAGTGTTTTCTTTTGGGAAGCGTTTTTTCCCTTCATTGCGATTTTTGGTGTGGGGGGCAATGCTTTTATCTCTAGCCCATATTGTAATGATTCAAAAGGTATTATCACTTTGGATATGGGGTGGAGTAGGGGTGAGTTTAGCAATCTTGTGTTTTAAGGTTTTTAAATCTTCTTTTTCTTCCAATTTCAAAAAATAGATATTTCCCAAATCCCCATTACAGCGAATCTGTAAAAAATTAGTTTAAAAATATATAAATTTGATTATAAGAATAGATTTCATTTATACTAATAAAAGTAATAAATTCTAAATGAATTAGAAATATTTTCATAAAAAATGAAAAAATAAGGATTTTTTTGTGTAGAATGAAAATACATACTTTCATAAGGAGAAAGTAAGGAAACTATCATATGGAGGAAAACTATGAGTTTTAGACCTTTGGTTGCGACGGCATTAGTCGGGGCTTTGGCGTGTGGAGTTGTGGAAGCTAGAGTAACACAGCAGGTGAATTACACAGGGTGGAATGGTGGAACAACCATTATTGGAAATATGAAGGGTGTCAATTTCTATGGGGGCAAACGCTTTACTCTCAATCCAAATGCAGTCAATTTAAAAATCGTTGCTCAGCCTTTTTACAATACCAACAAAACAGGCTATGGAATCATTTTTGAAAGAAGCTCTTACAATAGTGTTAAGTTTATTGATACAACTTTTTTGTTTCATCTAATGTCTACAAACTCTTCAATGACAGCTATCTATCTTAAAGACAATTCTTTAAGTCTTACTCTTCACCAAGATAGTGCAGAAGAAAGTGCGAATATGCTCTTTAGGGAGAGAATATCAGGTAGAACTTCTGTGGCAGGATTTGTGGCTGAGAAGAGCAATTTTGCCCTCAATGTGGGACGGATTGTTTTTCAAGATGTGGTTGAGAGTAGCAATGGAGTTGCTTATGGATTTTTAAGCAAAGGTGGAATTACTTCAAGAAGTTTTATTCAAATCTCTGATAAAGAGAGTGCACCATATACATCAGCAATTGTCAAGTTTGAGAATACTTTGCAAGGAAGAGAGGCTTATGGGATTAGATTTCAAGGCAATGCAGGAGAGAACTTCTTAGATATTAGACAAAATGCTCCTTGGAAGCAAGAAGGCAAGGAAGCAGGGGGGATTTATTTCAATTATATTAAAGGATTGAATGGCAATGCCGCTTTGGTGAGTGCTGAGGGAAATACAGCCATTAGAATTGTGGGAAAATCTACATTGCGTGCCAATGTCATAACCTCTCAGCAATCCTCCACACTCATTGGGGTTAATCGTGGAAATCTTAATCTAACGCTTGAAAATGGTGCAAGTATTGCTCTCAATACTCTTACCTCAGTAAGCTCTTCATCTTTGATTGCAGTCAATAGTGGAAATGTCAATATAAATCTCTATAGTGCTTCAAGAATCACTACTACTGATGTCTCTAGTGGAGGAGAAGCCAATGGTTTGAGGATTGTAGGCTCTCTTAGTGGATATGGTAACCCTAGCAGTTATGCTCATATTGTCGTTCGTGATGGCTCAAACTTTGCAATCAATAGAATCTACTCAAATCGCTCAAATGTCTATGGGATTCAAACAGATAAAAATCTCACTCTAGAATCTTTAGGTCAGAATGCTGTTTTTGGAATGGGAGCTATTTCTGCAAATATGCAAGGAGCTAATCCCAGTGGCAATGCCTATGGAATTATGACTGATCGAGCTGTGCAAATCAATGCCACACATGGAGGACA
This sequence comes from Helicobacter brantae, assembly GCF_003364205.1. Classification (GTDB taxonomy): domain Bacteria; phylum Campylobacterota; class Campylobacteria; order Campylobacterales; family Helicobacteraceae; genus Helicobacter_G; species Helicobacter_G brantae. The sequence goes on from NZ_NXLV01000002.1 coordinate 37,378, forward strand.
GATTACCTTTGCTTCTATTCAAGGAGCAAATGCTTATGGTATCTTTGGAAATTATGGAGTAACCATACGCCCTCAATCCAATGGAGTGGTTGCATTTAATAGTATTTATGCAGGAGGACGACAAGGGGAGAAGGCTGTGGGGATTTCTTCGGGAAGATCTGTCATTATCACTCCAGAAATAGGTGGAAGAATAGTGTTTGAAAATATCTCATCAAGATCAGAGGCTAGTGGAATTAGGGTAGAAAATAGCCTAACTATTGATCACACTAACGACCCTTATCAGAGCAGAAAAGGTTCAAGCACAATCTTTAGAAACATTCAATCTCAAGGGCATAATGCAATTGGTATCTATACACCACGCACAGGATTATTCCACTTCAAAGGTGGGGGAAGAACGACATTTGAGAGGATTGAATATACAGGAGAGTTTGGCGATCGTGTTTATGCTGCAGCAGGTATTGTCGTAGATAGCTATGATACGACTCTTGAAGTGCTTGGAGGGCATGAACTTGCTTTCAACAATATCATCTCTTATGATGATGCATTTGGAATGAGAGTAGCAGATATGCTCAATATTTCTGTGGATAATGCAAGTCTTTTGAAGTTTGGAACTATCCGTGCAAACAATACAGCCTATGGACTTAAAACAAGAGTAAATGCCACAATCTCAGCCACTGAAGGCTCAAGAGTGCTATTTTCAAGCTTGAGTGGTGGAGGAAAGAGTGTGGGAATCTCAGCTTCAAGTATCCAAGCAAGTGCAGGAAGAAATTCAAGCATTAGGTTTGAAAGCATTGCTTCAAGCAACAATATTGCCATAGGACTTGAAGCAAATTCTGTATCCCTTACAGCCAATGGCAATGGACAAATTTATTTCAAATCCATTACTTCTGATAGAGAAGCAAATGGAATCAGAGTAAGCAATAATCTTAGTGTCAATCTTGCAGGTGCTTCAAGCTCCGATCGTATTGTGTTTGAGCAGATTAGATCTCAAAATGGCAATGCAATGGGGATCTACACTTATGGCAACAATGCCAATGTCAGCTTCAGTGGTTCAGGAAGTAATGTGGCATTCAAAAGCATTTCTCATCAAGGCGACTCTTCCAATCACTTTGCAGGAGGGATTGTCTCAGATGGGCAAAACTCTACAATCAATGTCGTGAGTGGAAATCATTTGTGGTTTGATTCTATTTCAAGTCATAGCGGAAATGCCTATGGTATCAAAGCAGGTTCTCTGACACTCAATGTCGATAGCTCTAGCTTTGTGCATTTCTATAGCCTTTCAGCACAAAATAGAGCGATTGGATTGTGGCTCAATAATGGAAGCAATGCGACAATTCAGGGTGGAGGAAAGATTGAGTTTAAAAATATTTCCTCAACAGGTGGGGATAAACTAGGAATTCGTGCTTGGGAATCGGATTTGACAATCAATAATACAAGTCTTATTTTTGGGGTGCTAAATGGATCGGATAAGTATGGAATCTTTAGTAAAATTGAAGGATTGAAACATACATTTGGTAATGTCAATATTAGCGTTCAAGGCAACAACGCCAAAGCAATTTATGGAGCTTCAAACACTTCTATTGACCTTCAAGGTGGCAAGACGATGACACTTTCAGCCAGATATGCCAATGGCAAAGAAGCAATGGCGATTGATGGAAGAGTAAATCTTGCAATGAAAGGAAACAATGCAAACCTAATCTTAAATGCAGGAAATGGAAATATCCAAAGACTTGATATCACAAGTGGCTCAACAATCAATCTTGTAGGGACAACTCAAAGAAGCACAAGCAACTTACAACTCAGAAAACTCACTATCAATTCTTGGAATGGAAGTGGAGCAAATGTCTTGCTTTATGCTAATGGCACAGCAAGTATTGACACGACAAGCTTTGATGGAAGAGCTTATCAGCCTAGCAAAAATCAAGCGTGGGTAGGTGGAAGTGATAGAATTATCATCAATGACACGGCAACCACAACACCACAAAACAACACACTCAAAGTCGCACTTAGAACGGTAGATAATCCTACAAAATATGTCATCTTGGCAGAAGTAGGTGGAAATGCCAAAGATAAGGTGGTTTTCAATGAATTGGATACAAATCAAAAGCGTGCCACAATCCAAACAGAAGTAGGATTTGATATTGGAAATATTGAAATCACTCGCCACGATGAGGGAGATAAAGCCTACTATGTCGGAAAAATCCCTGATAAGCAATCTTTCAGACTCAATCAGCAAAGAGCAAGACAAGTGGGTGCTACTCAGAATGCCTCTTCATCTGTAACTTCAGCAAACTTCAACAACCTCAATAAGCGTATGGGTGAGCTTAGAGAAAACTCTCACGCTCATGGACTTTGGGCAAGGGTGTTTAATGGAGAGGTAGAATCAAACTTTGAAGATGCAAGCTTGACAAACTACACCACAATCCAAGCAGGTTATGACTACAACCTCAGCAGTGATGCCAACTCAAATAGCTATCTTGGATTTGCTCTCTCTTACCTCAATAGCAAGACTAGTGGTGTAATCAATGAAACCAAAGGAAATGGAGTAGAGGCAGGAGTGTATTTCGCATATGTTCAAGATAGTGGGCTTTATACAGATAGTATCCTCAAACTCTCTTATATGTCAAATACAAACTCAAGCTCAGAGTATTCTCTCTCGGATACAACAAACACTTCATTTATCCTCTCTCAAGAAGTGGGTTATGAGGCAGATGTAGGAGCAGGATTCTATCTCACACCTCAATTTGAAACTACTTATGCTTATCTTGGAGGATCAAGTATGACAGCTACAAGGAGTGATGGAAGTGAGCTCAAAAGCACACAAGATGCGACAAATACTTGGAGAAATAGACTAGGACTTCAAGCTTCCTATAAACTCAAAGGAGAAAATGAGAGCTTCCTAGCTTCATTTTATGCAATGGGATCATATACTTATGATTATATCAGTGGTGGAGATATAACTTCTGAGAGTGCTTCAAACTCTGAAAAACTCTTTAATTCTGTCAAGTCAGATGGAAGATTTGTTCTGAATGTAGGATCAAATATTGATATCAAAGACGCAACAAGACTCTATCTTGACTTTGAGAAGAGCTTTGGTGGAAAAATCAATACAAACTACCAAATCAACGTGGGTGTAAGATATAGCTTTGGAGAGAAAATCTCTAAATAATCTTTAGAGGGAAACTCCCTCTAAGCCTAACTTCCCTAACCTCAAGCCTTTGGGCTTGAAGCTAGAAAAAATACCAACCTTCTCAATCCCAAAAGTTTTTTGTATTGTCAAGAATGATTGAATTTTTATACAATACATTTTTATTCCCCATTATTTGGAGCTTTGTATGAAAAATGTAATATTTTTATTGTTGTGCTTACCTATTTTGAAAATATATGCCATAGAGTGTAAGACCGATGAAGATAGACAAAAAGGGTGCGTCGAGATAAAAAAAGTTTTTGATGAAAATACAAAACAAATGATGAAAAATGAAATACCTTATAAGAATGGTGTAATTCATGGAATACAAAAAATCTACTATGAGAACGAAAAACTTCAGAGTGAAATAAAATTTAAAAAAGGCATACCCATGATTGGTAACTTTTTTTATAAAAATGGCAGACTCAAAGAAATACTTCAAGCCTCTTGTCAGACAGAGGATGAATGCGTTATAAGGGTTACAAGTGCAAGAGATGATTCTTATTATGAAAGAAAGGTTTTTAGAAAACAAGATGAAATAATTTGGGACAATAAAATGCAAGGCTATTTTGCTGATGGAGGACTATCGGAGATTATGGTATATCAAAATGATTTACCTTCTAATTACACTCGTTTTTATTCTAATGGAGATTTAGCAGAAGAAATTGAGTATTTGAAAGACAATATAAGAATCGTTAAACAATATGACAAGAATGGAAAATTGCTTTTTACAATAAAGGCAAATTTTGATGAGGATAACTTGATTTATGGAGAGTGTGCCAATGGCAAGAAATTGACAATAGCACACTATTTAAGGATAAAAAAAGCAAAAGGGATTGCATATAGCGTTTGTCAATAATGGCTAGTCGCAATAAAAAAATCCCATAACATGGTCGTATTTTTTTGTTGAATAGTATTGTGTTACCGGAACACTTCCATATGTTGTTGAGCTTCCTGAATACCCTCCATAACCATTATTTCCATAAAAATATGTTGTTTCTTGTGTGGGTTGTAAATATGTATAGCTCCCATGTTCTGTATTTGTATATTTTACATAGGCAAGAATGGTATTTGCACCGATGCTTTTTGCTTTTTCTCGTGCAGATTTTGGATTCTCATATGAGCCATTAAAGGCACTATACCCAATATAATAACACCTCTCTTTATAAAGTTCTAATTTGTCAAAAAATTCAGAATCTGAAACAATTTTTATATCAACTTGCTTTACATCACCAATCTTTCCCTGATCCTTTAACTCCATTACTTCTTCAGGCGTCATAATGGCAGTATAATAATCACTCCAAGCAGTAGAGCAACCATAAAAAGTAATACCACATAATAATAGTGAAAAATATTTAAGAATCTTTTGAAGCATTGTTTTGTCCTTGCTGTTTTTAACTAAAACATTATAGCAATTTTTAAGAGATTGACATTTTTAAGTTATAGTTTTTTTCTAATTCCAAAAGCTCCCTCTTTTTCTCTTCCCCTAGCACATATCCTCCGAGTTTGCCATTTTTGCAAATCACACGATGACAGGGGATAAGGAGAAGCAGTGGATTTTTGGCTAAGGCATTGCCAATAGCTCTGCAAGAGTGAGGGGAGTTGATTGCCAAAGCTAGACTTTGATATGTCGTGATTTTTCCATATCTTACGCTTAAGAGGGCTTGATAGACTTCTCTCTCAAACTTGCTTCCACTTAGAGCAAAGGGGAGAGAAAATTCTTTTAGCTCTCCTCTAAGATAGCAATCCACCTCATTTATGCATTTCTCAAGCAGTGCAGTGGTGCAGAGTTTGGCATTTGGGGGAAGGAGTGAGAGATTTTGGTGCAAGATTGTTATCTTCCCTTTGGACTCTAAAGCAAAAAAATCACCCATAAGGGTGTGAAAAATTTGATAATACATCTCTACTCTCTACTAGGTTTGTTAAAATCTCATATTTGATTTTACTCCAAGGATTTAAGAAATGGATTACAAAGAAAGTATGAATCTCCCTCAGACTGATTTTCCAATGCGTGGAAATCTCCCTAGCAATGAGCCTAGCACTTACAAAAAATGGCAAGAGCAAAAAGCATTTTCTCATATGCAAAGCCAAAGAAACCCCCAAAATAGCTTCACACTCCACGATGGACCTCCCTATGCCAATGGACATCTTCACATCGGACACGCAATCAACAAAATCCTCAAAGACATCATCGTAAAGTTTCATTATTTTCAAGGACAATATCCCTACTATACCCCCGGTTGGGATTGCCACGGATTACCTATCGAGCAACAAGTAGAGAAAAAAATCGGTAAAGAAAAAAAGGATTCTCTCCCCAAAGCCAAAGTGCGAGAGCTTTGCCGTGATTGGGCAAGGGACTTTATCGCAATCCAAAGTCAAGAGTTTCAATCTCTAGGGGTTTTGGGGGATTTTGACAATCCTTATAAGACTATGGATTTTGACTTTGAGGCTGATATCTATGAAGCCCTCTGCCTCATCGCTCAAAATGGGCTTTTGGCTCAACGCTATAAGCCTATTTATTGGAGTTGGGCGGCTAAGAGTGCATTGGCTGAGGCTGAAGTGGAGTATCAAGAGAAAGAGAGTGATTCTATCTTTGTAGCTTTTGCTTTGAGTGAGGGAGATAAGGCAAAGCTAGGGGTAGAGAAAGCGTCTTTTGTGATTTGGACGACGACTCCTTGGACGCTTCCTGCTAATGTGGCGATTGCCTTGAAGCCTAATGAGACTTATGTATTAAATGAAGAGGGATATATCGTTGCTAAGGAATTACTAGAGAGTTTGGTACAAAAAAATGTCCTAAAAAGCTCAAAAATCCTCAAAGAGTTCAATTCCAATAGCCTTGAAAGACTCAAAGCCATAAACCCCCTCAATGGGCGTGAGAGTTTGATTATCCTAGGAGAGCATGTAAGTATGGGAGATGGGAGTGGATGTGTGCATACTGCCACAGGGCATGGGGAAGATGACTATAAAGTGGGGCTAAAATACTCGCTTCCCACCCTTGTGCCTGTCGATGATGAGGGGAATTACAACGAACTCATCGTGCTTGAGGGATTGCTTGATAAAGAGTTTTTGGGGAAAAATATCTTCCAATCTCAAGAAAAGATTATGGCACTTCTAGGGGATTCACTCCTTAAACACACCAAAATCAAACACTCCTATCCACATTGCTGGAGGACTCACCAACCCGTGATTTTCCGAGCTACAACGCAGTGGTTTATCCTTATGGATAAGCCTTTTTATAATGGCAAGACTTTGAGAGAGGTGGCACTAGAAGAGCTAGAAAAAGTGGAGTTTTATCCCTCAAGTGGAAAGAATCGACTTAAAACAATGATTGAAAATCGCCCTGATTGGTGTATCTCAAGACAGAGGGATTGGGGTGTGCCTATTGCGTTTTTTATCGATAAAAAGAGTGGGGAAGCCCTTTTGGATAAGGAAGTAATGGAGCATATCCAAAGCATTTTTAGAGAAGAGGGGTGTGATGCGTGGTGGAGCAAGAGCATTGAGGAGCTTTTGCCCCCAAGTCTAGCGCATAGAGCAGGGGAGCTAGAGAAGAATGTAGATATTTTAGATGTGTGGTTTGATAGTGGAAGCACTTGGAAAGCTGTGCTTCAATCAAGCAAATATAACGCAGGAAATTACCCTGCAAACCTCTATCTTGAGGGAAGCGATCAGCATAGAGGGTGGTTTCAAAGCTCACTTCTAGTCTCTTGTGCGATTAATGCCAAAGCCCCTTTCTCAATCGTGCTAACTCACGGCTTTACGGTTGATGAAAATGATGAAAAGATGAGCAAAAGCAAAGGCAATGTGATTCTCCCTGATGAGGTTATCAAAGAGTTTGGAAGTGAGATTTTAAGACTATGGGTGGCAAGTAGTGATTATCAAAATGACTTAAGGGTAGCAAAATCCACTTTTAAACAAGTCGCAGAAACTTATAGAAAAATCCGAAATACGATTAGATTCCTTCTTGCAAACACCAATGAATGCAAAGAGATTTTAGGACTTGAGAGCTTCTCAAAAATCGATAGATGGGCTTATCAAGTGGCGATGCAGACTTTTGATAAAGTGCAAGAGTGTTTCCAAGAATTTGACTTTGTCAAAGGATTGTCAATCTTGCAAAACTTCATCACAAACGAGCTAAGTGGGATTTATCTTGAGCTTTGCAAAGATAGTCTGTATTGTGATAAAGTCGGAAGCAAGGGCAGAGAGGCAAGTGTAAGTGTGATGGCAATCATTGCTAGAGAAATGCTATTTTCTATCGCTCCGATTTTGACATATACAGCAAATGAAGCTTTGAGCTATGCAAGTGAGGCAATCACTGAGGGCAAAATCAAAGATGTATTCTCCCTCACACGCTCTCCTTATCGCTATGAAGTCAATGAGGATTTCACAGAGTTGCTAGAGATTAAAAATGCTTTTGAATCCACTCTTAACACCCTCAAGCAAGAGGGTAAAATCAAAAGCTCACTAGAGCTAGTGGTAGAGAGTGATTATGATTTTGAAGCTCTTGATGTATGGCTTATCGTGTCTGAGAGTGTCAAAAAGGGCGAGGGTGAGAGAGTGGCAAGTTTTGAGCTCAATGGCAAGAGCTTCATACTTCTTAAAGCCACAAAATCCAAATGCCCTAGATGTTGGCGATATCTTTCAATCGATGAAAACACGCCTTGTGAGCGATGTGCTGAGGTGCTAGGAAACTAGCTCCTCTTCTATGCTTTTTTGGATAAAAAATTAAAAATTTTTCTCTTTTTTTGGGTTTTTCCTGCCATGAATTCCCAAAGTTCTGGAGCAATTAAATATCTAGGATGATTTGTTGGAGCAAAAGATAAATTTTCAAGCTCACCAACCTTGTCTTTATGAACAAAAAGCATAATGTTTTGTCGATACCAATAATCTATATTTGTATTGTTCCATAAACGATCTCTTAGAATATCAAAGCAGAAAAAATCACGCTCCATAAACAAGTCAGCCCAATATTTTGGAGCTTGTTCATTAACATGGTGAACCCCTCCTTGAAATGGAATTGCGGCAGAAAACAGAACAATCTTTGAAAGTGAAGTGAGTAGGGTTATAAAATTTTTAGAGTATTGTTGATCTAAATGTTCTGCAACTTCAAGAGATTGAACTAGGTCATATCCCCCCCCCCCAAGATCAAGGTTTTTAATGATGGAAGAGGCACTGTCTGTGAGATTTGCTTGTCGATATTCATCACTCTTTAAGAAGCTGTAAGATTGAGTCACCTCATTTCCATCTATTCCTAAGACTCTTATGTTGTTATCAATTTCCTTCCAAGCTTTTAGCCAAGTACCTACACCACAACCAACATCGATAATGCTTTGAATTTGTGGAAATACTTTTCTGATTTCATGGAGAATTTCTCTAGCAGATTTTAAACTCCCTTCGTATTGTTGCAAATAAAAGTTTTCATCATAAATTATTTTCTTTCCCATAAGTTTCCTTTTGTGTTTTTTGAATTATATCAATTGTTGAAATCGTTTGCTGTGAAAAACAAAAAGCATTTTTTTAGGGAATGCCAATCCTTCTCTATAATTAGCTATAATTCCCCAAAATCCCAATAAAAGGCAGATATATGTTTGGACGCTCCAAAAGAGAACAGCAATTAGAGCAACTTGTTAAAGAGTTGCAAGAGAAAAACCAAGAGTTGCAAGGCTCACTTCTTCAAAAAGAAAACGAGCTTTCAAGACTTCAAGCCTCACAATCTCACAACGATCAGGAGCTTACAAAGTTTTATAATGAAATGTTTAAGATGATGACACTATCTTGCTCTAAAAACCTCAAAATTCTTCAGGAGAATTTTGCAGATTCTGTGAAAATGCTAGAGGGCACGAAAGATACTTCTATGCAGAATTTCAAGCAAACCAAAGAGCTAGAGCAGAGCATTTCAAGCACCGTGGTAAATGCCAAAGAAAAGCTAGAGAAATTCCAAGTGCTTATCAATCAAGTTTATAAAGATTTGGATTCAATCACAGATATTATCAATCTCATCACTGGAGTAAGTGATCAGACAAATCTCTTGGCACTCAATGCCGCTATTGAGGCTGCAAGGGCAGGGGAGCATGGAAGAGGGTTTGCTGTGGTGGCTGATGAGGTAAGAAAACTAGCTGAAAAAGCCCAAAATGCCACTAAAGAGATTGAGGCAAATATCCAAATCCTCAAGCAAAATTTCTCAGATGTGCAAATCTCCACAGGGGAGATTGCCAAAGAAATGGGCAATATCGGAGATGAGGTTGAGAAGTTTGGAGAGGTGGGAGAGAACTCTATGCATATAGGAGAGGATTCAGAAAATGTGCTTGATGCGACATTTATCGGACTTGTCAAGCTTGATCACTTGCTGTTCAAAATCAACACTTACAAGGCAATTATCGAAGATGACAAAGAGCTTAAACTTGCCTCTCATCACGATTGCAGATTGGGTAAATGGTATGAGAGTGGCATTGGAAAAGTGCAGTTTGGGCATTTACCCCACTATGCAAGTCTTGAGAATTCTCACGCCTCAGTGCATAATTCATTCAAAGAAGCAGTTAGACTATTTAAAGAAAGGGGGCTAGAGGGTGGAGCAGAGAAAATGATGGAGAGCTTCAAACTAGGCGAGAGTGCTTCTGATGAGGTGGTGGCAATTTTGGATAAATTGCTTGATGAAAAAATGGAGCTTGATCACAAAAGAGAGCAAAAAAGGGAGCAAGAAAACAAAGAAAACTCTTGATAGAGCAACCAAGATATTGTAAAATGATAACCATTCTTATAATTGATTGGAGTAGAAAATGCAAGAAACTTTGAATGATATTCAAACTTATGGTTATATCGTTTTGTTTGTGTATTCAATGGGTGGGGGATTTGTGGGGATTGTGGCAGCAGGAGTGCTTTCAGCTCTTGGAAAGCTTGATTTGTCCCTCTCTATCCTCATAGCGTGTTTAGGGAATATCGCAGGAAGTATGCTTCTAGCTTATCTCTCAAGATATCAAAAGCAAGATTTCCAAAAATACCTCCACAAGCACAAAAGGAAAATCGCCCTAGTGTATCTCTATCTAAGGCGTTATGGAATCTTGCTGATTTTTATCAATAAATTCATCTATGGATTTAAGACGATTTTACCCCTAGCTATTGGGCTTAGTCGCTATTCATTCAAGAAATTTTTCTTTTTTAACGCTTTGGCGTGTTTGCTGTGGGCTGTGAGTATTGGGCTATGCTCTTATTGGGCTTCAGATATGGCTGTGGCAGTGTTTGAGAAGATTCAAAGCTATCCTTATATTATGCCTTTATTCTTATTCACGCTTGTGGGTGGGATACTCTTAACTCTTTGGATAAAGTCTAAGAAAAAATCTTAGAACATATCCCTCTCCCAAAAGAAATCGATCCAATCCTCAGGGGCTTTGATGAAGAAATCAGCTTGGATTTGGGCTGTGCTTTTTTGGAAAATCGCACAGGTGTAGAAATTGTGATTGGGGTTGAGATTTGAGAGAGTTTGCACGATTTCTTTAAGGCTTTTTCCACTATCGACAATCTCATCAACGATAAGAATGTTTTTGAAATTTGAGGGGATTTGAGGAATGTTTTTGATGATAAGCTCTCCTTGAGTGCCATTGTGATAGGAAATGGCATTGAGTGTATAAACCTCTCGCAAATCCCATCTGAGTGAGAGCATATGAGCAATCGTCAATCCACCTCTAGCAATAGCAATAATCGCATCAGGCTTTCCAATCTTATTGTCAATCTTGCTATACAACTCTCTTGCATCACTCAAAAACTCTTCATAAGGGTAATACTTCATTTTCTCTCCTTTAATAAACCTTGATAATGTGATATAGACTATCTCGCTCAACAGGGCTAAATCCTGCATCTTTGATTTTATAGACCAAGTCTTCTAGCTCGACTCCATTGGCACTTTTTGCCCCTGCCCTTGATTGGATACTCTCTACTTGGATTGTCCCATCAATATCATCAGCTCCAAACTCTTGAGCCACCAAAGCAAGGTTTAGCCCCAAAGTTGCCCAATATGCTTTGATATGAGGGATATTATCCAAAAGGATTCGGCTTATGGCTATGGTTTTGAGAATCTCTTGGGCACTTGGGAAGTGCTTGACATTGAGATAGTTGTTTTCTTTTTGATAGAGCAGTGGAATAAAGGCGTTATATCCTCCCCCATTTTGGGTGTTTTGCATTTGCTTAAGTCGCAAAATATGCTCGATTCTATGCACTCTCTCCTCAATATGTCCAAAGAGCATTGTCGCATTGCTGTGGCGTCCCATTTTGTGCCAAAGGGAGTGAATCTCTAGCCACTCATTGGATTTAACCTTGCCCTGACAGATGATTGCTCTAATTCCCTCATCAAAGATTTCAGCCCCACCTCCAGGCATAGAATCCACTCCTGAGAGAATCATATCCTCTAGCACTTGAGAGTAGCTTTTGCCAAATTTTCTTGAGAAATAATCCACTTCAGCCGCTGTCATTGCTTTGATATGAAGTGAGGGGAAAGCTTTTTTAATCTCTTTAAACATTCCCATATACCACTCATAAGTATAGTTTGGAGAGTGAGAGCTGACGATATGCACCTCTTTTGCCCCTTTTTTGTGGGCTTCTTCTACATTTTGCATAATCTCTTCCAAACTCATCTCATAAGCGTTTGGATTTTTTCTACTTGCTGAAAATGCACAAAATTTGCATACATCAGAGCAAATATTGCTAGGGTTGATATGGCGATTGATATTGAAAAAAACTTGTTTTTGGAACTTTTCTTGTCTTATTTTATCAGCCACTTCTCCAAGAGTGAAGAGATCATAATCATAGAGTTTGACAAGCTCTTGGGGGGTTAGCTCTTTTTTGTCAATCACACACTGCAAAATATCCATAATCTTCCCTAAGCATTAAAATAAAGCCAAATTTTAGCAGTTTCTTTAGCCTCCTGTATAATAAAACGCTCTAGCACTATGTTGATTTTGCTCATTATCCCATTGATTTTTTTCAGGTTTGTTATGCACGGAGAGTTTGAGAGCCTCTTTCATCGCTGTAATATCCCCACTCAAAATCGCCTCTCTAGCACTGACTGCCTCTTGATAATACAAGCAAGGGCAGATTGTCCCCTCACTTGTAAGTCTAATGCGATTGCAACTTTTGCAAAAATCATCATTATGAGGGGCGATGATTCCAAACACTCCCCCATTTTCTAGCCTAAAGCTCTTTGCTGGTCCAATGGTTTGTTTCTCAATGGGTGAAAGGGTGTATTTTTGAGAGATGAGAGCAAGAATCTCTCTTTCGTTTAAGCCCTTCAAAGAAGAGTTTGCGTGAGAGTTTTCCATAAACTCAATATAGCGAAGGATAAAGCCATTTTCCAAACAAAACTCAAGCATATCTAGCACTTCATCATCATTCACTCCTTTGAGTGGAACCATATTGATTTTGATAGGAAGCCCTACCTTCTTGGCTTCTTGCAATCCCTCTAGCACATTTGGAAGTGCGTCGCGTTTGCTGATGAGTTTGAGGCGATTTTCTTTGAGGGTATCAAGGGAGACATTGAGGCGATCAAGTCCTGAATCTTTAAGAATTTTGGCATATTTTTTTAGAAAAAATCCATTTGTAGTAAGGGCAAGTTCTACTGAAGGACTATAAGCTCTAAGAGAGGAGATAAAGTCAGACAAATCATCTCTAAGCAATGGCTCTCCCCCTGTGATTCGAATCTTTTTAATCCCCTCATTAATGGCAATTTTTAAAAACTCTAATGTCTTATCAAGTGGAATCATTGAAGAATCCAAAAAATCTTCAGGTGTATCTGGCATACAATACTGACATCTAAAGTTGCATTGCTTGGTAACAGATATACGAATATATTCAATTTTTCGTCCAAAGGTATCAACTAACATTTTATAAGCTCCTATAACCAAGCATTATATTTTTGTAAATATAACGAAAAGTGCAAAGTTTAAGCAAAAAAATCTTAATATGCTAGAAATAATCTAGGTTTTTGGAGAAAATTTTGAAAAAAGTGCCTTGCGTGATTTTGTGTGGAGGGAAAAGTTCAAGAATGGGGAGCAATAAAGCCCTGCTTCCTTTCTCCCATATCCCTTTGGCTCAATATATGTATAAAAGAATGCAAAAAATATTTGAAAATGTGTTTTTAGTGGCAAAAGATAGCACCCCCTTTAGCTCTTTTGCTCCTCATTTTATCCAAGAAGAAGGAGAGGTTTATGCCCCATTAATTGGCATAGAGAGGGCATTGGAGAGTTTGAGAGAGCAAAGGGCATTTTTCTTGAGTGTAGATACGCCTTTTATTGAGCAAAAGGAGATTGATTTGCTCTTTGAGAGGGTAAGAGAGGAGCAAATCTTTTATGCCAAAACCCCACAAAAGAGCCATTATCTTTGTGGGATTTATCATTATGATACATTGCCTATTATCAAAGAGATGATAGAAAAAGAGGACTTTAAAATGTCCCAACTTATCTCTAGGGTTAAGAGTGGTTTTGTAGAATTTGATGATGAGAGTATTTTTAGCAATCTCAACACCCCACAAGATTATCAAAATGCATTAAAGAGGTTAGAGCAAAATGGCTGATGAAGAAGAAAAAACCGAAGCCCCCTCCTCACGCAAAATTGCCAAAGCAAGAGAAGAGGGCAATGTCGCCAAAAGTCCTGAAGTTACAGGATTTTTGGGGCTTATCATAGGACTTGCTCTTATCTTTTTGCTTTTTAATTATTGGGTTGAGGGTTGCTCTAAGGTTTATTATCAAGTGATGCACTTGCTTGGCAATGAAATGAGTGTAGAAGATAGCTTAAATCTTGGCTTTTCTTTGGTGATTGAGATTTTTAAAATGATTGCTCCTATGTTTTTGGGATTGATAATTGGGGGGATTTTTGGCAATGTGGGGCAGTTTGGATTTCTTTTTAGTCCTAAGGTGATTGCTCCTAAATTCTCAAAGATCAATCCCATAAATGGACTAAAAAATGTCTTCTCTCTCAAAAAGGTTTTAGAGGGGTTGATGATTACCTTTAAAGTCTTGCTTTCTTTTGGAGTGGGAATCGCCGTGTTTATTGGCTTTTGGGGAGAGCTTCCTACAATGGGGCGACTCAATCTCTTTGATCAAATGATATGGTTTAAAGACAAAGCGATGATACTCATTGGGGTATTGCTAGTGGTTTTTGCAATCTTGGCAATGGCAGACTTTATGATAAAAAAATACCAATACACCAAATCTTTGAAAATGAGCAAAAAAGAAGTCAAAGATGAGCATAAGCAACAAGAAGGAAGCCCTGAGATTAAGCAAAAAATCCGACAAATGCAAATGAAAGTGGCAATGAGTCGAATGATGAAAAATGTCCCTTCAGCCTCTGTGGTAGTTACTAACCCCACTCATTATGCTGTGGCAATTAGATTTGCCAAAGAAGATAGAGATCGCTTTGGTGTGCCTGTGGTGGTGGCTAAGGGAATCGATCATCTTGCAATCCGTATCAAAGCCATTGCAAGAGAGAATGAAATCCAAGTGATAGAAAACCCACCCCTAGCACGCGAGCTTTATGCAAGGGTTGAGGTGGATATGCCAATCAGTGATGATATGTTTGCAGCTGTGGCAACACTTCTTAAAGAGGTGATTAGACTAGAGAGCTTGCAAGGTAAGAAAAATCGTTTTAATTTTGAGGATTGATTTTGATATTATTTTAATTTTTTAGTTTTTAATATAGAGAGTAATTATGGCAAGAGTAAGAGGTTATAGAAGAAAGAGTAATTATAAGGGTTTTGTGATTGTGGTTTTTATCATTGCAATCGCTTCATTGCTTTACTTTGCAAGTCGTTCAGATATTTTTGAAAAAGTCCCTCCCAAGATTCTTATCCCCCAAGATTTGCGATTTTGGAATCCCAAAAATGCTATTCCTATCAGCTTTGAAGATAGCAGTGCAATCAAATCTTACTCAATCGTTGCTGTGCGTGAGAATGGCGAGAGGCTTATAGATATTCAAGAAGTGGTGCTAGATAAACCCAAAGAGGTTAAAATCACTCTCCCCACCCCTCAGGGCAAACTCTGTGATGAAGAGAAAATCATCTATGAAATATCTGTTACAGATTGGAGTAATGCAAACTTTTTCAGTGGCAACACCACCACAAGGAAAATCGAGCTAAGTATTGATACCACTCCCCCAAAGGTTGAGCTATTGGCCTCTTCTTATGCAATCAATTATGGTGGAAGTGCATTGATTGTCTTTAAAGCTCAAGAGAAAAACCTCAAAAAGCTTGTCTTTAGCAATGGGGTTGATGAGTTTATCCCTTTTCCCTATATCGCCAAAGATTACTATGCCACTCTTGTAGCGTGGCCTGTGAAAAATAACGCATTCTCTCCCACAATCATCGCCACAGATTTGGCAGACAATCAAACCCAGTATCGTGTAGGGATTGTCAAAAGACTAAAGCCATATAAAGACTCTACACTCAAAATCCAAGATAAATATTTTGAGAAAATTGATGCAATGCTTTGGGAACAAGCTCCACAAGAGAAGTTTGAAAACCAAGCCTCAAAGTTTAAATATCTCAATGAAACAATCCGAGCCAAAGATGAGGGATTGATTTTTAGAGCTTCAAATGATTTCACTCCTCATCTCATCACTCACCCTATCGCTTTTGAGCGATTCTATCCACTCAAAGGAGGAATGGTCGTGGGGCATTTTGCTGATAGTCGGCATTATTTTTATAAAGAGCAAAATATCAGCAATTCCTATCATATGGGGCTTGATTTGGCAAGTGTGAAAAATGCTCCTATCATTGCCTCAAATGAGGGGGTTATAGTCTTAGAGCAAAAGCTAGGAATCTATGGCAATACAATCATTGTCTATCACGATTTGGGAATGGCTTCACTCTATTCTCACATTTCAGAATTTGGAGTTAAGCTAGGAGAGAAGGTCAAAGAGGGAACAATCCTAGCCAATACAGGCTCAACAGGTTGGGCTTTTGGAGATCATTTGCATTTTGGGATTCTCATTCAAGGGCATTTTGTCTCTTTGGCTGAGTGGATGGATAATAAATGGATTCAATCCAATATCACTAGCGTTTTTCAAAAGGCACAAAAAACTATTTTAAGGGAGCAGAGATGAAGCAAACAACGATAAAAAAACACGTAGAAGTCGTGGGTGTGGGATTGCATAAAGGAGTGCCAGTAAAGATGAGCTTTGATCCACTCCCCCCAAATAGTGGGATTGTCTTTTTTCGCACGGATAAAAATGTCAGAATCGAACTCAAGCCTGATAATGTCGTAGATACGACAATGGCAACCGTGATTGGAAAAGATGGCGTAACCATTAGCACCATAGAGCATTTGCTTTCAGCCATTTATGCCTATGGGATTGACAATCTCTTAATCAGTGTAGATAATGAAGAGATTCCCATAATGGATGGAAGCTCTATTGCGTATTGCACCTTGCTAGATGAGGCAGGGATAGAATACCTTGATGCCAAGAAAAAAGCCATAGAGATAAAAAAACCTATTGAAGTCAAAGATGGCGATAAATTTGTGAGAATTGAGCCAAGCAAAAGAACGGTATTTGATTTCAAAATCCTCTTTGATCACCCAAGCATTCAGCACCAAAACTATCGTTTTGAGTTTAGCACACAAGCTTATAAAGAAGAAATCGCTAGAGCTAGGACTTTTGGATTTTTGCACGAAGTCAATTATTTGCGTTCCAAAGGACTTGCTCGTGGTGGTGGGCTAAATAATTGTATTGTGCTAGATGAGAATGGGATTTTAAACAAAGAGGGATTAAGGTATCAAGAAGAGTTTGTGCGACACAAAATCCTTGATGCAATCGGAGATATGGCAATTTTGGGAATGCCTTTGCTTGGCACTTATGTATCCTTTGCAGGAAGTCATCGCCTCAATCATCTTCTCACTAAGCAGATTTTGGCACAAAATGAGGCTTATGAACTTGTAGAGCTTCCTGATGAAGAGGTAAGCTATGAGGTGGAGTATGCATACGCAAAAGAGCAATGATTTAGTTCTAATTTCAGCCTCTTCCCCGATTTTGTGTGGAATCTATGAAGAGGGGCAGTGCAAAGAGGTATTTAGATATGAAGATAAAACCCTCAATGCCCTCACAAAAATCGCTCAGATTATCAAAGACAGAGAGATAAAAAGGATTTTTTATGCCAAAGGGCCGGGGAGTTTTACAGCTATTAAGCTCACTCATATCTTTCTTCAAACCTTGCAAATCATACAAGGAATCAAGCTTTATTCTCTTGATTGTTTTTATTTCAATGATAATTCTCCCATCAAAGCCTTTGGGAATCAATACTTCATCAAAGAGGGGGAAGAAATCATTCTAAAGAGTTTTGAAGAAGTAGAGTGCAAAGATTTTGCATTGCCAAAGATTCTAAGAAGTGAAGATTTTGGCACTTGTAATGAGCCTTTGTATGTCTTACCCCCTATATAAGGAGAGAATTTGGTTATAAGCGTTCCTGCCACAAGTGCAAATCTAGGGCCTGGTTTTGATTGTTTGGGGTTATCACTCAACTTCCGTAATCGCTTTGAGATTATCCCTGCGACTAAAACAAGTGTGCAAATCAGTGGAGAGGGTGTGGGGAGATTGAGGGCTGATGAGAGCAATCTATTTGTAAAGATTTTTAGAGAAACTCTAAGAGAGTTTGGGATAGGAGAGGAGCATTTTGCCTTTAAGTTTCACAACCAAATCCCTATCTCAAGGGGGCTAGGAAGTAGCTCAGCAATGATTGTAGGGGCAATTAGTGGAGCATTTTTATTTGCAGGAAAACGCCTTGATAAAGGGGCGATTCTCAACAAGGCTTTAAGATATGAGCATCACCCTGATAATATCACCCCTGCCACTTTTGGGGGATTTACAATCTCAATGCTAGAGAAAAATAAAGTCTTCTATCTCAAACAAACCTTGCCAAAAACTCTCAAAGCTGTGGTGGTTATCCCTGATAGAGCGATGAATACCAAATACGCTCGCTCTATTCTCCCCAAGCGTTATAGCGTGGAGGAGTGCGTGTTTAACCTCTCTCACTCTAGCTTTTTGAGTGGAATCTTTTGGAGTGGGAAATGGGAGTTTTTGAAACTTGCAAGTAAAGATATGATGCACCAACGCCAAAGAATGGATACTTTCCCAATCCTCAAAGAAGTGCAAAAAACAGCCCTCAATCACGGAGCTTTGATGAGCACACTTTCAGGAAGTGGATCAAGTATTTTTTCACTTTGTTATAGCGATGATGCACCCCAATTACACAAGGTGCTTTCCGATCGCTTCAGAAACTTTAGAGTTTTGGCACTTGAATTTGATAATTTGGGTGTTCTCAAACAAGGCTAAAATGGTAAAATGCTTGAAGTAAAAATTTACAACTCATTCAAATTTGCCTCTCTCAAAACTCAGAGAATGTGTGTGGTTTGCAGACAAAAATATTTGCAAAGCACAATGATGAGGTTGTGTGTAAAAAACGAAAAGATTGAGGTATTTTGTGGTTTTGGTAGAAGTTTTTATCTCTGCAAAGAGTGTGCAGACAAGCCCAAGAGTGTGGAGAGGATTCTCAAAAGCAGAAAGCTCAATACTCAAGAAAATCAAATTCAACTAAAGGAGATTATAACCTTATGGCAATATCAATCAAAGAATTTGCACTAGAACTTGCAATGAGCAACCCCAAAGAGGCGATAGAAAAAGCCAAAGAGATTGGGATTGCAGTCAAAAATGTTAGCAGTGAGATTAGTGATGAGGACGCACAAAAATTGTCTGAATACATTCTAAGTGGCAAACTTCCACAAAATGCAAAAAAAGCTCAAGCCCCCAAAGAAAAGACAAGCAAACCTCAAAGCAAAACTTCTAAGACTGCCAAAAAAGCCCAAGAAGACAAAACAGAAGAGAAGATAAGCAAAACCCCCAAAGCCCCTAGCACCCCTAAAGTCCAAAAAGAAGTAGAGGAAGCAAAAGAGAGCAAGACTACAAAAGTAATCAAAGAAGCCACTCAAGAGCTAGGAGAGAAAAACAATCTTGAAGCTAAGCGTATGGGGATTACGATTGTAAAAAAGAGCAAAGAAAGCATCCCTGCCCCACAAATTCAAGAAGAGAAAAAACCCCTCTCCACTCCAAATATCAAAGATCTCTTTAGCGAGAAAATCACTCAAGATGATGAAGATGAGGAGCTAAGAGTAAAGCCTAAGAAAAAAGAAAAACCAAAAGTGCAAATCTCTCACAAACAAAACGAGCAAAAAATGGACTTTGATCGTGAGTTTGGAAGCTATGAAGATGAGAGTGATGAGATTGTGCTTTTTGACTTGCACGAGCAAGAGATCAAAAACGAAGATGAGGAAAATCGCAAAAAACAAGCTCTAGTGGATAGAGTGCAAGTGCAAAAGCGAAACAAATGGATGAATGAAGGTTCAATCCGAAGAGATAAGAAGAAGAGAAAAGCCCCTGTGGTGCAGATAGAGAAGAAGAATGCTCAAAGTGCGATTTCTATCCCTGAAGAGATTAGAGTTTATGAGTTTGCAGATATTGCAGGGCGAGAGCTTAGAGATGTGATAGGGGCACTCTTTAAACTTGGAGTAATGGTAACCAAAAACGACTTTTTGGATCGTGATGCTATTGAGATTTTGGCTGAAGAGTTTAGTATAGAGATTTCTTTCCAAAACATTGTCCCTGAGATTGAAGTGCAAGAAGAGGAGGGACTAGAGAGCTATGAGCGTCCTCCTGTGGTTACGATTATGGGACATGTGGATCACGGAAAAACCTCTTTGCTAGATAAGATTAGAAACTCAAGAGTAGCTAGTGGAGAAGCAGGGGGGATCACTCAGCACATTGGGGCATATATGGTGGAGAAAAATGGCAAGTTGATTTCTTTCATTGACACTCCAGGGCATGAGGCATTTACAGAGATGAGATCAAGGGGAGCACAAGTTACAGATATTGCTATCATTGTCGTAGCTGCTGATGATGGAGTGAAGCAACAAACAATCGAAGCCCTCAACCACGCCAAAGCTGCCAATGTGCAAATCATCATCGCAATCAACAAAATGGATAAAGAAAATGCAAATCCTGACAAAGTCAAGGCTGAATGTGCCGAGCTTGGATTTACCCCAAGTGAGTGGGGTGGAGAGTATGACTTTATCCCACTCTCAGCCAAAAGTGGAGAGGGGATTGAGGACTTGCTAGAAAATATCCTAGTTCAAGCTGAACTTATGGAGCTTAAAGCCACGCATTCAAACAAAGCCAAAGCCATTGTTTTGGAGGGAAGTTTGGAGAAAGGCAGGGGGCCTGTGGCGACAGTGATTGTGCAAAATGGAATCCTAAGGGTAGGAGATCCAATCGTTGCTGATACTGCCTATGGGCGTGTGAGAGCATTGCTCAATGACAAAGGAGAGGCAGTCAAAGAGCTTTATCCCTCAGGTGTAGCAGTGGTTACAGGACTTTCAGAAGTGCCAAGTGCAGGAGCAACTTTGATGAGTGTAGAAAATGATAGCGTGGCAAGAGAGTTTGCAATGCAAAAAGCAAGTTACCTCAGACAAAAAGAGCTAAGCAAAAGCACAAAAGTAAGCTTTGATGAGCTAAGTGAAATGGTTGCAAAAGGGCAACTCAAATCCCTTCCTGTCATCATCAAGGCCGATACTCAAGGCTCACTAGAAGCTATCAGAGCAAGTTTGGAGAAACTCAATAACGATGAGGTGGCAATCAATGTGATAAGCTTTGGCGTAGGGGGGATTTCAGAGAGTGATATCACTCTAGCAAGTGCTTCAGAGAATTGTGTGATTTTGGGATTCAATGTTCGCCCCACAGGAAGTGTCAAAAACAAAGCCAAAGAATTAGCAGTAGAAATCAAAACTTACTCAATCATCTATGCCTTGCTTGATGATGTCAAAGCTTTGATCTCAGGAATGATGTCGCCTGTATTTGAAGAAGAAAACACAGGACAAGCAGAAGTAAGAGAAACATTCAATATCCCCAAAGTCGGCACGATTGCAGGGTGCTTTGTGGTCGATGGAAGCATTCAGAGAGGAATCAAAGTGCGACTTATCCGAAATGGTGTTGTGGTGCATAATGGAAGTATCGCTTCACTTAAGAGATTCAAAGATGATGTCAAAGAGGTGGCAAAGGGATATGAGTGTGGGATAATGCTAGAGAATTACAATGATGTAAGAGTAGGTGATGTGTTTGAAACCTACAAAGAAGTAGCCAAAAAGCAGAGCCTATGAGTGAAATCAAACTTCAACGCTCCCAAGCTCTTCTCCTAGAGCTAGTTTCAGAAGCTCTAAGTATGCTCTCAAACCCCACTCTAAACTCTCTCTCAATCACTCAAGTGCTTTGCTCTCGTGGGAAATACAATGCTGAAGTATTCATCGAATCAAGTGATTTTTCCCCTCAAGAAAAATCTCTAATCCTTAGAGAACTCAAAAAAGCTGAAGGGATTTTAAGAGAGCATATCCTAAGCTCTAGTGGGTGGTTTAAATGCCCCAAACTTAGCTTCAAGTTTGATGATAGTCTAAAAAGTGCAAACTCTTTGGATAAGATTTTTGCTCAAATTGCCAAAGAAAGGGGAGAGTAAATGATAACTCCAGCATTAGAAGAAAAACTAGCCAAATACATTAAAGGCTGTGATTGTGAGCTTTATGATATTGTAATGCTCAAAGAATTTAATCAAGACATTCTAAGGATTTATATCACTTCCAAAGAGGGAATTACCCTTGATAAGTGCCAAGAGGTTTCCAATCTCATCTCCCCCTTGCTTGATGTAGAAGTTCCAATCGCTTCAAAATATATCCTAGAAGTTAGCTCCCCAGGGATTGAGCGAGTGCTAAAAAAGCCAAGCCACTTTGCCCTCTCACTCGGAGAGAGAGTGGAAGTAAAAATGATGGATAAAACAATCCTAGAGGGAGTTTTGCAAGAGTGTGATGATGAGGGCTTTGTGATTGATTCCCAAAAAATTCCTTACTCTCAGACAAAAAAGGTAAAAACGATTTTTCAATGGTAGAGCTTGATGAGATTATTCTTGATTGGCTGATTAGCAAAACTTGGGAATATCAAACCCTA
The DNA here is from genome assembly GCF_003364205.1 of Helicobacter brantae. Taxonomy (GTDB): domain Bacteria; phylum Campylobacterota; class Campylobacteria; order Campylobacterales; family Helicobacteraceae; genus Helicobacter_G; species Helicobacter_G brantae. Next base: position 59,576 of record NZ_NXLV01000002.1, read on the forward strand.
GCACTCCCCAACCCTAGTGTAGGGGCATTAGTCATCAATAGCAAGGGAGAAATCCTCTCTTGCTCCTTTCATCAAAAAAGTGGAGAAGCCCACGCAGAGCTTGAAGCAGTCAGAGAAGCACTTGAGGGCTTGGGGGTGCTAGAGGAGAGTAAAAACCTCAATGCGTGGGAGCTGTATGAGAGGATACTAAGCTCACACAATGGAGCTTTGAGGGAGTGTAAAATCTATTGCACTCTTGAGCCTTGCAACCACGAGGGCAAAACCCCCTCTTGCTCCAAACTCCTAGCAAATCTAGGGATAAAAAAAGTCATCTATGCCCATAAAGATCCCACCCCTTGTGCAAGTGGAGGGGGAGAGTATCTAAGAGCTTGTGGGGTGGAGGTGGAGGAGTGTTTAAGAGAGGGGGCAGAAGAGTTGCTTTATCCTTTTTTGTGTTTGCAGACAAAAGGGCATTTCAACCTCCACAAAATCGCTCAAAGACTGAATGGCAACTACAAAGGAGGGCAAATCTCCTCCCCACTCACTAAAGCCTTCACTCATACCCAAAGAGGGGTCGCCCAAAGCCTAGTTATCTCAGGCAAAACGATTTTGAATGATAAACCTAGACTTGATTTACGCTGTGCGTTTAGGAAAGATAGGGAAGAAATCCCCATAAAGATTCTCACCACTCAAAATCTAGCCCCCAAAGACTATGAATGTATCGCCTCTTCAAATATCAGCATTCATCACACTATCCACACTCTAGGGCTAGAGAGTGGGTTTAATCTCATTGAGGGGGGATATACATTGCTTGAGAGTTTGAGAGAGGAGCTTGATTGTCTTTTGCTTCTTTACTCTCCTAGCTTTGAGGGGGAGAGTGAGAGGGTGGCAAGGAAACTAGAGCTAAAAGTCTTGCATACTCAAAAACTTCAAGGAGGAGATGTTGCCCTATGGCTACGCCCATAACTCGCCTTTATCAGCTCTTTGATGGGTATTGCTACAATAGTGATAGCCTGTTTCTCTATGACTTTGCCAAACCCTTTTTGAGAAAGAATCAAGTCTTGCTTGATGTGGGGTGTGGAAGTGGGATTTTGGGGAAATTAGCTTATAGGGATTTTGCCCTCAAACTCTCAATGATAGAGAGAGATGAGATTATGGCATTTTTGGCTCAAAAAAATGTCCCAAAAGCTTCAGTAATTTGTGGGGATTTTCTTGCCTTTGAGAGTGAAGAACATTTTGATATTTTGCTCTCCAATCCCCCTTTTTATCGCAGTGAAATCCTCCCCTCTCAAAACTCAAGAGTGAATCACGCTCGAAACGAAAATTCAATGCCCCTTAAAGAATTTTTTTACAAATCCAAAAGACTCCTCAAACCCAATGGGAGTTTGATTTTTTGCTATGACGCCAAAGAATCTCATCGAGTGTTTTATGAACTCAAAAATGAGGGTTTCAACGCTGAAGTAGCGAGATTTGTGTATCCAAGACTTGATAAAAATGCCACTCTCCTTATGATAAAAGCAAAGATTCAAAGTAAATCAAGTCTAAAAATCCTCCCTCCACTGCTTACCCATATCGGAAAAAGCCAAATGGAAAACTCACAAGAGGTTAGCGAAATTTACAAAGCTTGCAATACTTATAGTATCAAAGTTTTTTCTCATGACATTAACTTGAAATAATCAAATAAGTATTAGAATGCCAAATTTAATTTTCATAGAAAACACAAAGGAGAAAAAATGCTATTAAAAGATGAAATGGCAAAGGACGGAGATTTTTTATTCCGATATCGCAGTTATATTCCACTAGTAATGATTCCATTACTGATTTTATCCCTCTTGAGTTTTGATCAAGAGCTGTTTTCAATCGGCAAAAATGGAAGTGTGGATTACAACACCCCACTTGTAATCGTCGCTCTAGTGGTAGGGTGTGTGGGGCAGTGGATTAGAATCCTTGTAGCAGGATATGTCCCTCAAGGCACAAGTGGGAGAAATGTGCATGGACAAGTGGCTAACTCACTCAATACCACAGGAATGTATTCACTTTGTCGCAATCCTCTCTATCTAGGCAATTTCTTGATGATGATTGCTCCAATGATTTTGCTAGGAAATTGGCTTTTGCTTCTAGCTTTTGGTGCTTTGTTTTGGATTTACTATGAGAGGATTATCTATACTGAAGAGAGATTTTTGGAAGGTAAGTTTGGGGAAGAATACACTAAATGGGCTGAAAACACCCCTGCATTTTTCCCTTCATTTAAAAACTACAAGAAAAGTGTCTTAGGATTTTCACTCAAAACAATGCTTAAGCGTGAGTATCATTCATTTTTTGGACTTACAACCTCTTTGCTTGTAGCAAATTATCTCATCGTTTCAATCTCGTCAGAAGATTGGACGATTACAATCGATCCGATTTTGCTTGATGTCTTTATCGCCTCAGCAGTGTTCTATCTCATCATTCGCTTTATTGTGAAGAAAACTCGCTATTTCCATGTAGAGGGGAGATAATCCCTCTCTATCTCCCTCTTCTTGGATTTATCTTGGCGTAAGACAATAGTAGAATTTCCCCCTCTCCAGTTTCCATATTTTTTTTGATTGATTTTGATTGACTCAAAAGCATAAAAAGAAAAAATTTGATATTATTTATTCTTTTATTTTTTTAATTACATAGGATTTTTATGGCAAAAGCAATTCTAGATGGTATCAATAGACTAAAAGACAAGCTTATTGACTTGACAAAAAGAAATAAGCTAATTAAATATTCCAAAAATAAAACCCGCGATCTTGCAATCATCAATGAGAGTCTTGAGGGCTTATATACTCAATTAGTCCTTGAAGAAAAAGCTATGGAGTTTATTGCACTACCTGATCCACAGAGTGATGAAGAAAAGGAATTGAGCAAAAAGGATTGGGCAAAAAAACTAGGGCTCTCTTTAGATAATATTTTTAAGAATTCACAAGAAGTGCAAAACAAAAATCAAATTCAAACTCTTCATTTTTCTGATGAGATGAATAAGATTCTATTGAAAATTTTTAGAGATTCAAGAGCTTGCGAACAAGAAATGGGGAGAAATATGCTCTACTTGTGTCTTGGTTTTTTGAAATGGAAAGAAGTTCAGTATTCTGAAGAATATTTGTTATCCCCAATAATCTGTATCCCGATAGAGATTACAAAATCTAAATCTTCTTTGTTTCCAAATTTCTCTCTCCACTTTGCTAATCAAAATGAGGTAGATATCAATCAGGCACTCAAAGAAAAACTGAGAGTTGATTTTGATATTACTTTTCCTGAGTTTGACAAGTGCGATTGTTTGGATTTTTTTCAAAAATTGTCAAAAATTATCAAAGACAGGGAGGGGTGGGAGATCAAAAGTGATATCGCAATAGATTTTTTGAGGTTTGAAAAAATCTTGATGTATCAAGATCTTAGAGATTGGAAGGGCAAAACGCCATTGGAAGACATTGAAGTATTCAAAGATATATTTCAGGGGAGAGAATCTGATGGGGAATATTTTTCTCAAGAATATGAAATTGACGACCCCTTACATAATGAGTTAAAAAATTATCCCTTAGTTGTAGATGCTGACTCGTCTCAGCATAGTGCGATTATTGATGCAGTGCAAGGCAAAAATATTATTATAGAAGGTCCACCAGGAAGTGGAAAATCTCAGACAATTACAAATATTATCGCTTCATTTCTTTCTAGAAAAAAAACAGTATTGTTTGTGTCTGAAAAATCTGCGGCACTTGATGTGGTGTATCGAAGACTTAGGCAGGTTGGATTGGGCGATTTTTGTTTGGAGTTACATAGCAACAAGACAAAGACTTCTCGTGTATTGGAGAGCATTAGTAATAGAATTAAGAAAGAGCAAGAGAAAAACAAGACACTTAAAGAACATATTTCTCAAATAGAGGCTAAAAAACAAGAAATTAAAGAATATCTTGATGTTTTGCATCAAAGCTATGGCAAGAGTGAAGAAAAGATTTTTAGGATTTTTTGGAAAATAGAAAGGTATCACAATGTTAGCAAGATATTAGATTTTGATATAGAAGATGCTGATTGTTGGGATCGTGATAAATTATTAAAAATACAAAGAGAGCTTGATGATTATGAGGGGTTATATCAAGAGATTAGACAGAGTAGAACAAATTTGGATTTTTGGAATGGCTTGGATATTCAAAACTTTAGCGAGGTAGAAAAAGAAAAAATCATCAAAAATATTCTTTCTACGAAAGAAAATTTAACAAATATTTGCAACCTATTTGGTTCTTTGGGAATAGAGGATACGGTATCAGAAGTTAAGAATGCTGAGAATTTTTTTGAAATTGATTTTCAGGATCAAGGAGATGAGTATTCTTGTATGGTTGTTCTCTTTAACAAAATCAATCAAAAAATCACAGAGCTTGAGAAAGAGGTGGGGGTTAAGAATTTAGAGCTTGGAGAGTATTGTCAAATTTTAAAAATTGTAAAATATATCAATACAATTTATTATGACTACTACACAAAGATAACCCCTCAGATGCTTGATTATGATATGGATATGCAAATTGAGCGTTTTAAGGAAATGAAGAGAGAATTTCTTCAATGTAGAAATGAGGTTTTAGAATTTGCTTTAGAAATTGATGATATAGAGCAGAAGAGCTTTGATGAGTGGTGTAATATTGAAAAAATTATTCAAAAAAATAAAGATTCGTTATTTGCTATTTTCTCTAGTCATTATCGTCGTGCCAAGACCGAGCTTCAGGAGGCTATGCAGGAAAAATTACCTAAAGATAAAAATAAGTGGATTGTTTTCTTAAGAAAAATAAAAAAATATTTTGAGACAAAAGAAAAGCTCACTCAAGATCAAGATTTTGCTTTGGCTTTTGGAAGTTTTTTTAAAGGATTGGATACAGAGATACAACAGATTGAAACTATTCACAAATGGCTCAAAGGGTTTCAGGAGTCTTTTTCTCAAAATGAGATTCAAAATTTTGTAATTAGAAAAATTTCCTCTTCAGTCATAAGAAGCCTAGAAAACACAATGGAGGATATTCAAGAACTTGATATTCTCATAAAAAACAAAAGAAAAGAATGCAAATGGGATAAGAGTTTTCAAGATGATTTGTTTGAAATGAATCCACTTGAGATAGAAAAATTCTTGCTGAGTGCGTGGAAGATTATCCATTCTCAATTATCTGATTGCACAAAACAAAAGCTTCTTGCCAATTTTGATGACATTCTTCCACTATGTGAAATTCGAGATGAATTGAAGAAGACAAAAAATCAAATGAAAGAAAGCTATTTGAATTTTGATAGGTTTTTTGCTACTTGTCATTCAGTTTTGCAATGCGTTCAGAAGGTAGAACAAGTAAAGACAGCAAAAGAAATATTGTCAAGATGGGTATCTTTCCAAAGAGCTTCTTTGTTTTTATCATCACTTGGGCTTTCTGCCATTGTTGATAGAGTAAAAATGCAACAAGATGACAATGCAAGATTTAAAGAGATTTTTTTATATAACTTCTACCATTCATTACTAAAAAAAGCCTTTTTAGAGTTCCCAATCCTTGAAAGATTTGAAAGAGTAGCATTTGAAACTGCGATAAGGGAATTTAAACGATTGGATAGAGAATTGTTTAGCCTCAATCAGAAAAGGATTGCCCATGATGCAATGTCTTACCCAAATGTTGATTATGGAGCATATTTGGGTGGAAGTGCAAAGGATAGAAGAGAGCGTGGGCTGATTGAAGCAGAAATAAAAAAACAAAAACGACATATTACTCTGAGAGATTTGATAAGAAGAGCACCCAAATCATTACAATCCCTCAAGCCTATTTTTATGATGAGTCCCCTATCTGTTGCTCAGTATCTAGATCCTGAAGCAATAAGCTTTGATGTACTTATCATTGATGAGGCATCACAATTAAGACCAGAGGAAGCATTGGGTGCAATAGCAAGGAGCAATCAGATCATCATAGTGGGAGATCCAAAACAGCTTCCACCAACAGATTTTTTCTTGAATAAGAATGATGACGATGATGAAGAGGAGAGCAATGTAGTAAGCGAGAACGAATCTATCCTAGATGCTTGTTTGAGTATATATCGCCCCATTAGGCAGTTGCGTTGGCACTATCGTTCAAGACACGAGGATTTAATCCGTTTTTCAAATTCTAAATTTTATGATGGGAATCTTGTTGTTTTTCCATCACCAAGAAAAAATAGTGAAGATGAGCTGTTGGGAATAGGGTATCACTATGTTGAAGGAGCAAGATATGCTAAAGGTAGCAGAACTAATATTCTTGAGGCAGAAAAAGTTGTGGAATATTTTTTGGAGCTTATAGAAAAATATCCACAAAAATCCATAGGTATAGCAACTTTTAATAAAACTCAGTGCAGTTTGATTCAAGATATGATTGATACTCAGGAGTTAAGCAATGGCTTATTGCAAGACTATTTAGTGAAATGGCAAGAAAGAGAAGAGCCATTTTTTGTCAAAAACCTTGAAAATATTCAAGGAGATGAGCGAGATATTATCCTGATCTCAACAACTTATGGTAGAGATCCTGAAACGGACAAGCTTCATATGAGATTTGGACCAATCAACTCTCATTATGGGTGGAGAAGGCTCAATGTTATTTTCACTCGATCAAAAGAGAGAATGGAAATTTTTACTTCAATGAAATCAAACGAGCTTATTACTTCTGAGAGTACTCATAGGGGAGTAAGGGAATTGAAAGCGTTTTTGGAATATGCCGAAAAAGGATTCTTGGAGGGATTGCCAATCGAAACAGAAAAAGACTTTGATTCCGATTTTGAAATATCTGTTTTTAATGTCTTGCGAGAATTTGGTTTTGAAGTAAAACCACAGGTAGGAGTATCAGGGTATTTTATTGATCTTGCAGTCAAATCTAAGAGCGAAAATCAAGGATATATTTTGGCTATTGAGTGTGATGGTGCTACTTATCACTCATCAAAATCTGCAAGAGATCGTGATCGCCTACGGCAAGAGGTTTTGGAAAGATTGGGGTGGAGTTTTCATCGAATTTGGTCAGTAGATTGGTATAAAAATCGTGATTTCGAGATTGACAAGCTGATAAAACGAGTAAGAGAGGCACAAATAGAGTTTGATTCTAAATTCTAGTAAAATCTAAAATATAGTTTTGTGTTCTCCTCTAAGGCTTTTAACCTTAGAGAATAGGGGTTATTGAAGTGGGGTGGAGAAACCGATTTCTACTTGAGTCCAAGTGTAGCCTTGATGAAGTGTGCCACACACTTTGATAAGGCTTTGCAATGCTCCCTCAAGTTTGAAGCTCAAAAGATCTAGCACACCTTTGGCTTCTAGTTTGCCCTCTGTGATTGTGTATTGCATAGGGACTAGGACAGACTTTTTATTCATACTCACCTTTGCTAGGAATGTGCCTTGATTCTCCCCTTCCATTACTTGAATGATTTTTACACTAATCTCAGGACTTGCAAACTTTGAGAAAAACGCCTCAGAGAGGTTTTTCTTGGCTTCAGGGTTAGCGACATTGAGGTTTTTGAGAGCGATTTTTGCACTTGCACCCTCAAAAATCTCTTTGAGATTGCCTTGAGTCTTCTTAAACTTATAGTTTGCATTGCTAAATGAGCCTTTTACAGGGGTTTTGTTGGCAAGTTTATAGCCTACCCAATACATCTCAATCTTGCTTGAATCCACACTTGCACCAAAGCAAAGCCCCATAGCGACAAACACGCCCAAAATCATCTTTTTCATTTTCTACTCCTTTTAAAAATATGCCTAATTATAAATCCCTAGTGTAAAAAATGTCGTTTAAAAGTGAAGTAGATTGGGATTTTGTGAGAGTTGGCACACTCTATCACTTCATCATCTCTGATACTTCCCCCTGGTTCAATAATCGCACTCACACCCATTGATACAGCAAGCTCTATACTATCTTTGAATGGGAAAAACGCTTCACTTGCAAGCACACATCCCCTCAAATCTAGCCCCATATCTTGAGCCTTTAGCATTGCATTTCTTGAGGCATCGACTCGACTTGTCATTCCCATTCCTATCCCTACCAAAACGCCATTTTTGACATAAGCGACGCAATTAGATTTGGTAAGAGCCACGATTTTATAGGCAATCTCTAAATCTCTTTTTTGCTCTTGAGTGGCTTCATAATCCCCCATTCTTTGGGCGTTGTCTATCTCTTCTTGAGTGATACAGTCAGCCTCCTGGATTAAAAACCCTCCCATAATGGACTTGAAACTCACTTTTTGGGTAGGGAGAGAGAAATGAGGGAGTTTGGGGGTGAGGGAGAAGAGCTTGAGCTTTTTCTTGTTTGAGAGAAACTCTAGGGCTTGTGGGGTGAAGCTAGGGGCGATTAGCACTTCAAAAAAGCTCTCCCCAATCTTTTGGGCTAACTCTAAACTCACTTCAGCATTGACTGCCACCACCCCTCCATAGGCTGAGAGAGTATCGCAAGAGAGAGCAAGGCTGAAAGCCTCTAGGGGGTTAGAGTGCAGGGCAAAGCCACAAGGGTTGCCGTGCTTGATGATACAAACGCTATTTTGGAAGTTTGAGGCGATTTTGAGGGCTGAATCAATATCGGTAAAGTTATTGAAACTTGGCTCTCCTTTGAGGATTACAAAATGCTTGAGAAAGTAATCCCCTTGAGCGTATAATGCCCCTTTTTGATGAGGATTTTCCCCATAGCGAGGGGTAAGGACTTTCTCCCCTGAGAGAAAGATTTGCTCCCCAAACCCACCATTAAATCGCTCATTCATATAATTAGCAATCAAACAATCATAACTTGCTGTATGAGAAAATGCTTTTATCATCATCTCTCTTCTAAACTCTAGGGTATTCTCTCCATTCCTTAGTCGCTTAAGCACTTGAGGATAATCGCTTGGATTAGTTACTACAAGCACACTTTGGAAGTTTTTTGCCCCTGCTCTTATCATACTTGGCCCACCAATATCAATATTTTCCACAATCTCCTCAAAATCTTGAGTTCTCTCAATGGTTTGTTTGAATGGATAGAGATTGACACAGATGAGATCAATTGGCTCTATACCCTCTTCTTGGGCGTCTTTTTGGTGTGAGAGAGAATCTCGGCGATAGAGAATCCCCCCTGCGATTTTGGGATTGAGGGTTTTTACTCTACCATCAAAAAGCTCTTTTGCTCCTGTGTAGGAAGCAATATCTATCACTTCAAGCCCAGAGTCTTGCAAGACTTTCAGTGTCCCACTTGTGCTTAGGATTTTATATCCACACTCAATCAGCCCTTGGGCAAACTCGATGATATGACTCTTATCGCTAACGCTAAGTAGAGCATACATTTTTCTCTCCTTTTGGTATGATTTTTATCACTCAATCTTACAATAGGAAAAGAGAAATGATTTGTGTTTTTGATATAGAAAGCGTTCCTGATGTGGAATTTTTAAGAGAGCAGTTTGAATATAGTGGAGATGATTATGAGGTATGCCTTCAAGCATTTAAGGCTCAAAATGAGGCAAGTGGGAGCGATTTTTTGCCTATTGCATATCACAAAATCATCTCTATTGCTAGTGTGGTATGTGATGAGTATGGAAGCTTTCAGAAAGTGGGGGTATTTGGGAGAAGGGCAGGAGTGCCAAGTGAAGAGGAGATAGAGAAAGTTACACTAGGAGAGTTTCTCAAATGGTTCAATAAAAATCAGCCCAAGCTTGTAAGCTTCAATGGTAGAGGGTTTGATATCCCTACAATAATGCTTAGAGCAATGAGATACAATCTCCAATCCCTTGCCTACTATGAGCAAGACAATCCTGCATTTAACAAAAACAAATGGGAAAACTATCGCCAAAGATATAGTGAGCGATTCCATACAGACTTGCTAGATAGCTTAGGGCATTATGGAAGCGTGAGGGGGATTAGGCTTGATGATGTGGCGTGTATGTGTGGGTTGCCAGGGAAGTATGATGTGAGTGGGGGAGATGTGTATGAGATTTATTACAAAGAGAAAAATTTAGCCAAAATTGATGAGTATTGTGAGAGTGATGTGCTAAACACCTACTGGGTTTATCTCAAATATGAGATTCTCAAAGGGAATATGAGAATAGAGGATTATGTAGGGATTTTGCAAGATTGGAGAGAAAAAATCCCACAAAATAAAGGGTATAGCTCAATTTTTTGCGATGCGATAACCAAGGAGATACAAAAATGCAGTATATAGACACTTACGGAGTGGTTTGGGAGAGAGAAGCAATTATCAATGAGATAGAAACTCTCCTTAATCGTATTGATGACAAACACCCTAGCATTCTCTCTAAAGAGATTATGCAAGAAGTCGATATGAAAACACTTGGATCTATTTATGAGGGACTACTTGCAAAAAGTGGAAAAGAAATTGCTAATAATCAAGAATGGCTTTTTGCTCTTGTAGATAGCTAAAGAGATTGCTATAATTTTATATTTAAATTCATAGAGGAGAAAAAATTGAAACTACTTGTCGTCGATGATAGTTCAACAATGCGAAGAATTATCAAAAATACACTTCAGCGACTAGGTTATGAAGATATTTTTGAGGCTGAGAACGGCGTTGAGGCTTGGGATATACTAGATAAGAATAGTGATATGGGCGTATTGATTACAGATTGGAATATGCCTGAGATGAATGGTTTGGAGCTTGTGAAGAAGACTAGAGCTGATAGTCGATTTACTGATATTCCTATCATTATGATTACCACTGAGGGTGGAAAGGTTGAGGTAATCACAGCCATTAAGGCAGGAGTGAATAACTATATTGTCAAGCCTTTCACTCCCCAAGTCCTCAAAGAAAAGTTAGAAGTCGTTTTGGGTGTCAATGAAGAATAAGCTAGATGAAGAATACTTTGAGATTCTAGTCCAGCCCCAAGCCTTTGGCGAAGTTTTTGCTGATTTTATTTCTAGCAATATTGAAGAGACTCTAGAAGAGATTACTACCCCTTATGATTTTGTGGGGTATGAGAATGATTTATCCCCTTATGATTTGAGCGTGTTTTTCAAAGAAGAAGAGCAAAAACATACCCAAATCATCATTAGAACCACCAAATCCCCTCAACTTATCCTCTCAATGCTTCAAGATTTCTCTCACACTCTAAGCAATAGACTTGGAGAGCGTGTAGAGTTTGGCTATGGCTATAAGGTGTGTCAAAACAAAGATTGGATAGAGGCGTATAAGCAATCTATTTTGCCTGTAAGTGTGGGAGGATTCTATATCCGCCCCTCTTGGCATAAGAGTGCCAAAGAAGAGGGAGTAGAATTGCAAGATATTATCATAGATCCTGCCCTTGCCTTTGGTTCAGGACACCACGCCACTACTTCAATGTGTCTAGAGCTTTTGAGTGAAATGGATTTAAGAGAGAAAAGGGTTTTAGATGTGGGGTGTGGAAGTGGGATTTTAAGCATTTGCTCCTCTTTTCTTGGTGCAAATGTGGAGATTTGCGATACAGATGAGTTTGCCATAGAGGAGAGCAAGAAAAATTTTGCCCTCAACTCTCAAAGCTTCTCCACCTCTTGGGTAGGCTCAATCTCCCAAGCTCAAGGGGAATATGATGTGATTGTGGCAAATATCTTGGCTCATATTATTATGATGCTTGATTTTGATACTCCTTTGAGAAATGGAGGAAAGCTCATTCTCTCAGGGATTTTGCAAGACTATCAAGAGCAGGTTTTGGAGTGCTTCAAAGGTTACCAAATTGACAAAATCCTACAAAAAGATGAATGGGTAGCACTAAAACTTGCCAAAGTTAAGTAAGATTATAAAGATAACTATATGCAAAGGCTTAAATAATGAATGAGAAAAATCCTAAAAAACCATTTAATAAAAATCCCATTGTGGTATTTGCAATCTTAGTGCTTGTCGCAATGATTGTTTTTCGCTTCTTTTCCCCAAGAGAGGGAGGAAGTTTTCTTGATGGAAGAGGAGGAGAGAAAAAAGAAGTAAGCTATTATGAGCTTAAACAAATGGCAAAAAACAAAGAGCTAGAGAGTGTAGAAATCGGTCAAACAATGCTCAAAGCAAGTTCAAGCGATGGCAAAACTCTCTATATCGCTAAAAAAGTCAATGATCCCACACTTGTGCCAATCCTAGATGAAAATGGGATTAAATATAGTGGCTTTAGTGAGAGTAATTTCTTCTCTGAAGTGCTAAGTTGGCTTCTCCCTGTGTTTGTGCTTATTGGGTTTTGGATGTTTATGGCAAGTCGTGTTCAAAAAAATATGGGGAATGGAATCTTTGGAATGGGAAGTGCCAAAAAGCTTGTCAATGCAGAAAAACCCAATGTCAAGTTTGATGATATGGCAGGAAATGATGAGGCAAAAGAAGAGGTTGTAGAAATCGTGGATTTCCTCAAACACCCCGATCGCTACACTCTTTTGGGAGCGAAAATCCCTCGTGGTGTGCTTCTAGTGGGACCTCCTGGGACAGGTAAAACGCTTCTAGCCAAAGCTGTGGCAGGAGAGGCGAATGTGCCATTCTTCTCAATGAGTGGAAGTAGTTTTATTGAGATGTTTGTAGGAATGGGTGCAAGTCGTGTGAGAGATCTCTTTGATATGGCAAAAAAAGACGCTCCAAGTATCATCTTTATCGATGAGATTGATGCGATTGGAAAAAGTCGTGCAGCAGGGGGGATTGTGAGTGGGAATGATGAGAGAGAGCAAACCCTCAATCAGCTTTTGGCTGAAATGGATGGATTTGGAAGCGAATCAGCCCCTGTCATCGTCCTAGCAGCCACTAACCGCCCTGAGATTCTTGATCCTGCACTTTTGCGTCCAGGGAGATTTGATCGTCAAGTGCTTGTAGATAAGCCTGATTACAAAGGAAGACTTGATATTCTCAAAGTGCATATCAAAGCAATCAAGCCCTCTCGTGATGTGGATTTGCAAGAAATTGCCAAAATGACAGCAGGACTTGCAGGAGCAGATTTGGCAAATATCATCAATGAAGCCGCACTTCTAGCAGGAAGAGCCAACAAAAAAGAAGTTACCCAAAGCGATCTCAAAGAGGCTGTGGAGAGGGGAATTGCAGGGCTAGAGAAAAAATCACGACGCATCAGCAAAAAAGAGAAAAAAATCGTGGCATATCACGAAAGCGGACACGCACTCATTAGTGAGCTAACCAAAGGGGCAGATAAAGTCAATAAGGTTTCTATCATTCCTCGTGGTATGGCAGCACTAGGTTACACGCTCAACACCCCTCAAGAAAACAAATACCTAGTCCAAAAGCACGAGCTTATTGCTGAAGTTGATGTCTTGCTTGGTGGAAGAGGGGCAGAGGCAGTGTTTTTGGGAGAAATCTCCACAGGTGCAAGCAATGACTTAGAGCGTGCCACAGATGTGCTAAAAGCAATGGCAAGTTACTATGGAATGACTGATGTAAGCGGGTTAATGGTGCTAGAGAAACCTCGCAATACATTCCTTAATGGTGGAAGAAGTGGAGGGGAGTATAGTGAGAAAACTTCTGAAAAACTTGATACTTTTATCCAAACCACACTTCAAGAGCGATTTGAGGCAGTCAAAAAGACTTTGAGTGAGTATGCAGAAGCAGTGGAAGTGATGACAGCAGAATTGCTAGAGAAAGAAGTTATTGATGGAGAGAGAGTAAGGGAGATTATCAAAGAGTTTGAAGAAAAACACAATCTCCCCTCACGACTAACTCCTATTGAGGAAGAATAAGGAGGAGAGATGAACTCTAAAATCACTTATCTTGCCAAGAGTGGCTATAAGGGGGCGATAATTTTAGTTGTATTGCTAGGAGTGGCAATACTTTTGGGACTAAAGAATCTAGCATTTCTTTTTGTTATTGCTTTGGTGGGGTGGGTGTATATGTTTAGGAATCCTGAAAGAGTAGCTTTACACCTCTCTGATAATGCTCTCCTTGCTCCTATTGATGGAGAGATTAAGCAGATTCAATCTGTGGGGGATAAGTGCATTATCACAATAGAGAGCAAAATCTTTGATGTGGGGGTGATCCGCTCTCCTTTGAATATTCAAAACTATCAAATCTCTCAAATCTATGGAATCCCCTTGTATCTCAGTCAAAAAAGAGATTTTTTCAACTCCAAAGTAGAATTTTGCTTTGGAGAAAATAAGATGATTTTCTCTCCTAGGCTTTTTCATATCTTCCCCCTCAAATCCTCTATCACAACGCTAGAGAGAGGGGAGAGAATGGGGTTTATGAAAGGGGAGGTGCAAATGGAGATTAAAAATTTAGAAACTAAGCTTAATGTTGGGGACAAAGTCAGAGGGGGGGAGAGCGTTTTGGGGTATTTGCAATGAAAATCAATCCTTTATATGTGCTTCCCAATGCTTTTACGGCAGGAAGTATGTTTTTGGCGATTATTAGTTTGGTTTGGGCTTCAAATGAGAGTTTTATGTGGGCGTGTTGGGCGATTATCGCCTCAAGTGTGCTTGATGGACTAGATGGGCGTGTGGCAAGGCTTACAGGGACTAGCTCTAAGTTTGGAGTAGAGTTTGATTCTTTGGCTGATGTGGTGGCTTTTGGTGTCGCTCCTGCAATGCTAGTGTATTTTTATATCGGACAATTTTATGGGCGATTAGGGGTGATTGTGTGTGCGTTGTTTGTGATTTTTGGTGCGATAAGATTGGCACGATTTAATATCACCACTACTTCAGAGCCAAACTCTTTCATCGGACTTCCTATCCCCTCAGCGGCGATTTTTGTGGTGGTTTGGATAATGCTCAATGAAACTTATGCATTCTTCCCTCTTCCCTCTACTCAAAAACTAGGTGTGCTTGATAATGAAATTATCCTAGGAAGTGGGTGGGGATATGTGGTTTTAAGCTGTGTATTGCTTATCGGAGTGCTTATGGTAAGTAACATTCGCTACCCCTCATTTAAAAAAATGCAATGGAATCTCAAGACTTTTATCATCTTGCTTATATTGTGTGGAGTTTTGCTCTACCGCCCCATTGAGAGTTTGGGAGTATTGATGAGTGGATATGTGCTTTATGGGATAGGGCGTTGGATATATCTGCTTTGTGGGATTGTCTTTAGGAGGGGGTAAAAATCAATCTCTCTCATAGAAGAGAGGACTTGATAAAAGCTTCTAAATCTATGATTATCTTTCTCTATTTGCCTTTAGATTTTTCTTAGGGGTTAGTAAAAACTCTAAAAGCTCTTATAAAATCTCTTTCTTGCCATACCAAAGCTCTTGTATTGAAGCTCTAAAAAGATCAATATGAAAACAAGGTTTTATCGTTTTATTTTATGAGAGTGGGAGATTTTGTGGGGATTGTGAGAAAAATATAGAGGGGGGTGAGGGGAGGGGGAATTACATCATTCCACCCATACCTCCCATTCCACCCATACCGCTCATATCAGGCATTGCGGGTTTGTCTTCTTTGATATCATTGATTGTAGCCTCTGTTGTGAGAAGCAAGCTTGATACACTTACAGCGTTTTGGAGTGCCACTCTAGCTACTTTTAGAGGATCGATGATTCCTGCTTTGAACATATCGACATACTCTCCATTACTAGCGTTGAATCCATAAGTATCTTCTTTTGCACTCTCAACATTATTGACTACCACACCTGCATCATATCCTGCATTTTCAGCAATTTGCTTCATTGGAGCTTTGATGGCTCTAAGGATAATCTCATATCCAATTTGCTCATCACCTTTGAGTGAGAGAGAAACTTTTTGAGCTGCACGGATAAGGGCTGCACCACCACCGATAACGATTCCTTCTTCAACTGCCGCTTTTGTCGCACTTAGAGCGTCATCTACTCTATCTTTCTTCTCTTTCATCTCTACTTCACTTGCTGCACCTACTTTGATAACTGCTACACCACCGCTAAGCTTTGCAAGTCGCTCTTGAAGTTTTTCTTTGTCATACTCACTTGTTGTGCTTTCAATTTGAGTTTTGATTTGTGCTACACGAGCTTTGACTTCTTCAGCACTTCCTTTTCCATCGACGATTGTTGTGTTGTCTTTGTCAATCACGATTCTTCCTGCTTGTCCTAGATCTTCAATACTTGCACTCTCCAAAGTCTTGCCAAGCTCTTCGCTAATAACTTGCCCACCTGTGAGAATTGCAATATCTTTTAGCATTTCTTTTCTTCTATCTCCAAACCCAGGGGCTTTGACTGCTGCGACATTTAGAACTCCACGCAACTTATTGACAACCAAAGTTGTAAGAGCCTCTCCCTCGATATCTTCTGCAATGATTAGCAAAGGCTTTCCACTCTTCATTGTAGATTCAAGCAAAGGCAAAATGTCCTTCATAGAAGTGATTTTCTTATCTGTCAAAAGGATAAAAGGATTGTCAAGTTGAGTATTCATCTTCTCACTATTGGTTACAAAATATGGAGAGAGATAACCTCTATCAAATTGCATTCCCTCAACTACGCTTAGCTCATCGTTGATTCCTTTTGCTTCCTCAACTGTGATGACACCATCTTTGCCGACTTTCTCCATAGCCTCTGCAATCAAAGCACCGATTTTCTCATCAGAGTTTGCTGAGATTGTCGCAACTTGAGCGATTTCTTCTTTTCCACCTACTTTTTTACTTCCTTTTTTAAGCTCTTCGATGATTGCTTCACTTGCTTTATCCATACCACGCTTGACTTCCACAGGGTTCGCTCCTGCTGTAACATTTCTTAGTCCCTCTTTGAAAATGCTATAAGCCAAAACTGTTGCTGTGGTTGTCCCATCTCCTGCTGCATCAGCAGTTTTACTTGCCACTTCTTTGACAAGTTGAGCTCCCATATTTGCGATTGGATCAGCAAGTTCTACTTCTTTTGCCACACTTACTCCATCTTTTGTGATTGTAGGTGCTCCATAGCTTTTTTGGATCAAGACATTTCGCCCTCTTGGTCCCATTGTTACCTTGACTGCGTCGCTAAGTTGCTTCACACCCTCATAAAGTTTGTTTCTTGCGTTATCTGAAAAATTGATTTCTTTTGCCATTTTCTACTCCTTATTTAATGATTCCTAGAACATCTTCAATATCTAAAACAATAAATTCTTTTCCATCAAGTTTGATTTCATCTCCCTTGTATTTACCAAAAACTACACTCTCGCCTACGCTTACGCATTTGCACTCATCTTCAATCTTGTGGCTCACTGCAACAACCTTTCCTACTAGAGGTTTTTCTTTTGCATTGTCAGGAATGATGATTCCAGAGCTTGTTTTTGTGTCTTCTTCGATTCTTTCAACCAAGATTCTTTTGCCTAGTGGTTTGAAATTCATCTAAAACTCCTTATTGTGAAATAGCACTTAAATATTTTAAGTGCCACGATTTTATAGTTTTTTTGATTTACTTTCAATACAATATCATTTACTATATAAAGAAAGTTTAGTCAATCATACTAAAGAATAGTTAGCTTTTATATGATAGAGTGCAGTTTTTATTTAAATTGTTGATTTCTTTTTGTCAAAGAAAAAGGCTTAGCCCCTCCCCGCTCCCCTTAGCCCAAAAAGAAAGTATCTCTCCTTTCTTTTTGACAATAAGGGGAGAGCCTTGCTGAATCTTGCTCTTGAAGTTTTGAGGGATAAGGCACTTCTGCCTTATCTTTTTCCTCAAAATCTTCACTACGAGCAAGGCAAGAGAGTGGGTGGATGGGATTTGGTGGGATTTTTGATATACAAAAATATAATAGATTTAAATAGAGCAAGAAAACACTTTTTAGCTAAAATCCCTACTTTAAAAATCACAATAAAAGATACAGAAAATGATAAGCAATGAGAGTTTAGAGCAATTAAAACAAAATATTGATATTGTTGAGATTTTGGGCTCTTATATTCAGCTCAAAAAGGCAGGGGTGAATTATAGTGCGTGTTGCCCTTTTCATCAAGAAAAGACAGCAAGTTTTATGGTAAGCCCCTCAAAGGGGATTTATCATTGTTATGGTTGTGGAGTGGGGGGCGATGCGATTAAATTTGTAATGGAGTATGAGAAGCTTACATTTGTAGAGAGTATTGAAAAAATCGCTTCCATTATGAATTTTGAGCTTGTTTATACTCAAGAGAAGACTCAAAAACAAGATAGCAAATTCCTAGATAAAATCGCTTCTTTTTATCATCAAAAACTCCTCTCCTCTCCCCAAGTGCTTGACTATGCTTACAAGAGGGGAATCACACAAGAGAGCATTGAGAGATTTTATCTAGGGTTTTGTGGGGCAGGGTTTGAGAGTGTGAGATTTGCTGATGAGATGGGGGCAAGGAGTGAGGCCATAGAGCTAGGAGTATTGGGGAGGGATAATGAAAGAGTGTATGCACGATTTTTTGATCGATTGATGTTTCCTATCTACTCTCCCAACTCAAGTGTAGTGGGGTTTGGAGGGAGGATAATGGAGGGAGATAATGTCGCCAAATACATTAACTCCCCTCAAACCAAAGTTTTTAATAAATCCAAACTTCTCTATGCCTATCATCTAGCCAAAGAAAGTATCTTTCGCCAAAAGCAAATTATCATCACTGAGGGGTATATCGATGTGATTATGTTGCACCAAGCAGGGATAAAAAATGCTGTTGCCACACTTGGAACAGCTCTCACAAGCGATCATCTCCCCCTGCTTAATCGTGGAGAGCCCAAAATCATTGTCAGCTATGATGGGGACAAAGCAGGAATCAATGCAGCATTTAAAGCCTCAAAACTCCTAGCACTAGAGGGCAAAGATGGAGGGGTGGTTATCTTTGAAGGTGGGCTAGATCCAGCAGATATGATTGTGGGGGGGAGAGTGGAAGAGGTGAGGGCATTGTTTGCCTCGCCCATTCCTTTTGTGAAGTTTGTGCTAGAGCAAATGGTGTTGAATTATGATTTGCATAATCCATTGCAGAAAGAAAAAGCTCTTAAAGAATCTTTGGAGTTTTTGCACTCACTCTCTGCCCTGCTTCAAGAAGAGTATCGCCTCTTTTTAGCTAAACTCCTCAAAGTCCCTCCTACCCTCATCAGAGTGAAAAGTCAAAAAAAATCCACCTCTCCCACACTCTCTATCCAAGAGGTTTATGATGTGGCTGAAGTGGCTTTGATTGCCTCAATGTATGAGAATGAAAGTTTTTTGGATCTTGGGGTGGAGTATTTGGAGAAATCAAGCTTCAAAGAGTGCTTTAGAGAATATGAGTTATTGCTTAGTGGAGAGAGGGAAGACTCCTTGCTTCAGGGGTTGTTGATGAGAGAGAGTGCAAGGGTGATGAGTGAAGAGGAGTTTAGAAAACAAATCAAAATCAAAGCCATTCAAGACTTGGAGGAAAAGATAAAATTACTTATTGGTAAAGAGGGGGTAGAATACGAAACCAAAATTCGCCAAATCCAAGAGATGCGTGAAAAAATCAATAAAATCAAAAAGGAAATACACTTATGAAAAAAGCCCTTGCCTTATTTAGTGGAGGTTGTGATAGCCTAATTAGTATGCAATTACTCAAAGAGCAGGGGATTGAAGTGATAGCAATCAACTTCAATATCGGCTTTGGAGGAAATAAAAGCAAACTCGAATATTTCAAAAACGCCACAGCACAGATTGGCGTGGAGTTTATGAGCGTGGATATTAGAAAGCAGTTTTTTGATGAAGTGCTTTTTGCTCCAAAGTATGGATATGGAAAATATTTCAATCCTTGCATTGATTGTCACGCCAATATGTTTAAAAATGCTTTTTTGCTTCTTGAGAAGCTTGGAGTTGATTTTGTCATCAGTGGAGAAGTGGTGGGACAACGCCCCAAAAGTCAGAGAAGAGAGGCATTGGATCAAGTCAGAAGTGTGGTGAGGAGTTTTGGGGAGAGTGAGAGATTTGCTCATCTTGTAGATCCAAATGGAGATGGTAGGGCTAAACCAAAGCGATTAGATGAGCTTATTTTGCGTCCGATGAGTGCCAAACTATTAGAAGAGAGCTATCCTGAGAGAGTGGGGTGGGTGGATAGAGAGAGATTGCTTGATGTGCAAGGTAGGGGGAGAAGTCGGCAACTAGAGATGATCAAAAACTATGGGTGGAAGTATTATGAGAAGCCTGGGGGTGGGTGTCTGCTTACAGATACAAGCGTGGCAGAGAAAATCAAGGATTTAAGTTCTCATAGAGGAATGGTGTTTGAAGATATTGAGCTAGTTAAAGTGGGGCGATATATGGTGTTGCCTGATGGGGGGCGATGTGTGATTTCAAGAAATGAAGAAGAAAATACCAAGCTTGAAGCCCCCAATCCTCAAATGGAACTTATAGTCTTGCAAGAGTGCAAAGGACCTATTGGGCTAGTAGAGAGAGGAGCAAGTGAGGAGGATAAGCTTTTGGCTGCACGACTAACTCTAGGATATGGCAAAAGTGAGCTAGGAGTAAGCTATGGGGTAAAAATCGGCGAGAGAGAAGTGAGAGTAGAGCCAATTAGCAAAAGTGAAGCTCAAAAGTATCTGTTTTTGAAATAGAGAGATTTAAAAAAGGGGGAGAGAATAAAAGTTTTGAGGGGAAACCCCTCAAGAGATTAGAAAGAGTATTTAACTACTGCTCTTCCTCTAGCCATTTGAAGATCTCCAAATGTTGAACCAATAAGTCCTGAGAGAGTGAGTTTATTATCAAAGAAGCCATAGCTTGCAGTGAAAGAAACTTCGTGGAATGTTGCAGAACCACCATTGCTAGTCCATGTGTTGATTGCTGTTTGGCTTGCAGTTGGGGCAAGAGCATAGTTATTGTCTCCTCCTACATAGGCATAATCTAGTCCAATCTTAAGGGATTTTACGCCTGTGTATTGAAGTCCCACATAACCTACCATAATGCTACTTGCTTTATAGTTGTTGCTTCCAGAATAGATTTTATATCCACCTTGTCCAAACATTCCATAACCATTTTTTGATCCTACAGTGTCATACCAGAATTGTCCTCCCATATTAAATGAAGCATAGTTAAGTAATGCACCATATCCATCTCCAAAGCTTCCTGTAAAACCTGCTTTTGCTGAGAATCCAAGATCTTTATTAGCATAGCTTGCTTGGATATTATAAAGTCCTCTAAGAGAAGCTACACCATTGGTACCATTTGGATTATAGAATTTGTCGCCATTTGTATCTACATCAGTTACAGCCACTTGAGATTGGAGTGTAACACCTGCGATTGTATAGCTTACATCTCCCATAACCATATAGTCAAACACTTTTGTAGAATGAGCGGCATAAACTTTAATTCCAGCACCACCAAGCTTTTCTCCACCTGCTTCAACTCCTAGGATATAGAGTGGATGATCTAGAGATGTCCCTGCAGTATAGGTAGCATCCGTTGCATCATCAAGAGTATAAGCACCAAAAACTTGTCCGCTAAATTTTACTCCCTCAATATCTTCATTGCTGACATAAACCCCATAACCATAGTCCCAAGTATTGTCATTGAATGGAGTGAGGATATTCATCTTACCACCGATGATTGTGGTTTTGCTCCCATATTCACTCAAATCTTGCTTACCATAAACTGTTGTAAGTCCAATATTTATAGGTTTTCCTGCAGCCCCAGAAGCCTCTAAAAATGGAGTTCCATCTGAGTTTTTTCCTCCACCAGTTGATGCATACGCTGTCATTCCTAAGTTAAAACCACCGATAGCACCAGTATTGAGGTTTGCCCAAGCTCTTGTTCTGAAAACATTTCCGTGAATATCATCACCAAATTGTGATGTCATTTGCCCTAGAACATAACCTTTGATTGTTGTTCCCTTGATAGCGTCTTCTAGTTTTGTCTCAGCATTTACACAAGTGAGTGTGCCAAGTGCTAGTAATGTCGCTAATGAAATTTTTGTTACTCTCATTGTTTCTCCTTTCTTTATAACCCCTTTAGTTTATGCCTATCGCTAGAGGTATAAAACACTATCTTACAAAAAAATAATGATTTTTTGCGATAAAAATGAAGTAAAAGCTAGTTTTTTTGTTGAATTTGTGTAATTTTGACATAGAGAGTGAGCTCTAGTGTGTCAGAAAGTAAATCTTTTTTCTCAATAGAGAAAGGAAGTGAGAGAGTGATTGTGGGGTAGGCTTCTCTGATTTTTTTGCTAAAGTCAAAGAATGCTTGAGGGGTGGTGGAAGTGCCTTTGATTTCTAGGATTTGATTGATAAAGATTCCTGAAATTTCTGCATTGATTTTTTTGATGGAAGTAACTTCAAAAAACTCTTGAGCGATGGCGTGAATCATTGCATTGCTGGGAGGATTGTTGAGCAAATCGATGAATTTTTTGTTTTTTTCTTGAGAGTTTTGGATAGTTTTCTCCAATCCCGTGTTTTGATCAAAAGCCTTAAGATAGGCAAGTCGAGTATAACGCAAGTCTTCTCTCTTCTCTTTGTAATCATTGACTTTGTTGAGAATCACGCCTGAGAAAAGATAAACGACACCGATAACAAAAATAGACATATAAACAAGGTTTTTGACAATGTATTCGGCTAAATCTTCTCTTTTGTTGATTTTCATTGCTGATTTCCTTTGATGATTTTACTTACTGAAACAAAGTTATACCACCCACTAGGAAGCACGAAAAAATCCACCTTGCTTTCTGAAAAAATCGCTCTTAGAGGGGATTCTAAAAGAAAGATATAAAGCTCTTTTGAGGGGGTGATGCCCTTGATTGTAAGCTCATTGTTTGTCAAAGCAATGCTATTGATAGTGATTTGATCGGGGATTAATCCAAAGAGATTTTCAATGGCATTGATAAGGGCTGTGTTTTCTTCTTGGATTAAGCGTATTTCATCAAGTTGGGTATTGAGATATTTGAGCTTGTCAGAAAGCTCGTTTTTGAGCGTGGCTTGGTTGCTGATTTCATTGTCAATATTGTTGGATTGGTTGATAAAAGATTGGGTTTGGAACTTTAAGAGAAAATAAATCCCCACGACAATCAATCCTGAAGCCAAAAAGCACAATGCCCACGATTTTGTAATAGGAGAAAAGATAGGCTTACGCAGAGGAGAGATAAAACTATAATTCATCATAGAGCTTTCCTTTTGTATTCTTCAAGCATAAGAAGTGTGATTGATTCTGGGATTGAGAATGGTCGAACATAGGTTTCAATCATCAAGCTATCTTTGATGTGTTTGATAGAATCAGGAGTGATCCCATAGTTATCCAAAATCACGATTTGATCAATAAAACTGCTTTGATAGTAGGTGCTATTGTAATGCTCTGTGATGACATTTTCCAAAATCCCTACAATGGTTGTGGCACGCATAAAATCTCTTAACTCTTCGATTTTGTCTTTTTCGTGTTGCTCAAAGTCTTCACTATTTTGCTCTTCTTCTAGCAAATCAATATCTAAAGCTTCCAAATCCTCAAGATTATCGCTCAAAGAATCTAAAATATCTTCAAATTTTGAGGAGTTTGCAACCATTGGATTGCTCTCTTGTGGCATCAAATTTGCCTCACTTAGCTCTCCCTCAATCTCAAAATATCCCCCATAAAATACTCTTTTGCCATCGCTTATCATCACACAGATATTTTTTCTCTCTTGCAAGATATAAAGAGAGGTTTTGCTTCCTTCTTTTTTGGCTTGGTTATACATAGGGAGAAATGGAGAGAATAGCAAGTCAATTCTCTCTAGTTCAGAGCTTGGCTCAATGAGTTTTTGGCAATCCTCTTCTTTGATATAAGCACACCAAGTATGATCAAAAAACTTGGTTTTATAGCCTTGTAGATTGACACCAAGTTTGATGAAGTCTTGGGGATTTGTGGTGGGAATCGCCCCTTGATTGTAAGTCTTGCTAATCATTCCAATATAGGTATAAGGGTATTTTTTCTTATAGAAAGCAATGAGCTTGAGGGCTTCGATAGGGATTGAGTCATCAATGGTTTTGATGTTGGTTTTGATATTTTGCTTGATTGTGTTGCTTTTAGTTCTGATGATGTGAAGTTGGCAAACACCCGCATCGATATTCAAACCGATAAAAACACGAGAGTAAAATGTCCTTGATAGCCCTGAAAACACTACAAAACCTTTGTATAAACTTATTTTTGAGATAGATTAAGCAAAACCTATTCCACAAAATACCCTTGAGGATCTCGCTCAAGATATTTTTGCAAAATCGCCTTATTTTCCTCAATGCTTTTGCTCTCTTCTAAATAAAGTGGAGGGAGAATGTAGTAGTTGATTTCCCCAAAGGGTTTGGGGATTTTCATCTTATCCCAGCTTCTAAGTTGCCAAAATGACTTTGGCTCTACTCTAAAGCCTACAATCTTAGCCCCACTTTTGAGTGCCATCACTATTGCACCATTAGCAATAGAGTGATAAGGTCCTTTTGGCCCATCAGGGGTTAGTCCAATGTCCCACTTTTCTTTGAGTTTGCCTAGAGCATTGACTAGGGCTTTTGCTCCTCCTCTAGTGCTAGAGCCTCTAATGCCTTTAAATCCATATAGGGCATAAAGTTTGGCTGCAAATTCTCCATCGCTATGCTCACTAATAATTGTGCCATAACGCATATTTTGCAAATCAATCTTCTCCCCTCTAGTTTTGAGGATATGATGATAGAGGTGTCCTTGCATAGGGATTTCGCCGTGCCAAAATGTGGCGATAAGATTGCCCTCTAGGCTTCCTTTGGCGATGAAAAAATGGTGCTTACTGCTCCAAGAGACAAAACGCAAATATGCATACATTATATAAGGGAGAATGGAGGTGAGAAGAAAGACTTTTAATCTTTTTTTCACACTAGCTCTCCACTCAGGCTTCCTCCATCGTGAGCTGTGATTTTAACCTTGATGATACTTCCTAGAGGGAGAATGGAGTTTGCAATCTTAATGAGGCGATTGCTATCGCTTCTGCCCTCGCTCCACTTCTCTCCCTCATCATCTCTGTAATTCTCCACTAGTACCCAATGCTCTTTGCCTATCTCACTAGCTCCCTTTTCTCTCAAAATCTCTTTGTGGCGATTTTGCAATCTTGCTAGACGAGAGGAAGCCACTTCTTTGCTGATAGGATTGGGGAGATCTTGAGCGGGAGTGTGAGGGCGTGGAGAGTAGATGAAACTATAAAGCGTGTCAAATCGCACTTTCTCTAGCACATCCATAGTTTCCTCAAAATCCTCATCGCTCTCTGTGGGGAAAGCCACGATAATATCGGTGCTGATTCCCACTTCAGGCACTAAAGAGCGTAGTTTGTCAATACGATTGAGATACCACTCTTTGCTATATCCTCTCTTCATCTCTTTCAAAACCTTGCTTGAGCCACTTTGCAAGGGGATATGAATACTTTTGCAGATTTTAGGGTTGCGTGCAAACTCTTCTAAAAACTCATCGTCCATATGCAAAGGGTGAGGAGAGGTGAAGCGGATTCTCTCCAATCCTTCAATCTCACTTAGCTCTCTTAAGAGGGTGGTGAAATTGGTTTCTTTATGAGGATTTGAGAATCTTGCTCCATAGTTATTGACATTTTGTCCTAGAAGCAAAATCTCTTTGACTCCATTTCTCACCAATCTTTGAGCTTCTTCTAAGAGCATAGAGGTAGGGATAGAAATCTCCTTGCCTCGTGTGTGAGGGACGATACAATAAGAGCATTTTTTATCGCACCCTATGGAGATATTTAGCAAGGCTTTGATGTCAGGATTGCTATTTTTGGAAAACATATAAGTGCTATCATCAAAATCTGTGGCGACTTCCACGGCTTTGTCTTGATGAATGACTTGAGTGATTTTGCTAATATTTCTAGCCCCTAACACAAAGCTCACACTTGGAGCTTTTTTGATGATTTGCTCTCCTAGATGACTTGCTGTGCAACCACATACACCAATTTTTGCATTAGGTTTTTTGATCGCACTGAATTGCCCAATCTCAGAAAAAAGCTTTCTTTCAGGCTTTTCTCGCACAGAGCAAGTATTGATAAGGATTAAATCAGCCTCTTTGGGATTGTCTGTGAGGGTGTAGCCCTCTTTTTCCCTAAGCTCGGCGATGAGGTGGTCGCTGTCGCGATTGTTCATCGCACAGCCCATCGTTTCAATATAAAGTTTTTTGGGAATCATTGCGATTAGATGATGTGGAGTTCGTAGATATATTCTTTCTCATCAAGTCCATATCTTGCTTCACGCAAATATGCATTGCGTCCTTTTGCACTGAAATCTTCAACGATTTTTAGCAAGTCTTTGTGTGCGTTTTCATTGGAAAAATAATAGATTTTTCCCTCTTTAGCACATTCTTCTTCAATCTGCTTAAGAGTGATTTTGGCACTTTTTGACTCAAGTGTGGGTTTGGCAAGTTTGAAATCCATTTTACTATCCTTATAGAGTGGGAATTTGAAATAAAGTTTGTATTATACTCTTTGCTAACTTAAACTTTGTGTGAAAACATTGCTATAATCACTAAAAACTTCAAACTCTGAAAAATCCAAGAATTTTGTCGGTAGGTTGTAGAGGAGTAATCATAGAAGGGAGATATTATGGAAAAAATACTAGATATTGTCGAGCTAATTGCCTATGAAAAGGGGCTTGAGAGTCAAGTGGTCGTAGAGCTTATCAAAGAGTGTGTGATAAAAATCGCTCAAGAAGAGTTGAGTGAGGAGGCTGTGTTTAGTGCAAGTGTTGATGAGAAAGAGAGAGTGCTAAGACTTTTTCAAAAGGTTGTCATCTGCCCTGATGGAGAGGAGCAAAATCTCAATCAGATTCCACTCTCTAAGGCAAAAGAGATCAATTCTGAAGTGAGTGTGGGAGATGAACTAAATTATGAAATCAGCCTAGAGAATATGAGCCGAAGTGCAATCAATACGCTTTTTAAAATGCTTGAGGGGAGATTGCAAAAGCTTTTGGAAGACAAGCTTTATGAGAAGCTAAAGACAAAAATTGGAAAAATTGTGAGCGGTCAGGTGGTGAGGGTCGATGATGAGGAGAACACTTATGTAGAGATTGATGAGGTGCGTGGGGTGCTCTCAATGAAAAACCGAATCAAAGGCGAGAAGTTTAAGGTAGGAGATACGATTTCTTGTGTGCTAAAGAGTTTGAGGTTTGCCAAAGGGGGAATGCAAATTGAGCTTTCACGCACCACGCCAAAGTTTCTCATCGAGCTTTTAACTCTAGAGGTGCCAGAGATTAAAGATGGAGAAGTGGTGATTGAGGGGTGTGCAAGAATCCCAGGGGATAGAGCCAAAATCGCTCTCTCTACTCAAAATCCAAGAATCGATCCTATCGGCTCCACGGTGGGGACAAAGGGAGTGAGGATCAATGCTGTAAGTCAAGAATTGCACGGAGAGAGTATCGATTGTGTGGAGTTTAGTGAGAGTGCTGAGATGTTTGTAGCCAAATCCCTCTCCCCTGCAAGTATCATCAGTGTCAAGATTGAAAAAAGTGAAAATGAGGGAGAGAAGAGCAAGGCTATCGTTACACTCACAGCCGATCAAAAGTCCAAGGCTATTGGAAGAGGAGGGGTCAATATCCGACTAGCCTCAATGCTCACAGGATATGAGATAGAAATCAAAGAAATTGGGGTAAGTGAGCTATTTGAAGCTCAAGAAAAGGGAAGTGAGAATGAGGGCAAAAAGGTGGGGCTTGATGCTTTAGAATCGCTCTTTAAGGATTGATATGTGGGGAGTGAAAGAGGCAAAAAGAGGGGTTTTCTTCAAGGGGTTTGTGTATCTTGCCATTGTATATATTTGCATTTATTGTTTTTCTCTTAAACTGAGTGCGACAGGTTTTGTCCCAATTAGAAATGCATTTTTGGGACTATCTATGCTTGCTTCTTTTGTGTGGGTACTTTATATTCTCCCTTCAAGGCTAGGAAAGTGGCTTTTAAATGCTCTTGTGGGTGTTTCATTCTTGTGTCTTATTGTAGATACTTTTTGTTGGATTTATTTTGACACATCTATCAATGTCGCAATGCTTTTTGCTGTTTTTGAAACGACACTTAATGAGGGGTTGGGATTTTTTCAGTTGTACTTTGATTGGAAAAGTGTGCTGGTGGTTCTTGGAAGCATATTTTTTACTTGGCTTTATTATCGATTATATCATCCACGAATTGGAAAATCTTTATCGATTGTTTGTTCTCTTTTTGTTCTTTTTGGTTGGATAAATATCGTTATAGAAATCAAAAGTGCTTTTTCTCCTAGTTACTCTTATTATGCAAGGCAGAATGTTAATTTTATAGAGCCATTACGATTATTGTTTTCTTCCAAATATGTTTTGGGTTCCAAAGATGAGATGAAAAAGGCATTCCAAGAGCAATATAAAGCAATGATGGATAATCCAATCAAGCTTTCTCTTGCTTCCAATCCAATAGAAAACATTGTTTTGCTTTTAGGAGAATCCACACAGAGAGGACATATGGCAATCTATGGTTATTCTAGGGCAACAACTCCCAATCTTTCTCGTTTGTCCCAAACAAAAAACCTATTGGTTTTTGATGATGTGATTTCAGCACATACTCAAACAAGTACATCAACGCCAAAAATTTTCTCTTTGACTAATTATGAAAATGAAAAAGATAAGCCTTGGTATCAAATGCATAATATTGTTTCATTTTTTCGAGCCGCTGGTTATTCTACAATTTGGCTTTCCAATCAAGAACCATCTGTTTATGTTACACCTGCTGGAATGTTGGCTTCAATTAGTCATCAATCTACTTTTGTATCTAAAGCAAAACAGCAATATGATGAGGAGTTGCTTCCATTGGTGGAGAGCAAAAATGAACAGCTACAATTTATGGTAATTCACTTGATTGGAACGCATGGAGCCTATAATGAGCGATATCCTACGGGATTTGGAAAATTTGATGCTTTAAGCACATCTATTAAAGAGCGTCAGCGTTCGCTTTATGATAATGCTGTTTTTTATAATGACTATATTGTCAATGAGATTTTTCAGAAATTCTCAAAAAGCGATTCAATTGTAATTTACCTCTCAGATCACGGAGAAGAGATTTATGAACTTGATGATTTTATTGGACATGGTGAAGGCAGAATTACTCGCTTTACTTGTGAGGTGCCAATGCTAGTGTATGTCTCAGATCTCTTTATTCAAAAACACCCTAAACTCTATGAAAAACTCAAAGCCTCAATCCATCGCCCTTATATGAGTGATGATTTAATCCATACAATTTTAGAGATTGCAGGGATAGAGACAGAGGAGTTTGATCCCACAAGAAGTATCATCAATGAGAAGTTCAACCCCCAAAGAACCCGCATCGTGGGGGGGGGGGGATGGTGTTAATTATGATACAAGCCTAAAGGAGCAAAAAGCCAAATACAATTAGAACTTACTTGAGCTCTGCCCAGTTTTTGCCAATGCTAATCCCACATCGCAAAGGGACTTTGAGGGTATAGATTTCATTCATAATCTTTGCAATCTCCTCGCCCTTTTGCATCGCATTTTTTTCAGGGAGTTCAAAAATCAGCTCGTCATGGACTTGGATAAGCATTTTGATTTCTGTGTTTTGGATAAAGTGATGAATCTCATTCATTGCCATTTTGATAAGATCGGCTGCACTCCCTTGAAAAATGCTATTAATCCCCTCTCGCAAGTAATTGGACTTTTGAAAATCTGTCGCACTATCAAAATCAAAATATCGCCGATGTCCTAGCAAAGTTTGGGCATATCCATTATGCAAAATATTTTCTTCTTGATTCTTTAGATAGCTTTTGACCGTGGGGAAGGTGGCAAAATAGCTCTCAATATAGCTTTTGGCTTCATTGATAGAGATTTTGAGCGTTTCTGAGAGCTTCTTGCTTCCCATTCCATAAATCAAACCAAAATTGATATTTTTAGCAATTGAGCGTTTATCAAGTGTGCCAAAGATTTTGAGTGAGGTTTCAGAGTGAATGTCTTTGTCTTGTATAAATGCTTCAATAAGTGTGGGATCTTCGCTGAAGTGGGCTAGGAGTCTTAGCTCGATTTGAGAGTAATCGATACTTAAAAGCACATTGCCCTCTTGTGCGACAAAGCCTTGGCGGATTTTCTTCCCTGCTTCACTCCTTACAGGAATGTTTTGTAAATTTGGAGCTTTAGAGCTTAGTCTTCCTGTGGCTGTGCCTGTTTGGAGGAATGAGGTGAAAATCTTATTGTCTTCATTGACAAGTTTGAGGAGTGGATCAATGTAGGTATTTCTCAATTTACTTGCCTCACGATATTGCAAAACCAAAGAGATGATGGGGTGATCATTTTTGATTTTTTCTAGCACTTTCTCTTCTGTGCTATACCCACCTTTGACTTGTTTGCTTCCTTGAAGTCCGAGTTTGGAGAAAAGAATATGAGAGAGTTGCTGGGGGGAGTTGAGATTGAAATCTTCTCCTGCAAGTTGATAGATTTGAGAGCCAAGTGAGGCGATTTGCTCAGTTGCAATCTCTCTAAGATTCTCAAAAAACACCACATCAATGCATATCCCCTCTTCTTCCATACTTGCAAGTGTAGTAATCATAGGAAACTCTAGGGTTTTTGCAAGATTGAGGAGATGAGAGAGGTTTTGGGCTTCAAGCTCACTCTCAAGTCGGAAATAAAGACGATAGGTTGCCACAGCGTCTTCAGCAGCGTATTTGAGTGCTTCATCAAGTTGGATATGAGAGAAATTTTCTCCTCTTTTGACAATACTCTCAAAGCTAATCATTTTGTGATTGAACCATCGATACATTTGACGATCTAGCCCCACAGACGCAGTGCTATCATATAGCCAAGCCAAAAGCATAGAATCCAAGATGAGGTTTTGGGGTGTGAGAGAGAAATTGTTTTTTGTGATGAGATAGTCAAACTTGAGGTTGTGTCCGATAATGGGGTGTTTGAAAATCTCTTCAATCAAAGCTTTGCCTTCTTCTACTTCCATTTGTTTGGGGACTCCTAGATAGAAGTGTCGCATAGGCACATAATAGCCCTTTTTGCCATCAAGACAGAAGCTGAACCCCACCATATTGGCTTGATGAATATCTAGGCTATCTGTCTCACAATCATAGGCAATGGGTTGATTGAGTGGGTGATTTTTTAGGATTTGCATCGCTTCTTGAAATGAAGTAAGAAGCTCATAAGTGAAGCCAAAATCCCCTTCTTGCACTTCAAGTTTTTTGTGTCCGATTCCTTTGGAAGGCTCTTTTTTGTATCCAAAGGGGCTTTGTTTTTTGACTTTCAAGCTCAATCGCTCAAAATCAAGCTTTTCTAACTCATCAACGATTGCAAGAAGAGGGTTGTGTTTGGGGAATGGAGTGGGGGTAAAATCTTGTATGAGATCTTGATGAAGTTTGACAAGCTCTTGGCTTTTGTATGCACTCTCTTTGCCTTCTTTGAGGAGTGTAGCCACTCGTTTGGTAAATACATTTTCCCAATTTGCCTCATCAGCATAAATCGCATCAAGGCTATGGTAGTGATTGATGATTTTTTGTGCTGTTTTTAGTCCAATCCCCTTAACTCCTGAAATATTGTCGCTAGAATCCCCAATCAGACTTTGGAATGCCACAAAATCTTGAGGGCAAACCCCCCATTTCTCAATGCAATCTTTAACCTCAATTTCTCTTTTTTTGCTTGGATCATAAAGGCAGATATTTTCATTGAGAAGTTGATAGAGATCTTTGTCTTGGCTTACGATTTTGACTTTGTGTCCATTCTTCACTCCCCACGCACTTAAAGAGGCGATAATATCATCGGCTTCATACCCTTCTATGGAGATATTGGGAAATCCCATTTTCTCAATCCAGCCAATAGCGATAGGAAGTTGCATCAAAAGCTCTTCAGGAGTGGGCTGTCGCGTAGCTTTGTAGCTAGGATCAATAAGTTTTCGATGATTGACTCCCCCACCCTCTAGGGCAAAGACTAGAAATTCATTATCTCCCTCTTGGTAGAGGTTGTGGATAAGGTTTGCAAATCCAAGCAAAAGCCCTGTAGGGAATCCCTCAGAGTTTCGCAATGGAGGGAGTGCATAGTAGCTTCTAAAGAAGAAGCCAAAGGTGTCAATAATAGTCAAAGTTCGCATAAATGTCCTTTTAAAAAGTGGGTATTTTAGGATAAGAATGGGAAAAATTATAAAAGAATCGCTTCTTTTATAAATAGAAATCAAAAGCTACTTTTTAAAATTTTGGCTACAAGTCAAATAAAAAGAGTATAATTCTAAGAAAATATCTTTAGATATACTTCAGAATATCGGAAGAAAGGTGATGAAGCAGGTTTGGATTTATCCTTTTGCATTGTTAAGTTTGGCAAATGCTGTGGTGGATAGTAATAAGATTTTTACCCAAGACACTACACTTGATTCTTCTTATGCCTCTATCACCTCTACTCCTGCAAGTGGAGAGGTTTTGGAGTGGGGAGAAATCAAGGGGGGAAGCAAAGATTCTCCTATCACTCTAAGCACGACTCAAGCTCTAAATATCTCTGCTATTAGCAATGCTAGTGGAGGGGTTGTGGGGTTAGGTTTGAGATATAAAAGTTATGCAAAACTCAATGGAGATATTACTTTTAGCTCTTTGAATGGAGATAGTGGTGTGGTGGGATTGTTTGGATTGGGGTCTGATCGTTTGGATAATGCAGACACTCTCACATTTTCTCAAATCACAAGCACATCAGGTGGCACTTATGGAACTATTGGGCTTGCTTTGGATCAGATTGGGACTTTAAGCTTTCAAGATATTCAATCCTCTCAAGGGACGGCCATAGGGATAGCACATCTAATCCTTGTCAATGAAAATAATGCCTCAATTGTCTTAAAAAATATAAATGCTAAACAACAATCAGCAGGAATTGCAACGTGGGGTGTGGCTAATATGGGCAAGATTGAGATTGGGACAATACAAGGAGATCAAACAGCAGTTGCAATCTATGGGGGAGTTGTCAATGTAGGAACAATCACAATCTCACAAGCTAGTTCAAATGCAAATGCTTTTGGAATCTATGGCGATATTGAAAATAGTGGAAGCATAAGCATTGATTCTGTATCTGCCTTGCAAGATAGCGTAGGGATACATGGTTGGGTTGATAATGAAAATAATATTTATCTAAAAGAAATAACTTCAAGCTCAAGAGCAGTGGGGATTATGGGAGATAGTGATAATCGTGGGACTATGACTTTTGAGAAAATCAGTGGAGATAGTGTAGCTATGGGAATTTATGCGTATGATATTTCCAATAGCTCAAACATCACCTTCAAATCCATCACTTCCAACCAACTTGCAATCGGAATGCGTGGGGGAATATCCCTTAGTTATGATGGAGTAGGAGGAGAGATGATTTTTGAAAGCATTTCTGCTCCTAAAGCTGTGGGAATCTATGGGGGTGGAGGGTGGTATCAAGGCAATGGAAAAGTAGTTTTTGAGAGCATTGCTGGATCTGAAAGCTATGGAGTCTTTATAGAAAATAGTAATAGTGTGACATTGCGTAATTCATCAACTATCATTCACTTCAAAGACATTCAAAGCAATGTGGGGATCAATAATGTTTCGGGGAGATTTGAGATAAGTGGGGGAAATGCAAGTTTTGTCTTTGGTACAACTCTGCCCACTCAAATTAACTCTGCTATCTATAATGATATAAATCAAGGCAAATTCTATCTCAATAACTCTACTATCAACACTTCTAATCCTTATGCTTTTTATGCCAATCAAGAAGCAGATATCTATGTAGATTCTTCTAAAACTTTGCAGATAGGTGCAAGTGAGTATAGCTTTGGAGGCAAAAGCAATTTGCATTTACAATCAAGCTCAAATCTCAATCTTACAACAGGTGGAACACTTGCTTTGCTTCAATCTAGTCAATCTCAAGTTTCTCTAGGATATAGTGGATATTCTCAAAGACTAAAAATAGATAATTTTCAAGCTCAAAATAGTGAATTTGTTTTGAGTGTAAGCTTAGATAACTCTAGGGCAAATCATTATGATGGAGGGGCGTTCTATGATGAGGGCAAAAATCCCCTCTCAGTAGGCTCAAGTGCGTTTTTGCAAATTGATTCTTCAAACACCACAAGCCAAGTCAATAATACCCTCTCTCTAGCCCTATTCAACAAAACCAACCTTACTCAAAAATATATCCTTCTAGCCTCTGTGAGTGGGGCAAATCGCGATAACATTACCTTCAACTCCCTCTCTGATGGACAAACTATCACTATCACTCCTACTTCAGGCTATGAGGCAGAGGGGCTAGAGATAGGGCGATATGATGATGACAAGACTCAGACTAATTACTTTTATCTAGTGGCAAACCCCTATGAGGTTAGCACCACCACACCTAGCACTCCCTCTCAAGATAACTCTTCTCAAGATTCTTCTCAAGAGAGCAAAAAGATTGAAAACTCTCTTTTCTACAACCCCTCTCAAAGCTATTTGCTCTCTACCTTTGATTGGGGGAAAACACGCTTTGCCAAGCTTAGAGATGATGTGCGATCAAGTCGGATTTGGGCAGAGCTAGGGGCAGAGTATTGGAAATATAATGGCACTCAAGCAAGTGATGAGAGCTTTGTGGATTTTGTAGTGGGAGGGGATTATCTCTTCTCATTTGCCAAAGGAAGAAATGCACTAGGGGTGGCAGTAGGATTCACAGGAGAGTTTATCACCCAAAATCAAACCCTAGATAATACATTTAGCACATTTGATTTCAACTATTCTTTTCTCTCTTTAGCACTTTATAATGTCTTGATGTTAGATAGTGGAGTGTATTCACATACGATTTTTAGAGCAGGGATTGGGGAAGGTGAGTTTGGGGAAAATAGCGTTACACCACTAGGAGAAAACATAAGCCAAGGAGCAAGGGCGTATTCATTTTCTCAAAAAGTAGGGAAAAGATTTTTCCTCTCTCCTCAAAATAATGGCTTCTTCACTGATCTCTCAGCAATGGTGGCTGTGGGGTATGCTGAGGGTTCTTCAGTGATGCAAGAGACAGAAGCGTTTTGGGGGAGCAAAAATTTCCTCTCAATCTCCTCAAATGCAAGTTTTATCAATCAAAACAAAATTGAAGCTTTGATTGGCTATAAGGGAGCAACAAATTCGTTTTTCTCTTTTGATGTGAGTGCAGGAGTAGGATTGGTATCCAATCATTGTATTGGGGGAGAGATGAGGTATCAAAGCCAAGATTATGATGTGGAGTTTGAAAACACCCCTTATGTAGGAGGGCTTGAAGCAAGTGTCAATCTTGTATCAAGAATGGGAGATTGGGTGGATACATTTATCAATGTATCAAGCACTTGGAGTAAGCAATATAGCGAAGTGATAGACTTCTCAGCAGGAATCAAATTGCGTTTTGGTTCAATATAACTAAATTTTTTGCTTAAGTTTTTTCTACAAGATTCGATATAATTCCGTCAGAATTTTAAACTTCAAGGAGTTAAATATGAAAAAGACATTATTAAGCCTAGCAGTGGCTTCATTAGTTTGTGCTTCTATGGCAGAAGCAAGATTGTTTGTAGGTGTTGAGGGTGGATATACAGCTCAAAAGAGCTATGATACAGGACTCAATAATCGTGCTTCAACTTTTTTGTTCTCAATGCCTTCAACTAGCGTTATCTCTGATGCACTTGATAAGGGTTCAAAAGGTTATAGCCTAGGTGTAACATTGGGAACAGAAGATGTAGGAAGTATCTTTGGGACAAGATGGTATCTTGGAGCTGGATATACTTCAGTATCTAAAGATTTTGCAGGAAAAAGCTGGTCAAGAGAATATATCGATGCTTCAGTAGGATTTGATCTCATTCTCAACTTCTTCAACAATGGAAGCTCTAGCTTTGGTATCTTTGGTGGTGTAAGTGCTGATTATCATTATTGGCTCAACTCTTCAGACTACAAAGAAGAGTATTTTGCAACATTCAGTAAGCATATCTTTGATTTCTCAGGAAAAGCAGGGATTACTACAATGTTGGCAAAGCACAACAGACTAGAAGTATTTGCAAAGCTCCCTATCGCTTCAATGAGTATAACTGACTCAAAAGAAGCAATTTTGGGCGGAAACCATTCTCCTGCAAATGTAACTTTTGGAGCAAGTTATAAATTTATCTTCTAATTTACCCCTTTGGGGGTAAAACCCTCTTTATATCTCCCCACACTTTAGATAAAATCTCTCAATTTGTTTTATAAGGAGAGAAAATGATTGTCGCAGGAAATTTCAAAACTCATCACACACGCTCTTCAACGCTAAAGTATTGTAATGCACTAGATAAAAGACTAGAGGGCATTGAAAATATAGAAGTGAGAATCTTCCCCACTCTCTCCTCACTTCCCTATGATAACTTCACTCATCTCAAAATCGGAGCTCAAAACGCCTATTGTGTATCAAATGGAGCTTATAGTGGAGAAGTGGGAGAAGAGCAACTCTTTGAACTTGGGATAAAAACCTTGCTTATAGGGCATAGCGAGAGGCGTGAGATATTTAAAGAAGACAAAGAGATGATAAAAAAGAAATTTGATTTTTTCTCCTCTAGGGGGTTTGAGATATTTTTGTGTATCGGAGAGAATTTGGAGGTGAAAAAAAGTGGAGGGACAAAAGAGTATTTGATGAGGCAATTAGAGGGAATTAGCCTCTGCTATCCTAAGCTTATTGTCGCTTATGAGCCGATTTGGGCGATTGGCAGTGGGGTGAGTGCAAGTCTTGAGGAGATAGAGGAGATTCATAGTTTTTTGCAAGAAATTGGGGTAAAAACTTCAGTATATGGGGGAAGTGTGAAGCGTGAGAATGCCAAAGAGATTATGAGCTTGAAGGGTGTAGATGGGGTGCTTGTAGGGGGGGCAAGTTTGGAGCTAGAGAGTTTTTGTGCCATTATTGGTTGTTAGGTTAGAATTTCACAATTTTTGATAAGGAGTAGAAAATGATAATGCAAGGAAAAAAGGGGCTAATTGTCGGAGTAGCCAATAATAAATCAATCGCCTATGGGATTGCCAAAGCGTGTAAGGAGCAAGGAGCAGAGATTGCCCTAACATTTCTCAATGAAGTCTTAGAGAAGCGTGTGCGACCTATTGCTGAGGAGTTAGGAAGTGAGAGATATGTCTATGAGCTAGATGTGAGCAAACCTGAGCATTTTGTGGCTTTGAGAGAGAATCTAGCCAAAGATTTTGGAGAGCTAGATTTTATCGTGCATTCAGTGGCATTTGCTCCCAAAGAGGCTCTTGATGGAGAGTTTATCAACACTAGCAAAGAAGCCTTTAATATCGCGATGGAGATTTCAGTATATTCTCTTATTGAGCTTGTAAGAGAGATGAAGCCTTTGCTTAGAAGTGGAGCAAGTATCCTCACTCTAAGCTATCTAGGAGCAGTCAAACATGTAGTGCATTACAATGTAATGGGAGTGGCAAAAGCAGGATTAGAATCAGCAGTGCGTTATCTTGCTTATGATTTGGGAAAAGAGAATATCCGAGTGAATGCTATCTCTGCTGGACCCATTAAAACCCTAGCAGCAAGTGGGATTGGGGATTTTAAGATGATGCTTAAATGGAATGAACTCAACTCTCCATTACGCCAAAATGTGAGTATTGAAGAAGTGGGGAATTCTGCAATGTATTTGCTCTCTCCCCTCTCTTCAGCCGTTACAGGAGAGGTGCATTATGTGGATTGTGGATATAACATTATGGGAATGTGTGCTACTGAAGAGGTTGAGGGCAAAATGGTGCTTAGATGGGATAGCGTGGAGAAGTAAGGGTGAGTAAAAAACTGCATTTGATTTCTTTGGGTTGCACCAAAAACCTTGTAGATAGTGAAGTGATGCTTGGAGCATTGAGGGATTATACTTTGACTGAAGAGGTGAGTGAAGCTGATATTATCATCATCAATACCTGCGGATTCATCTCTGCTGCCAAGCAAGAGAGTATCAATACGATTTTACAGGCAAGTGCCAAAAGGAAAGAGGGGGCTTTGCTTGTAGCAAGTGGCTGTCTCTCTCAAAGATATCACAAAGAATTACTAGAAGAAATGCCTGAGATTGATATCATCACAGGTGTGGGGGATTATGACAAGATTGCAGAGATGATTGCTAAGAAAAAGGGGCTTCTCTCTCATCAAGTCTTTCTCTCTCAAAACGAGGAGCGAGTGATTACAGGCTCAAATATCCACGCTTATATCAAGCTCTCTGAAGGGTGCAATCAAACTTGTAGCTTCTGCTCTATCCCAAGTTTCAAAGGCAAACTTCACTCAAGAAGCATTGACTCAGCCCTCAAAGAAGTGGAAAATTTGAGCAAGAGGGGATATCAAGACTTCTCTTTTGTCGCTCAAGATTCAAGCTCATATCTTAGAGATTTGGGAGAGAAAAGAGGGTTAGTGGAATTTATCAAAGCCTTAGATACTCAAGAGATGGCAAGGAGTGCAAGGATACTCTATCTCTACCCAAGCACCACGACTTTGGAGCTTATAGAAAGTATCGCAAACTCAAAAATTGTGCAAAATTACTTTGATATGCCAATCCAGCATATTAGTGAAAGTATGCTTAAGAGAATGAAGCGAGGAGTGGGGAGGGAAGAGCATATTAGACTACTAAAGGCGATGAGAGAAGTGCCTAATTCTTTTGTAAGAACAACAATCATTGTCGGACACCCTCAAGAGAGCGAAGAAGAGTTTAGTGAGCTTTGTGAGTTTATAGAAGAGTTTAGATTTGATGCAATCAACGTCTTTGCATACTCAAGTGAAGAGGGGACAAGTGCGTATGAAATGGAAGGGCATATCCCTACTAAAATCATCAACTCAAGGATAAGCAAACTCAACAAAATCATCACTTCTCAACAAAAAGAGAGAAAAAAAGAAATGTTAGGAAAACAAATCGAAGCAATCATAGAGGGCAAAAGTGAAGTGAGTGAGTATTTTTATAGTGCTAGAGCAATCTCTTGGACTCCACATATTGATGGAGAAATTTTAGTCAATGAGATTGAGCTAGAAGGGGTAGAAGAGCTAGAAGCGGGGTATTATCGCATAGAGGTAACTCAAATCAAAGAAGGCTATGTCTTTGGCAAAGTGATTGAGAGAATGTAGGGAAGTGCAAACCTCTTAAAAGAGGTTTGCATTAGGTTTTAGAATACGTATTTGTATCCGAAGTTAAAGCTTGTTCTTACAGGCATACTTGCAAGTTTTACCTTGTTGTCATCACCTGCTACAACATATCCGATAGGAAGTTTGGCTGTGATATCAAATCTGTGGTGTCTGCCAATGAGTGTGCTAAGTCCCACACGCCCTGCGACATCTAAAGAATGGCGATCTGCACCACTCAAACGACTTGTAGTTTTGCTTGCTCCACAATCTTCTACATCATCAAATACAAGATAGTGATAATCTCCCTCAACTCCTCCAAAGACTCCAAAGCTGAAACCTCCACGACTGATAAGGTTGATCATCAAATCAAAGCTCAATCCTGCATCAATTGTGCCAAGAGAATAAGTGTAAGTATTTTGGATTTTATTTGTTCGCTCAACATCTCTCATAAGTTCTGTAAATCCTGCACTTGCTCCCCATCGCACACCAAGATAATTACTAGCAAAGAAATGCTCACTACCAAAAGTTAGAGCAATGTTATATCCCTTCCAAGGCTCAACTTTGTAATTACCACTATTATCAATGTATGTGGTATCCTTGAAAGTATTTTCCAAAGTGCTTGAACCAGGTGTCAAGAAATAACTGCTGTTAGGAATGTTTAGATTGCTTGGGTGATTTGCATTTTTTGAATCAGCCGCAGCACCTGTGTAGCCACCCTCAATACCGATATAGAATTTTGCCTGTGCAACTCCTGAACATACAAGTGAAGCAACAGCTAAGCTAAGCATAGTTTTTTTCATACTAACTCCTTATATCTTTAAGATATGCTAGATTATATCGACTTTTATTACTATTTGTTTAGAATTAAAGAGAATTTTGATAGAAAAATTCTTTTGTTTGGTTTAAAGAAAGCTCTAAAATCCCCAAAAATAGGGGATTAGAGAGGATAGGGGAAATTATTTTTTGGCAATCACTTCGATTTCTACCTTTGCTCCCTTGGGTAAATCTCTTACAGCAAAGGCACTTCTAGCAGGGTATGGGGCTGAGAAAAATGTCGCATAGACTTCATTCATCTCTGCAAAATAAGAAATGTCAGAGAGCAAAACTGTGGTTTTAAGCACAGATTCCATTCCCAAGCCTAGTTCGTTTAAGATTGCTTTGATATTGCTCAAAGATTGATGAGTTTGGGACTTGATATCCTCTCCTGCAAACTCCATTGTGGAGGGATCAAGTGGAAGTTGTCCTGAGATAAACACCAAATCCCCTGCCTCACGATACGCACTATAAGGTCCAATAGCTTTTGGATAAGACATAGTAGCTCCTTTATAAAAAATTGCAATTATAATTATAAAGAAAACAAAGATAAAAAGTGTAAAGAGATGAGAGTAGAGTTAGAGAAGTTATCTAGTGGGAAGTTTTTGCTAGGATTTTCTGGTGGTGTGGATAGTAGTGCATTGTTTTTTTTGCTCTTAGGTGGGGGAGTGGAGTTTGATATCGCTATTGTGGATTATGGAGTGAGGGAGCAGAGCAAGGAAGAAGTAGAGTATGCAAAAGCTTTGGCAAAAAAATATGGCAAACTCTGTCATCACACACTCTCTCCCACAATCAAGAACAATTTTGAAGCCAAAGCAAGAGAAGTGAGATATGAGTTTTTTGCCTCTTTGGTGGGAGAGTATAAATATAGTGGAGTGATTTTGGCTCATCAGCTTGATGATCGATTTGAGTGGAGTGTAATGCAGTTTTGCAAAGGAGCAGGGCTGAATACTTTGCTAGGATTTGGGAGTGAGGGGGAATATAGGGGTGTGAAAATCTTTCGCCCATTGCTTAATGTGGCAAAAAGTGAGCTATATGAGTATTGCAAAAATCATCAAATCCAATATTTTGAAGATAGTAGTAATCAAGAAGATAAATATCTCAGAAATTGCTTCAGAGAGATTTTAAAGCCATTACTTCAGAAACATTCAAAAGGGATAGCTCAAAGCTTTGAGTTTTTGCAAGAAGATAGGGAGCGACTTTATCCTTACAAAGAGATAGGAGAGTTTAGAGGGATAGCATTTTGGAGTAGGGGAAGTGAAGGGGAGGATATGCACTATTTGGATATGGAGCTAAAAAAGAGGGGATATCTCTTGAGCTATCAGCAAAAAAGAGAGATTGCAAGGCAAAACTTTTCTTGCGAGATTGTGGGGTTTGTGATTGAGAGGAGTGAGAAAACGCTTTTTTTGTTTCCCAAAAAAGAAGGAAAGATGACTAAAATTTTCAGAGATTTTGCAAGGAGAAATCAAATCCCCCAAAGATTGCGAGAATACCTCTATGTGAGCGAGGTTTCAGGAGAGGAGATAGTAGGGTTTTTGAGTGAAAAATAAGGGGTGCGAAGCAAAATTTAAGCTAAAAAACATATAGTTAAGTTTTTTTTTAGGTTTTATAGGTGTATAATTATGCCTTTTGAATCTAGAAAAAATGTTTTTGGAAAACATTTATCAAATAACTAGGAGGAACTATGCAAGACAATGCTGTAAAGAGTGTTGAGTATGACTATACGATTGCAAAATTGTTTATGTACACAACTTTGCTTTTTGGTATCGTAGGAATGCTGATTGGAGTGATTATCGCTTTGCAAATGGCATTCCCAAACCTTAACTATTTGGCAGGGGAGTTTGGGACTTTTGGACGACTTAGACCTATCCACACCAATGGTGTAATCTTTGGATTCACACTTAGTGGAATCTGGGCAGGGTGGTATTATTTTGGACAAAGAGTGCTTAAAATCTCTTATGCAGAACATCCATTTTTGAAATTCATCGGTTTGGCACATTTTGGTGTGTATATGCTTGTGATGATTTTGGCTGTGGTAACTTTGCTTCTAGGACTTACTCAATCCAAAGAATATGCTGAACTCATTTGGCCTATTGACTTACTTGTAGTTGTAACTTGGGTGCTTTGGGGTGTGAGCCTTTTTGGAAGTATGGGCGTGAGAAGAGAGAAGACGATTTATGCTTCTTTGTGGTATTTCATCGCTACATTTATCGGAATTGCGACACTTTATATCTTCAATAACCTCTCAATCCCTACATATTTTGTAGCCAATATGGGAAGCCTTTGGCATTCAATCTCTCTGTATTCAGGGACAAATGATGCGATGATTCAATGGTGGTGGGGACATAATGCTGTGGCATTTGTCCTTACTTCAGGGATTATTGGATTGATTTATTACTTCTTGCCAAAAGAATCAGGGCAACCTATTTTCTCATACAAGCTTACATTGTTCTCATTCTGGGCTTTGATGTTTGTATATATTTGGGCAGGAGGACACCACCTCATTTACTCTACTACCCCTGATTGGGTGCAAACTTTGGGATCTGTGTTTTCTGTCATCTTGATTTTGCCTTCTTGGGGAA
Organism: Helicobacter brantae; assembly: GCF_003364205.1. Taxonomy (GTDB): domain Bacteria; phylum Campylobacterota; class Campylobacteria; order Campylobacterales; family Helicobacteraceae; genus Helicobacter_G; species Helicobacter_G brantae. Next base: position 101,706 of record NZ_NXLV01000002.1, read on the forward strand.
CAGGTATCAATATGCTTCTTACAATGAGAGGGCAATGGCAACAACTCAGAGAATCTCCAATCATCAAGTTTATGATTTTGGCCTCAACTTTCTATATGCTCACAACACTTGAAGGTCCAATTCAATCCATCAAATCTGTTAATGCTTTGGCACACTTCACTGACTGGATTGTCGGACACGTGCATGATGCAGCACTAGGTTGGGTAGGATTTATGATTATTGCAGCAGTCTATCATATGACTCCAAGACTTTTCAAGCGTGAGATTTACTCCAAAAAACTCATTGACGCTCAGTTTTGGGTGATGACAATTGGAATCATTCTTTACTTCTCTTCAATGTGGATTGCAGGGATTACTCAAGGTATGATGTGGAGAGATACTGATGCTTATGGAGTATTGAGCTATCAATTTATCGACACTGTTGTGGCATTGATGCCTTACTATGTCATCAGAGGTATTGGTGGAGTGATGTATTTTGTCGGATTTGTAATGTTTGTCTATAACATTTTGATGACTATCAATTCAGGACGCGTTTTGGAGAAAGAACCTCAATACGCTACACCTATGGCAGACTAAGGAGGAATTATGTTTCATTGGTTAGAGAAAAATCCATTCTTTTTTTCATTGGCTTTTGTTGCTGTGTTCTCTATCGCAGGACTTGTAGAGATTTTGCCTGGATTTGCAAAAACTGCAAGACCTTTAGAGGGATTGCGACCTTATAGTGTGCTTGAGACTGCAGGGCGTCAAGTGTATATCGAGGAAGGGTGCTATAACTGCCACTCTCAACTTATCCGTCCATTCAAATCTGAAACCGATCGATATGGGCCTTATAGCCTAAGTGGAGAGTATGCTTATGATAGACCATTCCTTTGGGGTTCAAAGCGAACAGGGCCTGATTTGCATCGTGTAGGGGATATCAGAAGCACAGATTGGCACGCTAATCATATGTGGGAGCCTACAAGCGTAGTGCCAGGTTCGATTATGCCTTCATATAAGCCACTTTATAGCTCAAAGACTGACTTTGATACAGCTTATGCTGAAGCTTATACTCAAAAAGTTGTCTTTGGTGTGCCTTATGATACTAAGGGTGGAGTAGAGTTAGGAAGCGTGGAGCAAGCCAAAGCAAACTTCCTCAAAGAAGCAGGAGTTATCGTGGCTGATATGAATGATCCAAAAGTTGCTGAGGCTTACAAGAAGGGCGAAGTTCCAAAGATTGTAGCTTTGATTGCTTATCTCAACAGCTTGGGACAATCAAGAAGAGTAGCTCAAGGACAATAAAATGGACTTAAACACTTTGGTTGCGTTGCAAAAAATTATCTATCTAGTTGTAACGCTCCTTTTGTGTGTCTTTCTTTATCTCTATATTTTCAAAATGTATAGAGATGAGAGAAAAGGCATTAGAGATTATGAGAAATATTCTCGTCTTGCTTTAGATGATAGCATTGATGATGAGATTATTGAAAAAAGAAAATAGGAGAAAAGTATGAAGTGGTTTAATCTAGGCGATGAAATCAACTTGTTTGCATTCATTGCTGCAATTGGAATTTTGACTTTGACAGCTTTTGTTGTCAATTCATATACAAAACAAATGAAGAGCAAAACCCCAAAAGGAAAGCTCTCAGGTGAAATGTGGGATGGGATTGGTAAGTTTGAAAATCATATTCCTTTTGGTTGGGGATTGTGCTTTGTGTTTATTATCATTTGGGGAATTTGGTATATCTTTGTAGGCTATCCCCTCAATTCTTTCTCTCAAATTGGACAATACAATCAAGAAGTTGCTCAATACAATCAAAAATATGAAGAGAAGTGGAAAAACCTTGATCAAAATCAGCTTGTAGAAATGGGTGAGAGTATGTTTTTGGTGCAATGCTCTCAATGTCATGGAATCACGGCTGAAGGAATGGGAGGAAAGGCACAAAACCTAACAATGTGGGGCAAAGAAGAGGGGATTATGAATACAATCAAAATGGGTTCAAAAGGACTTTTGGGTGCTGATTCTGAGATGCCTCCTGTTGAGATGAATGAAGATGATGCCAAAGCTGTGGCGTCTTATATTATGGCTGATATTTCAGAAGTGAAGCATACTCGCTATCCTGCTGATGTTGCCAAAGGAAAAGAAGTCTATAACAATGCAGGATGTAATGCTTGTCATGGAGATGATGGCAAAGGAATGGATGGAGTGGCAGCAGATTTAAGCACTTATGGCACACCCAAATTCCTAGCTCTTGTGCTTAAAAATGGTAAAAAAGGTTTGATTGGAAAAATGCCTTCATTTGATCACGCACATTTCAATAGCGTTCAAATCGATGCACTTTCAGCCTATATCGAATCTCTTAAACCTCAAAATTAAGGAGAGAAAATGAATCGTTTGTTTGGTTTAAATGGAATTGCAGGGTTATTACTTTTAGTCGTTGTGCTTTTGAGTGTGGTTACAGGACTTGGAATCCAAGCGTGGAAAACCCAGAAGGCTCAAGCAACTAATGCCTATGTATTGGAGAGTGCAGAGATCAAAGCAAACAACTCTGCAAATTCTCAATACTATAAGCTTGTCAAATAAGGAGTGAGAGATGAATAACTTAGAAAAAATCTTGCTTGGATTGATTGTTTTGATGATTGTGCTTTCAATCTCTTTGCCTTTTATCCCCAACTTCTTACTCAACCTAAGCTAAGATGAGATTTTTTAGTAGGCTAATCCTTTGGATTGGCCTTATATCTGCCCCCCTTTTCTCCCAAAACTTTGTTTTACAAAATCAAGGCGAGATTCTTGCCCCAAAATCTATCGGATTTATCCAAATGCTCTCTGAAGAACTTTATCAAAAGAGTGGAGTAGCATTGTATGTGGCTGTAAGAGATGAGCTAGAGGGAGAGAATCAAAAAGAGGTAAGAAAAGCGTGGAAAGAGGGGATTTTGCAAAATCTCAAAGCTCCTTATGGTGTGATTTTTTTTGTGAAATCTCACAAAAAGATTGATATCGTGCTAAATCCAGAGATTAAAGGGATTGATGGCTCTAGGATTATTACAGAGTATATGGTGCCAATTTTGATGCAAGAGAAGGGTTTGCCCAATCCCAAAGTTTCAGCCTCAATCCTCAATGGATATGCTCAACTTGCTGATGAGATTGCAGAGAGCAAGGGAGAAAGCCTAGAGAACAATCTGATTGTAGATAAAAGTGGAAGTAATAACCTTGTTCGTTATTCTATTTATGTAATGTTGGGAATTATGCTTACAATCATAGCTTTTATTTATGTGTTTGGAAGGTTGAAAAAATGAAAAAAAATTATTGGCCCTTAGGGATTTTTGTATTTTTGGGAGTAATGGTGTGTATGATTATTGCAAGTGTGGTGATTGCTATAAAGCACCCCACAAAAGAAGATGATACTTACTTTTCTTCCAAAAGAGAAGTAGATAGCAATATCAATCAAATCATCAAAGATCAAAATCGCTTCTCCAAAGAATATCAACTCTATCTAGGGATAAACAAATTCCCCCAAGTCAATGGCTATGCCAAGCTTTTCCCTCCCTATCTTGCAAAAGCCAAATTTCAAACTCAGCAATCCCTCTATCTTGATGCCCAAAAAGACAATCATCTCTATGTCAAAGCTCTATGCAAACAACCCCAAAACCTCTCAATCTTTCTCTATATGGAAAAAATCAATTCCAAACAAGAAAAAGTAGAGATTGGCAAAATGCACTATGAGAATGGATATTTTGCAAGTAATGCATTCTCAAATCTTCAAAAAGGGAGATATAAAGCCATTTTTGAGGTAAGCTATCAAGAAGATGGAAAAGACAAAAAGATATTTTTTGAAAGAGAGGTTTTTGCAATCTAGCAAGGCCTTTTTGCTCCTAGAAGCACTATTTTGCTTAATGCTTCTTAGCTTTGCACTTCTGCTCTTGTCTGCTTTCCTCTCATACCCCAAAACCTTTTTTCCTATCCAACCCCTCACTTTTACCCCTCAAGATTCAAAAGAGATTGTTTTAAGAAGTGGAGATCTTGTCTTTGAGGGTAAAGAGAGGGTTTGGGAGAGTGAGGGGAAGAAAATCTTTGTTTTGGAAGATTTGAGATGAGAAGGGGGTTTGCACTTCTTGAAGTGCTTTTGGCATTGTTAATCTTTTGTGTTTTGATTCTTGGTTGTAGCAAAATAATGCTAGAGCTTACAAGAAGCAAGATTGCTTACTCTAAATTCCAACTTCGACAAATTGAAGTGCAAAATGCGGTTTTGATGATAGAGCAATATTTGAGATTTTCTCCCTCTCTTTCTTTTGGCTCTCAATCAATCTCTTTTTATCCTCTAAATCTCTCTTATTTTCTCTCTCCTACCTTCTCCCCTCTCCCCACCCAATGCAAGGAAGATAAAATCAGCTTTGCTTACCCTAGCCCTTTTGTGTATTCTAGGCTTGATAAGAGGGTTTTGAGAGTGCTAGAGTATAGAGAGGGGGAAATGAAATTAGAGCAAAGTGTGGCTTGTGGGTTGTTTTTCCCCCTTTTGCCTCAAATCACCCTCTCCCTCAATCCTCAAAGAGAGCTAAGGCTTAATGGGCAAATTTTGCTCAAAGAAGTAGAGGATTTTGAGATTTTAGAGAATGCAGGGGGAGTGAGGCTATGTGGGGTTGAGATAGTCAGAGAGGAGTGGGAGTGAGTAGGGGGTTTTTCTCTTTTTATGCTTTAGTGCTTATACTAGCCATTGCTCTAAGTCTTGCTTCTATTTTTGAGCTAAAAGGGAGGAATCAAGATTTGCTTAATACTCAACATTTCCACACTCAATTCAAAGCCTATGAAAAATCTCTTCTCTCCCTTAGCAAAGTGTGTTTGCAAAAATACTCTCTCCCTCAATGCTCTTTTTTGAGCTTCAATCTCAATGGTTATGAGGCAAAGATTGTGATGAGAGAGATAGGAGGGGGTGTGGTGGGAGTGGATATTTTGCTTGAGTATTTAAACCCCCTCAATGGCAATCTTTTACGCAGAAATTATCGAGGATTTTTAGAGGTGGATAATCTTTGAGAGCGTAGCAGTCATTGAGGCAATATAGATACAAGCTAGGGCGATTTTGTGAGTTTGAGGGGAGAGTTTGGCAATAAGATAGATTCCTATCCATACCCCAATCATTGAGCAAATCCCCACGATAAAGCCCTCTTGAAATTGCAAAAGATTGGCATTGTATAGACTGATTGCCCCTGAGAGAGAGGAAAAACAGATAAAAAAGAGAGCCAAAGGAGCAACCTCTTTGGAGTTTAACCCCAAAAAATAGCCTAGCAATGGAGCTAGGAGCAACCCTCCTCCCACGCCCAAACTTGAAGCAAACACCCCTACAATACACCCTGAGAAAAAGAGGATAATGTTTTTTTTCAAAGAAGAAAGGATTTGGAGGGTGTAGGTTTTTTTGCTTCCAAAGAAGTATTTGATGAAGCTAAAAAAAGTGAAGAGGAAAAAAGCGATATAGATTGAGCGAGTAGAGGCATAGGTGAGAATCACCCCCGATAAGCTAGAGCCAAAGATTCCCCCTACTCCTAGCACGACTCCTACTCTAAAATCAATGAGTTTTTTTCTGCAATTGAGATAAGAACCAAAAAAACTTGCAAAAATCATCTGAAAGATTGAAATCCCTATGCCGTGCCTGACATCAAGTCCAAGAAGTGAGAGAGAGGGGACGATGATTGTCCCTCCACCGATTCCAAAAACTCCTGAAGAGATTCCAGAGAGTAATCCAAGCAAAGAAAGAGGTAAAAAATCCATAAAAACTCCAAAAAACTAATCCAAGATTTTCATTCTTAATTGTAAAATAACATCATCATTTAAGAGAAGGAAATTTGCAATTTGATTTATATCGGCGTGTATTCTAAGTATATTGAAATTGCTGTTAGAGAAGAATATCCAATGCTTCATAAAATCCTCAATTTTGCTAAACGCCACTTCTCTAGCGTGCATAAGCTTTCAAACTCGATTCTTATCCTTGATGACTCAAAGCTGATTAAGAAAAAATATTTCCTCAATTGGATATTTCATTTTCCTGAAAACAAGGCTTCTTGCTCCCTCTCTACGCTTTTTGCATTCTCTCATCTCCCTATCCGTATCAAAACTCTAGGATACAATAGTGCAATCTATCGCTTCAGAGTGGGGGCTAGGATTCTTAATGCTTCTGAAGTATTACTGCGATTGGAGAGAAGAGATATCAAAGCCAAACGCTGTATCCTCAATCTTTTTGGAGAATTTATCAAGGAGAAAAAAGATTTAGAGATTATCCTTGATAGCTCTAAGAGTGGGTTTTGGGACACTTTTATGGGATTGATTGAGGAGAGGATTGTGGGCAATATGCTTTTGAGCTTTGATTTTGTCAGATCGCATTCTTCATTTGCCACAAAAGAAGAGAAGGCAATGGAGCAAAACTATTTGATTTTGGATTGTCAAATGGGAGATGATTTCTCGCTTGTGAGAAGAAAATATTTGCAACTTGTCAAAAAATATCATCCAGATAATGTATTTTTGTCCGATAATGAAAAAAAACAAAGCTATCATCAGAAGTTTATTCAAGTGCAAAATGCTTTTGATGCAATTAGAGCAAGTATCTAAAGGTAAGGAGAGAAAATGGAAAGTGTAAGTATCCAGCAACCCAAAGAAAAAAAGGGAGGAGTTGCAACTTTTTTGCTTGGATTTTTGAGTGTGTTGATTTTATCAGGTGCTTTGGGAGGTGTGGGATATTATTATCTTATCAAACACAAAAGCTCCACTAAAGATTTCATCGCTCCTACTCAAGAGCCAGTGGCACAAAGCAATGAGCCTTCAAGCAAAGAGATTGATGAACTCATCAAGCAAATTGGAATCAAAAACAGCCAAATCAAAGTCTTGCAAGAGGAAAATGCAGTTCTCAAAAAACAAGCCTCAAGCGTGGTTGAGAAGCTCAATTATGTCATCAAACCTCAAAACAAGCTAGTTGTAGAGTGCTATAACGCGCAAAAGGGAAGATGGAATATCCCTCAAGAGTGTGCTAAGGTTTTGGTCGTCAATATCCAAAATCTTTTGAAAGAAAACAAAAAAATCGTTGCATTAGAGGTGAGCGGTGTGGTAGATAATCAACAATACTCAGGCTTTAGCCCCGAGCTCAAACAAGAGGGATTGGCTTCTTTTAGGGCAAGAAATGTGATTGAGTATCTTCGCAAATCTTTGCCAAATATCACCACCTTTGAGGGCTTGAGTGTGCAAAAAGCAGACAAAAGGGGATATTTCATCAGAGCGTATTACATTCAATAGGCTAAAGAATGCAAAAATATATTGGGATTTTTTTAAGGGAGAAAATCCCAAATATTCACTCACTTCTTCACACATTTAAATGTGAGCTTTCAGAGTATGGCTACTCTCTTTTGATAGATGAGGGTAATTGCTATGGACTAGAGGGAGTGAGTTTAGAGAGGATTGAGAGAGAGAGTGAGTTTATCCTTTCTCTAGGAGGAGATGGGACTTTGATTTCCACTCTTAGAAAGATTCACTCTCTCCCCATTCTAGGAATCAATGCAGGAAGGCTAGGGTTTCTTACAGGTATAGGAGTGAGTGATTTTCTCTCTTTTATCCCAAAACTAGCTAGTGGGGACTACAAGGTGCAAGAGCATACAATGCTAGGGGTGTATCTCAACAAATCTTTGCTCTCTCTTTGTATCAATGAGGTTTTAATCTCCAAAAACACGCTTTCCACAATGACACAAATAGAGGCAAAAATCAACCAAAAAGCTTTCAATCGCTACTATTGTGATGGCTTAATCATCGCCACTCCCACAGGCTCAACAGCTTATAATATCTCAGCAGGTGGGAGCGTGGTTTATCCTTATTGCAAAAATATTCTTCTCACCCCCCTAGCCCCTCACTCCCTCACCCAACGCCCAATGGTGGTGGGAGATAATATGGAGCTAGAGTTTGAAGTCTTTGAGGAGTCAAAAATCATCATCGATGGGCAAAAAATGCTAGATTTTCTCCCCACCCAAACTCTCAAAGTCCGACGCAATCCACAATCAGCACAACTCATCTATCCCAAAGAGAGGGATTATTTTGAAGTGCTAAGAGAAAAATTTCATTGGGGAGAGTAAATCGTGTATATCCAAAATATCCTCATCAAAGACTCTCCAAGCTTTAGCTCTCTCTCTTTGGAGCTTTGCAATGGCTTAAATGTCATCAGTGGAGCAAGTGGGGCAGGAAAATCAGTGTTTTTCCAATCCCTCCTCTCTCTTTTTGGGCTTAAGGAGTGTAATGCTTCAGTGATTGAGGGAAGGATAGAGGGGGAAGTGGATTTGCAAGAGTATATGGATGAAGATGAAGTAGTGATTCAAATCCTCAAAAAGGATAAAACTCGCTATGTGATTAATCATCAATCCACCTCCAAAAAGCGACTAAATGAAATCTTCACCCCCTATCTTAAATTTCTCACCCACAAAAACTCAAATGAGCTTCAAAGCCCCTTTTTGATAGGGGTTTTGGATTCTTTGATAGAAAATGAGAATCACAAAAAAAATCTGCAAGATTTTAGAGGTGAGTTTGAGAGATTGCAAGAGTTGAAAAAAACGCTCACTACCCTCAAAGAAGAGCAAAAAAATCTAGCTGAACTCAAAGAGTTTGCTCTCTTTGAGATTGAGAGGATTGAGAGAGTGAATCCCAAAGTGGGAGAGTATGAGGAGCTTTTGGAGTTTAAAAAATGCCTATCTAAGAGAGAAAAACTTCAAACCCTAGCCAATGAAGCCCTCAATGCCCTTGAGGGTATGGGAAGTGTGGGAAGTTTCCTAGAGAGTGTGGAAATCAAGGTTGAGGGGTTTGAATCAGCACTTTTGGAAGTGAGGGCTGTGATAGAGAGTGAGTGTGAGAAATTAGAGGAGCTAGAGGGGAGCAATCCTGAAGAAATCCTAGATCGACTTTCTACCCTCAACTCTCTCATCAGTCGCTATGGTGGGATTGAAGAGGCATTAGAGAGATTGCAAGAACAAAAGCAAAAACTTAAAGGCTATGAGAGTATTGATGAGGATTTTTCCTCTTTGCTTTTGCAAATCCAAAGCAGTGAAGAGATTTTGGAGAGAGTGGGCAAAAATCTTAGCAAAGAGAGAGAAAAAGCCCTTCCACTTCTAAGAGAGCAAATCCAATCCTATGCCAAGCTTTTGCTTCTTGGTGGGGTGAGAGTAGAGATGAGAGAGGGGGAAGTGAGTGAGAGAGGGAGTGATGAGATTGTCTTGTCTTTGGGGGATTCTCAAGTAGAAACCCTAAGTTCAGGGGAGTATAATCGCCTAAGACTCGCAATCTTGGCAGTAGAAAACAAAAGTGATGGGGGGATTTTGCTCTTAGATGAGATTGATGCAAATTTGAGTGGAGAGGAGAGTGAGGGAGTAGCAAAAGTGCTAAAAAAACTCTCTAGCTCCTATCAAGTCTTTGCTATCTCTCATCAACCTCATTTGCCCTCTTATGCAGACAGACATTTTTTAGTCAAAAAAGGAGAGGAAAAAAGTGAGATGATCCTTTTGGATAGAGAGGGGAGAGTGAAAGAGATTGCTAGAATGATTAGTGGTTCTACCCTCACTCCTGAAGCCCTAGAGTTTGCCAACAAAAAGCTTCAAATATGAAATACGCCACTCTTCAAGCCCTCAGTCAGCTTTTCTCAAGCTACAAAACTATCTACTCTCTTAGACGCTTAGAGGATAATCTATTTTTGCTCATTTTAGATTTTGATGAATTTTATATCGATATGACTAAGGGGAATTCTAGGGTTTATACAAGCAAAGAGCGATTACTTGGCTCTCCTTATAATGCTCCCTTTGATGTGGCACTCTCAAAATACTGCACAAGAGCCAAACTCCTCTCTAGCTCTCTTGATGGGAATAATCGCATTTTGATTCTTAGCTTTTTGCACCAAAGCCAATACAAAGAGCAAAAACTTTTCTTGCATTTTGAATTTACAGGGAGATATACCAATGTGATTTTACTTGATGAAAATCATATCGTGCTTGAAGCCCTAAGGCATATTGGAGAAAATCGCAGTGTGAGGATAGTCAAACCCCAAAAACCCCTTACCCCACTTCCTCAACCCCTCACCCCTCCAAAGATAGAGAAGATTGAGAATATCAAAGAGGTTTTGGAGCAAGAATATGATTTGCTCTATGCTAAGAGGTTGGAAGAGAAAAGGGGCGTTGTGCTAAAGAGTTTGGAGAAAAAACTAGCACTCAATCAAGAGATTTTGCACTCTCTCCCTAAGATTGAAGAGCTAAAGTGTGAGGGAGAAAAATATTCATTGTGGGGGAGTCTCCTTCTCTCAAATCTTCATACCCTAAGCTACTTTCACTCTCCACTAACTCTAAGTGATTATGAGGGGGGAGAGGTAGAGATTGTGTTTCCTGAGAAGATTTATTCATTTTCTGAGGGGGCAAATTACTTTTTTGCTCAAAGCAAAAAGACAAACAAAAAAATCGCAAATCTTCATCTCCAAGTTGAGAATCTCCACTCAAAAATCACCTTCCTCCACTCTCAAATCAACTTTGCCAAGCAAACCCAAGATATTGAGGATTTGCAAATCTTCTCCCAAAAACTCCAAAAAAACAAAGAGATTAAAAAAGATTATGAGAGCTTTTTTATCGATGGGTTTAAGGTGTCAGTGGGGAAAAATGCCAAAGAAAATGTCAAATTGCTTCAAGACGCAAAGGCAGATGATTTGTGGCTTCATTTACAAAACATTCCCTCCTCGCATATGATTATCCATTGTGGCAAAAAAGCACCAAGAGAGGAGATGATCTATAAAAGTGCTAAAATTTTGGCAGGGTTAAATGGGGTTTTAGATCAAAGGGTAGTTGTCGATTATACAAAACGGAGATTTGTCAAAATCATCCAAGGTGCAAATGTTGTCTATGCCAAGCAAAAAAGCCTAGTGCTTTGAGGAGGAAAAAATGGCAATCAGTTCAATTGGAAACCTAACCTTTATCAATCAAAATTCACAAGTGAGTGCCACTCATCAAGCAGGGATTCAGCACCGAGCTGATGTAGCAAATGTGGCAAATATGCAAGATTTTCAAAACAAGCTCAATGATATTCAAGAAGTGAGAAGACTAGAGGAAAATGAGGCAATCAATCCTGATAGGGACTCTAGAAATTCTCAAGAGCAAAGCAGAGAGCAACAAGAGGCAAGACCTCAAGAGGAGCAGGAGGAAGAGGTGCTTCCCCCACCCTCTATTCATCTTTTAGACATTAAGGCGTGAAATGAAAATTAGTGGTTTTACTTTTCTTAAAAATGGCTCAATTTTGGGCTATCCCTTTATCCAATCTATCCAATCTATTCTTCCTTTAGTTGATGAGTTTATTGTCAATGTGGGGGTGAGTGAAGATGATACGCTAGAGCGTTTGGAGGAGTTGCAGAGAGAGGAAGGAGGGGAGAAAATCAAAATCATTCAAAGCACTTGGTGTGAGAAAATGGTCAGTAAGGGCTATATCTATGGACAGCAAAAAATGATTGCTCAATTTCAGTGCAGTGGGGATTGGGCGTTTTATCTTGAGGCTGATGAGGTATTGCACGAGCAAGATTTAGCCCATATCAAAGAAGCGATGCAAACCTGCCTAGAAGATAGCAATGTAGAGGCTTTGGCATTTCACTACAAGCACTTCTATGGCAACGCTCACACTTATGCCTACTCTTCAGGGTGGTATCGCACGGAAGTGAGGGCGATTAAGACAAGTGTGAGGAGCTATGCTCCTGATGGATTGTTCTGGGTGGTGCTAGATGGCAGTAACAAAGCAGGACGCTATCCCAAAGCTGTGCTAACTCAAGCTCAAATCTATCACTATGGGTGGATTCGCTCAGAGGAGAAAATGACACTCAAGCACTCCAAAGTCGCCAAATACTGGAAGCACAAACCCAATACCTATGACTACTCAGAGATTGATAGTGAGGTTTTGAGAGAGTTTAGGGGGACTCATCCCAAAGTCGCCCTAGAGTGGCTAGAGGAAAATACGCTTGATTTCTCTATCCCCAAACTCTATGAAGCCAACCCCACTCACAAACTCACAAAGCGAGAAAAACGCCACAGAATCCTAGGCAAGATTGAAGCTCTTTTGGGGTGTGATTTTTCCAAAAAACACTATAAGCTAGTCAAAAAACTTTGAAATGCTAAAAAACAAACTTGGAATCCAAAGTGAGATAGAGCTTGCTAGGGTTGAAGAGAGATTAAGCAAGCTCAAAGCTAAAAAACTCTTTGAAAGTGGTATGCTAGATAGTTTGGAGGCAGGGAGTTTTGAGAGTTTGAGAGTGATTCACAAAGAGCTTTTTGGAGAGATTTATGAATTTGCAGGAGAGATAAGAGGAGTAAATATCAGCAAGGGTGGGTTTAGATTTGCTCCTATCACTTATCTCAAAGAAGCACTTTTCAAAATCCAATCTATGCCTCAAGGGAGTTTTGAGGAGATTGTAGAGAAATATGTAGAGATGAATGTAGCTCATCCATTTCGTGAGGGAAATGGAAGAAGTATGAGAATCTGGCTCAATCTTGTTTTCAAAAAAGAGCTAGGAAAAGTGGTGGATTGGAGCAAGATTTCAAGAGAAGATTATCTTTTGGCAATGGAGCGAAGTGTAGTCAAAGACTTGGAACTAAAAATTTTGCTCAAAGAAGCTTTGAGCGAGGAGTGTGAGAGTGGTGAAGTCTTTATGAGGGGGATTGATGCAAGTTATGCGTATGAGGGGTATTGTGTGTATAAGACAGAAGAGTTAGAAGATTAAAGGGTGGGGGAGAACCCACAATCAATACGCAGGATTTTTGACGCATTTGATTTTGATTTTCTCAGCAACCATTTTTTGAGAGTTTTTAGAGAGATCGACTTTGATAAAATCTCCTTTTTTGAGATCAACAAACTTTTTGGCACTATCCCAGCCTATGCCACAAGATTCTTGCTTGATTTTGGTGTAGGGCATTACTTTGATTGTGTTGCCATTGACTTGAATTGTCTTAGAGCTATCATCAATCCCCTCAATCATTCCCTTCAAATCCATAGCACTCAATCCACTCACACACATTGCACCCAAAATCGCACTTACTAATAAATTTTTCATTTTTTCTCCTAAAGTTGATTTCAATCCCTTTTTCAAAGGATTTGATGCAATTGTAGAAACCAAAAATAAATTTTATATAAAATGTAAAGGAAATTAATCAAAATTTAGCAAGAAAATCTGTGTGTAACCAAAAGAAATAAAAATCCAAAATTGTTAGAGTTTTTAAGACTTTTTGGTGTGATAAAAACTTTGCTTTGCTAAGATTGTGCCTTTATTTCAATCAAGGAGAGAGAATGCTAAGAGCGTTTTTGGCTATGAGTATTTTGCTTAGTGGCGTGTTTGCTCATCAAATCGTGGCAAAGCCTGTGGGGAAAAATAAATATGAGATTGCGTTTTGGACTCATGAAGGGTTTGAGAAATACAACCCCTCTCAACTTCTTAGTATCAAAGCCTATGGAAGCGATTTGCAAAGTATCAAAGCAGGGATTGATTATCAAAAAAACGCCCTAGTTTTGAGTGAGAAAACTCCTGCGATAATGACAGCGATTTTTGATGCAGGGTATTGGGTGGAGACTCACAAAGGCTTTGTCAAGGGCGATAGAATGAGTGCTAAGGGCATTGTTTTTAGCTCTTTGCACTCTATCAAGATGACAAAAACTCTCTTTTCTTGGAGTGATTCAATGACTAAACCTGTGGGTGAAGTCTATGAGATAGTTCCTCTCAAAAACCCATTCTCTCTCAAAGTGGGTGATTCTCTCCCTATCTTGGTGCTTGAAAATGGCAAACCTGCAAGTGGTGTGAGTATTGAGGTGGCAAATCACGATGAATTGCAAGTCAAAACCGATAGCGAGGGCAAAGTGCTAATCCCTATCAAAGCCAAAGGTTTGCAAATCATTGCAGGGAGCTTTGAGAAAACGCTTTTTGATGATCCCAAAGCCACAACGCTTTTTATTCAATCTTCGCTTACTTTTGAGTTGAAATGATGATTAGAGTATTGTGTGTATTGAGTCTTTGGCTAGGGAGTGTGTGGGCTCACGGGATTTTCTATGATCTCAAAGAGGGCAAGGCTTTAGTCTTCCATATCAATTTTTCTCAAACCACCCCTGCAAGTTTTGCCAAGATTACAATCTATGAGGGAGAATCAGCCATTCCTTTGCTAGAGAGTAGTTGTGATGAGAGAGGGGTGTTTGCATTTGTGCCTCCAAGAGAGGGGAGCTATCGAGCATTTGTGAGTGGCACAAGTGATCACGGGGAGCATACCCAAGAGTTTGATTTTGAGGTGGGGAAAGATTTTTCACTCTCAACCTACAATCAGCCTCTTTATGAGCGATATTCAGGGGTTTTGAGTGCAGTGGGATTGCTTCTAGGATTGTTTGGAATCCTAAGTTTGATTAAGTCAAGAAAGAGAGATTGATGCATATCTCTGAGGGCATTCTTAACACCCCTACACTCATAGCTGGGTGGGCTGTGAGTGCTCCACTTTGTGCTTATGCACTCTATAAAGTCCCTCAAAAAGAGCTACCCAAAATCGCTTTGCTTTCAGCCTTGTTTTTTGTGGGATCTTTTATCCATATTCCTTTTGGACCCACTAGCTTTCATTTGATTCTTAGTGGGGTGGTGGGGGCTTTGGGAGGAGGGTATGCAATCCTCTCTATCTCAATTGCCTTGCTTTTTCAAGCCCTTTTGTTTGGATTTGGAGGATTGGGGGTTTTGGGCGTGAATATCATCACGCTTTCGCTTCCTACCATTGTGATATGGCATTTTCTCAAACCCAAAATCACTTCTCTTAAACCCTATCAGCTTTTCTTAGGTGGGGCATTACCCACCTTGCTTTCTTTAATGTTACTTAGTCTAATCTTGCTTCTTAATCATACAGAGCTAAAGTATGGGGTTTGGGCGATTTTCCTCTACAATCTCCCCTTGCTTGGCATTGAGGGCTTGGTGTGTGTGGGAGTAGTGAAATTTATCTTAAAATATATGCCAAAAGCTCTATGAAAAAGCCCTTTTTTTATTTTGTGATTTTGGTGGTTTTTGATTGCCTTGTGTTTTTTGACTTTTCTCCATTTTTGCTTCTTGTAGCCCTCTATGGGGTGCTAGTCCTCTCAAAAAATCTCAAAAAAACACTTCTTTGGCTACTTTTTTTGAATCTCTTTATCGCTCTTTGGGTGGGAGTGCTTTGGGTTTTTGGCGATAGAGGAGAGGCGATAGTGGTGCTAATGAGGGCAAATTGTATTATCGCTTTGAGTTTGGGACTATTTTTTGGAAGAGATTTTTTGTTTATCGCTCAATCTCTGCAAAGCTTTTTGCCAAAGAAGATGAATTTTTTGATTTTGATGAGCTCAAAGATGATGAGTGAGCTAAGGGTAGAGATAGAAAAGGCTAAATATACTCTAAAAGTGCGAACTTGTGGGAGGGGAGGATTTGCATTTCTTTGCCACTCTTATGGCTATCTTATTGGCAAAATCATCTGTCTTGGATTGCAAAAAGCTCAGAAAATAGGAGCAATGCTAGAGGTGAGAGGGTATAATGGACATTTTTATGCCCTAAGAGAGGAGAGAGTAGAGGTGAAAGATTGGGGGTTAGTTTTGGCAATGATTGTGAGTGTTGTATGCTAAAAGCAAAAGATTTGGGCTATTGCATTGAGGATAAAATCATCTTTGAAAATCTCAACTTTGAAATCTCTTGGGGGGAGAGGGTGCTTCTCAAAGGAAAAAATGGCAGTGGCAAAAGCTCATTGCTTGGAATCTTGCAAGGATTTTTGAAGCCAAGTTTTGGAGTGGTTGAGAGGGAGAGAGAGCTAAGAGTGGGGTATCTTTTTCAAGAGAGTGAAGATCAGTTTATCGCTCCAAGTGTGCTAGAAGATGTGGCATTTTCTCTCCTTGCTAAAGGAGAGGAGAGGGCAGAGATGAGGGCAAGAGAAATGCTAGAGCGACTTGAGATTTCTCATTTGAGTGAAAAATCCCTTTATCATCTCTCAGGTGGGGAGCAACGCCTCGTCGCCCTTGCAGGGGTGCTAGTGCTAGAGTGTGATTTGTATCTCCTTGATGAGCCATTCAATGAGATTGATTCTTTACGTCAAGAAATCATCAAATCAATCATTCAAGAAAAGAATGGAGCATTCCTCATCGCCACTCACGGAGGGCTAGAGTGGGAGAGAGAGATTATTTTGCACTCGCATACGCAATTGCATTCAGATAGCTTGTGATATTTGCCTTGCCCTCATAAGCGATATCAAACGCCACGCCGTGATCGACTGAGGTTCTAAGGATAGGGAGATTTAGGCTTACATTGATACTCTCTTCAAAATAAATCGCCTTTAGCACACAAAGTCCGACATCGTGATACATCGCTATCCAAGTATCAAACTCTTTTTGCCTAGAGGGGATAAAAGAGCAATCAGGGGGATACACGCCCTTAAACACTTCTTTGCCTAGCTCATTATTGATTTGCTTGATGGCTAGTTGTATCTCACGCTCTTCGTCTCCTATCATTCCCCCATCTCCTGCGTGGGGGTTAAGCCCCATTACACAATAACTCTCTTTTGTATGAGTGTGATAGAGGGCTTTGAAAAACTCAAAAAGCCTTTCTCTCTTGATATGGCTTGAAACTTCTTTGAGGGGGATATGATCAGTATAGAGGGCTACAAACATTTTCTCACAACCAAGCATCATAATCGCTTCTTTTTTATATCTTGCACTTAGGGCTTGAGTGTGTCCGATTTCCCTCACTCCTGCTAATTGCCAAGCTTGTTTGTGGATAGGAAGGGTTACTAATGCACTAGCTTTTCTCTCTTCACATAGTTTGCAACCTAGGATAAAACTCTCATAGCTATATGCTCCACTCTCTTGGCTGATAGTCTTTGGAGAGATTGTAGGGAGTGGGAGAGGGGGAGGGAGGCACATTGAGGGGGTGAGAGAAGAGGGGAGAGGAAGAGAGAGGAGAGAAGAGGCAGTGGAGAGGAGTTCATAATGCACGCAATAGATTGGAGAGATAGTTTGGATAATTTGCTCATGGGCCTTAAGCAGGATTTCTAATCCCACTCCATTGATATCCCCACAACTTATAGCAATCTTTTTCATCTCTCAATAAGCTCCCTCATCTCTCTCACTGCTTCAGATAGCCCCACAAAGACAGCTCTAGCGATGATTGAGTGTCCGATATTTAGCTCACTTATCTCTGTAATAGTGGCAATAGGAGAGACATTTTGATAGTTTAGTCCGTGTCCTGCAAAGACTTCTAGCCCTAACTCTTTGGCAAGTTTAGAGCATTCTTGTATCTCTTTTAGGCAAGTTTTCATCTTCTCTTCTAGCACTTCTAGGGGCAAATCAAGTGAGGGGATAGCGTTGTGAGTGTGTCTGAGATTTGTGTAAGCCATTAGATTGAGGTTCGCCCACTCTCCTGTATGAAGCTCAACGCTTTGCACTCCTAGCTCTTTGCAGATTTGGATATTTTCTAGCTTTGGATCGATGAAGAGTGAGGTGGGAATGGAGTGAAAATGAAGTTTTTTGATTGCATTTCTGACTTGCTCTTGGGCAAGGTTTAGCCCCCCTTCAGTGGTAACTTCTTCTCTTTTTTCAGGCACTAGGGTAATGCGATGAGGGGAGTAGGAGATGACTTGCTCAACCATAGAACTTGCACATTCAAGATTGATAGGTAAAAAACTTTGAGAGACAATGGCTTTGAAATCCTCATCGTGGATATGGCGTCTATCTTCCCTCAAATGCAAAGTTACTTGAGAAGCCCCTGCGTTTTTGAGCAAAAAGACAGCTTCTAGGGGGTTTGGCTCATTGATTTTTCTTGCTTCTCGCAATGTGGCGATGTGATCGATATTCACTCCAAGTTTCATATAAAGCTCCTTTTTGAAAATAAAGTATTATAAAATTGTTGCAAAAATTTTGAGTAAGGAAATGAAATGCGTTTATTTGAAATGATGAAATACCTAGATATTGATACAAGCAATCTCAAAGACTTTGAAGTCAAATCTCTAAGCACCCTAGAGGAAGCCACACCAAGTGATCTTATCTATATCGATCAAGACAAATATCTTGACAAACTTAGCACTTGCAAAGCAGGAGCAACTCTTGTGAGTGAGAAAAATGCTCCTTTAATTCCCTCTCATATCCAAGCCATTGTAGTGAAAAACCCTCATCTAGCCTTTGCTTATCTCTCTAGCTTTTTTGCAAGAGAGATGTTTGAGGAGAGTGGAGCAGAGCCAAAGGTGGCAAGTAGCTCAAAGGTAATGAGTGGGGCGTATTTGGGGAGAGATGTGGAGATTGGAGAGGATTGTGTGATTATGGCAGGGGCAGTGATAGGCGATAGGGTAAAGATAGGTAATGGGTGCAAAATCTTCCCCAATGTCGTGTTGTATGCGGATACACTTATCGGAGATAGAGTGAGTATCCACGCAGGAAGCGTGGTGGGGAGTGATGGGTTTGGATACGCTCATACCCAAGATGGAGCTCATATCAAAATCTATCATAATGGAAGGGTTGTTATCGAAGATGATGTAGAGATTGGGGCAAACTGCACCCTAGATCGAGCAGTGTTTGGAGAAACACGCATCAAAAAGGGGAGCAAGATTGATAACTTGGTGCAAATCGGACACAACTGCATCATCGGAGAGCATACGATTTTGGTTTCTCAAGTGGGGTTGGCAGGTTCGACTACCACAGGGCGAAATGTGGTAATGGGAGGACAGGCAGGAAGTGGAGGGCATATCCATATCGGAGATTTCACACAGATTGCAGGGCGTGGAGCAGTAGGCAAAAACCTCCCACCTCACACCAAATGGGGAGGACACCCATTGATGGAGCTTGATGAGTGGATGAAGTTTTATGTAACTTTGAGGAGAATGGTGAAGAAGCAGGGGTGAGAGCGAGGTTTGAGAGGATAGGGCAATGAGTGAAAAGAAGCATTATTTTCTCAAAAACAAAGATAGGGCAATTGCAAGATTTGGATTGCAGAGGAGAAAAGTAGAGCAAATCTTCAATGGCTCAAAAGTGGAAGAGGGAATTATAGAGATTGTGGATTTGGAGATTTTAATCCCCTCAATGCTTCCTTATGAGTTGCAGAGTGAATGCACTCCAAACACATTACACAAATGGATAAAGAAAAGAAGAGTTCCCAAAAATCGAGCCTTTGTCGATAAGATTTTGAACACTTGCATTCTCAATAATGATTTAATGGATTATATTGATATTTCTTTGGGGTTTTCTCTCAATGATACTTATTGGATAGTGCCTAGCGAGTGTGCTTATCAATGGAAGGATTGCAATCTTTATTCTAATAGATTTGATGAAATGCTTGAGAGAGTGGCATTTGATGGAATCTCTTATCAAGCAAGTGAGCTTATCACTACTCCTGAATACACCACCTATGGGGCTTTGAGGAAATGCTGGAGAAATGTGGGAGAGGAGATTTGTCTATACAAAGCTTCAAGCCAAGCATTTGCCAATGGAGGCAAAGAAGCCTATGGTGAGTTTTATATGGCACAAGTTGCCCAAACAATGGGACTTGAGTGTGTGGCTTACGATCTCAAAGAATATCATCAAGAGATTGTGAGTGTGTGTAGGCTTTTTACAAGTGAGGATGTGGGGTTTTTGTCGATGTATTCTTGTCTTGACAGAGAGGAGAGAAGGCTCAAAAAATTTGATTTACTCAAAGCTATTCAGAAAATCTATGGAGAGAGGGCTTTGGCTGATTTGATGATATTTGATTCTCTGATTTACAACACCGATAGGCATTTGGGGAATTTCGGAATGCTTGTAAGCAATGAGGACAATGCCTTCCTCAAACCTGCTCCTATCTTTGATAATGGACTTTGTGTTTTTAACTTTTTGAGTGATGATGAGTTAAATGATATTCCTAGAGCTTTGGTGGGAAAAACCTCAAAGTTTGATCTCTCTTTCACTCAACAAATGCAAATCTTTGCTACAAAAGAGCATATCCCTATGCTTGAAAATCTCAGAGAGTTTGAGTTTGTCAAACACCCTCAATACAATCTCCCCAATCATTGGCTAGAGGGGATTGCAGAGTTCATCAGAGAGAGAGCCAAAGAGGCTATCGCAATCGCTCTCAAAAAATAGCACCCCATTTTTTCATACACAAACGACAGGTTGTGTCGTAATTCAAAAAATCAAAATTTTTTTCAGAAATTTGCATTTACCTCTTGACAAACACTTGGGGGGGGGGGGTATCATTATGCTTCTTAAAAAGTAAAAAGGAGTAAAAAATGGCATTGCCTTGGCTGATTGGATTAGGAGTCGCTGCACTAGTTGCGGCAGTTGTTATATCGACATTGTCTGATTTTTTTGACAAAGTTGATGAAAAAAAGAAAGAACTAAAAGCTGCAGAGGCGAAAATTAGCAGCCTATATAAAGATGGAAAATACAATAAGGTCAAAATATCCTTTAATAAAAATGGAAAAATTGTTGGACACGAAACCGTAGAGGTGACAGATGAGGTTGCACAAGAAATTTATGTGGGGCAAACAAGATGATGATTAAAACTGAAATTATTGACAAGAGTCAAGAACTTACAAAAGATTCTAAACAGGAATTAGAACATTTTGCACAATCTGTTGTTGAAATAATAGGTAGACAAGATTATGGATTAAAAAGATTTGAAAGTATTTGTTTTTTTATCGAGGTTGTTGAAAGTGGAAAAAATGAACTCAATATAGAATGTGAAACAGAACTCTCTCATGAAGAAAAAATTGGTTTTTCTCTAATGTGTTCAAGGATTCAATTTTTGATTGAGAAAACAAAAGGTGATTTTAAAAACAATTTGGACTTTTATATCACAACCAATGAAAAAGATGCCGAAAAAGTAAGAAAAGTCCTTAATGGTGAAGCCAAAATCCAATCCATAACTCAAAACAATAAAAATGGAAAGAATATTGAACCCCTCTTGCTTGAGGCAAAAAATCCTCGCTTTAAGATGGAGCAAATAGAGCTTGATAAAAAGGCAGAAAAAGCACTCAAAGAAGCAATTATTTTGATTCAAAAGCGAGGAATTATTTATGATGATTGGGGGTTTAGAGAGATTGATGAGATTCCAAAAACAATCATCAATTTTTATGGGAAACCAGGGACAGGCAAGACAATGTCGGCTCACATTATCGCAAGTGAGTTGGGCAAAAAGATTATCAGTGCAAATTACTCAGATATCGAATCAAAGTATGTAGGAGATGCTCCAAAAAATCTTGTCAAAGCTTTTGACTTGGCAGAAAAACAAGATGCGATTTTGTTTTTTGATGAGGCAGATAGTTTTTTGAGTAAGAGGATTACAAATGTAGCACAAAGTGCAGATCAAGCTGCAAATTCTTTGCGAAGCGAGTTATTAAAGCTCTTAGAAGAGCGACCTATCATTGTGATTTTTGCAACAAACCTTCAAGAAAACTATGATAAGGCTTTCCATAGCAGAATTCTTCGATCCATTGAATTCAAACTTCCAAAAAAGAATTTGAGAAAGAGAATTATTCTGCGACTAATTCCAAAAAAACTTTATGAAAAAGGTATGGTGGAATTTGATGATGAACAGCTTAATGCCCTTTCTAGTTTGACTAAGGGATATGGAGGTAGAGAGATTAAGAATGCTGTATTGCGAGCATTGAATATGGCAGTTATGGATGAAGTGCTTCCAAGTTTTGAGATTTTCAAAGAAGCATTCAAAAAAGCAAAAAAAGACTTTGATAAAAATCACAAGGAGGTGAAGAGGAAGGACACTTTAGGCAAAAAAATAGGAAAAAATCTAAAGAGCAAAAATTATAAAAAAGTGAGGAGAAAATAATGTTTGGAAAAAGTAATGAAAAACAGGCTGAAAAGCAGTTTGTGGAGTTTGTTGAGAATAGAAAGCTTGATAAAGATGAAATTCTCAGTTTTATAGATAAGATGAAACAAATAAGTCCTGAAAATATAAGAGAGGCACTGCTAGAGAAAAAGAGTGGGAATATCTTGTATGATTTTTTTTCTTTTTTGATTGAGAAAAAAGGAAAGAAGCCTGAAGAGATTGAGGAGTATCTAAAGCATTTAGATATAGACACTATTAGAGCAGCCTGCAACTATGAAGAAAGAAAGGTGGCTTTATTTAAATTAGTGGATGCAATTGAATGGGTGCAAGATCACTTTGATGAAAAAAAACATATAGGTGCTTGTGTCTTAAAAGAGCAGGGCGAAAAGGAAATTGTATTGAAAATTTGCTTTTTAGGACTTGATAAAAAACCTTTGTCAAATATGGGTGATTTGTATCTAAAAGTGATTGCAAAGTCAATCGATCAAGATTGTAGTGATGCTTTTGGTGATAAAAATATGATTGTTTTTGAATAGTTGAGGTGATGCATGTTTGATTCTATTATTAGAGCTTGGAGATGGATTAAAAAAATAGTCTTGACTATCATAAGATTTGTTGACAATATTGTGTCTTGGTTTGAAAATCCAAATAGATTGCGAGAACTACAAGAAGATATGGACAATATTGCCGTTGCTGTGAAAGAAAAACTAGAGAATGGTGATTGTGGGCTTATAAAGTGCCTTTTTAACACGAGAGAGGGGGAGATTGTTGGAAGAGAAGAATCAAGCAATCCGTATGCTGAAGGGATGATAAGTGATAGCTTAGATGAAGAAACCAAGAGGGTTTTTGGCAATAAAGATATGATTGTTTTGGAGTAGCATAATTGGATACCCAAACAATTGAAACCTTTAAAGACAAGGATATGATGTCTTTGAGTGAAGAAAATATTTTTTCGTGTGATAAATGTGGTGCTTGTTGTTGTCATATATCAACAATCCTTGAATTGCAAGAATACGACCTAGGGAATGGTGTTTGTAAATTTTTCGACATATCTACAAAAGAATGCAAAATATATAATACCCGCCCCTTAGTGTGTCGTGTAGATGAGATGTTTGAGGAAAAATACAAATCACTAATGAGCAAAAAAGATTTTTATAAAAAGAATCTTGAAATTTGTGAGATGTTAAAAAAGGGTGAGATTTAACCTCTCCCCACCCACATTCCCACCCCCACAGCAATCACACTCAAAGCCAAAGAACCACAAGCATAAAGAAGAGCTAAGAGGTAGCGAGAGTTTTGAAGAAGTGAGAAGACTTCAAAACTTAGTGTGCTAAGGGTGGTAAAAGAGCCTAAAAACCCTACAAAAATAAGCATTCTCCACTCATTTGTCCCAATCAGTGAATAAAGTAGCCCAAAGATAAAGCTTCCTCCTACATTGATGACTAGGAGATTAGCAAGAGGGGAGAGTGGGAAAAAGCTCATCACTAGATAGCGACTTAGCCCTCCCAAAGCACTTCCAAGCAAAACATAGAGCAAACTCATAGCTTCACCCTTTTTAATCTCATCGCATTAAGCACGACAACAAGTGAGCTAAGACTCATACTTAGGGCTGCAAAGATTGGAGCGATATATCCAAGGGAAGCTAGAGGGATAGTGGTGGTATTGTAAAGCAGAGAGAAAAGGATATTTTGCTTGATATTTTTGAGTGTGCTTTGTGCGATAGAGAAAGTTTGGGAGAGTGAGTGCAAATCAGAGTGAAGCAAGACAATATCACTACTTGCGATTGCCAAATCATTGCGATCTGCCATAGAGATTCCAATCTCACTTTGAGAGAGGGCTAAAACATCATTAATCCCATCACCTATCATTGCAATCTTTTTGCCCCTCTTCCTTAATCCCTCAATCACTTTAGCCTTTTGAGTGGGGGAGTGTTTGGAGTAAAACTCATCTATCCCTAACTCATTTGCAATTCTCCTCACCTCACTCTCACTATCCCCACTCAAAATACACATCTCTAGCCCCTTTTGCTTGAGAGAATCGATAACCTCTTTGGCATAGGGTTTGAGAGAATCTTGCAAGAAAAACACGCTTTGAAGCTCTCCTGCCACACTCCACGCAAACACGCTTCCCTCTCCCTCCAAATGTGGGATTTCCACTCCTCTCTCTCTCAAAAATTCCACACTTCCTCCCAAAATCACTTCCCTCTCATATTGGGCTTCAAGCCCTTGGTGGCTGTGGATTTTGACTTCAGTTACTTGGAGAGTGGAGGGGAGGGAGAGATAAGAGAGGATTCCTTTGGCAATGGGGTGGATATTTTTTTGCATTAGTCCTTCAAGTAAGGCAGGATTATAAGAGGAGAATTTGAGTTCTTTGATGACTTGGGGTGTGCCACAAGTGAGTGTGCCTGTTTTATCAAAGCACAGATAATCCACTTTCGCTAAAGTTTCCAAAAACTTGCTTTGCTTAAAAAGTATCCCCTCTTGATATGCCCTACTAAGCCCTACGATGCTTGAGATTGGCGTAGCAAGTGCCAAAGCACAAGGACAAGCAATGATTATCACACTGATTGCTATCCTTAGAGCCTCATTGAAAGGGTGATGGGTGAAAAAGTAGTAGCAAAATGTCCCCAAAGCACACACAAGCACAAACTGAGAGAATCTTGCTGAAATTTTATTGGCTATCTCTTGAATAGCAGGTTTTTGAGATGAGGCGTTGGTGATGAGTTTGATAAGAGAGTTTAGAGAGCTATCTTCAAAGGTTTTAGTTGCTTTGTATGTGATATTTTGCATTAGATTGATACTTCCTGAAGTGAGAAGCTCTCCTTGAATCTTGGCTATGGGATTGCTCTCTCCACTGAGTGCGACTTCATCAAGCAAAGCATTCTTACTCTCTAGCTCTCCATCGATAACGATTCTCTCCCCTACAAGCACCTCAATTCTCTCTCCCACTCTCACTTCTTGAGGAGCGACTTCATAGATTTGCCCCTCTCTAAGCACTCTTAGGCTTTGAGGGATTTGAGAGGAGAGGGCTTCTAGGATTTCTCCTGCTGAATTCTTGCTCTTTAGCTCCAAAAACTTGCCAATCAGCACAAAGGTAAGAATCATACTCACCGATTCAAAATAGCTCTCCCCTCCACTCAAAGAGGCATAGATAGAATAACAATAAGTGATAAAGCTTCCTGAAAATACGAGCAAATCCATTCCCACAAAGCCCCTCTTTAGCCCCATAAACGCACTTTTATAAAAAATGCTTCCACTGAAAAACAGCACAGGGGTGCAGAGGATAAAAGAAGCGATATTGAGTAGAAGTGAGTATTCTGAGCTAATCCCTTGAAAATAGCCTGAGTATTGGGCGATTGCAAGCCACATAATATTCATCGAGCAAAAAATCGCCACCACAAGTTTGATGAAAAAATCTCTTTTCTCCTCTTGACTTTTTGCTCCCATTTGCTCCCCCACACTCACCCCATATCCCAAACTCTCAATAAGTTTGATAATGTCAGGAAGAGTGATTTTGCTCTCATCATAGGTGATTGTGGCTTTGTGATTGGTGTAGTTGATATGAGCTTCTAGCACACCCTCAAGCTTGTTTATCATCGTTTCATTGAGCCAAATACACGCCGAGCAGTGGATATTGTGGATTAAAAGCGTGATTTGAGAGTGCCCCTCTTGTGTGGTAGTAATGTATTTTTCTCTAAAAGAGCTAGATTGATAATAAGAGTTTGAAAAACTAGTTTTTTCTTCTTTGGGGCTAAGGGTAGAGCCTTGAAGTTTGTCATAGAAGCTTTGGGCGTGGTTTTCTTTGAGGAGGAAATACACGCTTTTGCACCCATTACAGCAAAAATACAGCTCCACCCCCTCATCATTGCAGACTTGCAAAGAGTCTTTTGGAAAAGTATTTTGACAATGGCTACATTTCATTACTTAGCCCCTAGAGGGGGATTATTTGTTGATGATGTGTTCAAATGGAACGCTTTGGATTCCTGCTTTAGCAACATCTTCATTGTTTTGCATTACAGCTTTTGTGCTGAGTTTTTTATCTTTTGGAGTGAGGGCAAAATCAGGGTTATACACCTCTCTCATAATCTTGAGTTTTTTTGCATTGTCCTTTACGCCAATCAATCTCTCATAAATCACACTTGCCTTACTTGCTGACTCTTCTCCCAAAAAGGCAACAAGCAAGATTTTGACATCGCCTTCTTTGAGTTTTTTCTCAACCTCTCCTAGCTCTTTTCTACACCCTGGGCATCGTGGATCTGACACCATATAGAAAGTTTTTTTAGGATTTTTTATATCCGATTTGAGTGAGATATAGCGAGTTTGCTTAAGTGAGGAGAAAAATTTGTCTAGCACTTTGGGATCAGGGGCTTTGCTTCCCTCAATTTTTTGATAAACATCTTGAATGAGAGCTAAATCATCATTGTTTGAGGGGATTAGCACATTTGAAAGTCCCAAAACCATTTGAGCATCAGCACTGACAAAAACGGGAATCTTGCTTTTGGTTGCAGTGTCTTCTAAGATGACAAATTTCACATTTGGGCTAGATTTGAGATCATAGCTTTCAATAGCATTGATTTTTGCCCCTGTTTTTTGACTAAGATAAGTGCTGACTTTATCCAAAAACGCCTTATCAGCCAAAGCAAAAGTCGCCAAAGCGACAAAGAGTGCGATGATTTTTTTCATTTTTTATCCTTTGTTATAGAGTTTTCTCAATGAGAGTATTGAGTTGATTGCAAAAATCTTGAGCATTGCCCAAAGAGCCACTTTCTAAGAGCTTGGCATTGCCATAGAGGAGCGTGATTGTGCTTTTGAGTTTCTCTTCATCACTTAGAGTTTTTAGCTTTGTGATGATGGGGTGAGTGATATTAAGCTCTAAGATTCTCTCTTGTGGGAGGCTTTGCCCCATTTGAGCCATCAAATTTGCCATCATCGGATTTTGTGCTTGAGTGAGAAGACAGAGTGGAGAATCCAAGTCTTTGGAGAGTTTAAACTCACTGATTGTATCGCTAATGCAAGATTTAAATTTTTCAATCAAAGGCTCAAACTCTTTTTTGACTTTCTCATCAATCTCTTCTTGCACTTCCTCTAGGGCTTCTTTGCTTGTAATGTCTTTAAATGGAGTTTTCTCAAACTCTCCAATGCTTGGAGCAACAAAGCCATCAATCTCATCACTTAGCAATAAAACATCATAGTCCTTTTTGGTGTATTTCTCCAAAGTCGGAGAGTTTTTAAGCACTTCAAGATTTTCTCCCAAAAGATAATAAATGCTCTTTTGCTCTTTACCCATTGCTTCTTTGTATTCTTTGAGAGAGATTGTTTTATCAAGTTTGTGAGAGTAGAATCTAAGAAGCTCTAAAATTTTTTCTTTATTCTCAAAATCCCCATATAGCCCCTCTTTAAGCACATTTCCAAATTGAGAATAGAACTCTTTGTATTTTTCCTCATCTTTGCTTAAAGTGGCAATCTCGCTTAGAATCTTTTTGGTAGAAGCAGATTTGATAGTGGAGAGGATTTTGTTTTGCTGGATAATCTCACGACTGACATTCAGAGGCAAATCTTCAGTATCCACAATCCCTCGCACAAATCGCAAATATGAAGGAAGCAATTCTTTGTCATCATCGGTGATAAATACTCTTTTGACATAGAGTTTAACGCCTGATTTGTAATCCACTCGATAGAGATCAAAAGGAGCTTTAGCAGGGATATAAAAGAGTGTGGTGTATTCTAGAGTCCCCTCAACTTTGGTGTGAATCCAAGCCAAAGGGTCGCTATTGTCGTGAGAGAGGGATTTGTAAAACTCTTTGTAATCCTCATCTTTGAGTTCGCTTTTGCTCATCTTCCATAGAGCTTTTGCAGAGTTGATTTGCTCGTTTTTCTCTTCTTTTATCTCTTCTTTTTTGCCATCTTTCTCTTCAGTTTTGACTTCAGTGTATTCCAAAAAGATTGGGAAAGCGATATGATCGGAGTATTTATCGATAATACTCTTTAGTTCCCATCTTGAAGCAAAGTTTTTATCCTCTTCTTTGAGATAGAGGGTAATATCTGTCCCATAGCCCTCTTTGGAGCATTCTGTGATTTCAAACTCTCCTTTTCCATCGCTAATCCACGCATAAGCTTTATCTTCTGTAGCTTTTTTGGTTTGCACCACGATTTTATCTGCCACCATAAAGGCTGAGTAAAACCCCACACCAAATTGTCCAATGAGGGCAGAATCTTTTTTCTTATCCCCACTGAGGGCTTCTAGGAAGCTCTTTGTGCCTGATTTAGCAATCGTTCCTAAATGCTCGATTAAGTCTTGCTCATTCATTCCTATCCCATTATCACTGATTGTGATACTTTTGTTTTCTTCAAATTTGATTGAAATTTTGGGGTTGAAAGAGAGAGTTTTGTATTTATCATCTGTGAGAGTGAGGTAGTTGAGTTTGTCTAGAGCGTCTGAAGCGTTGCTGATAAGCTCTCGCAAAAAGATTTCTTTGTTTGAGTAAAGTGAGTGAATCATCAAGTCCAATAATTGATTGATTTGAGTTTGAAAGGTATGTTTTGCCATTGATATTCCTTGTGTTATGAAGTTAAAACTTGAGATTATAACAAGCTAAAGAAAAATTGTGGTTTTTAAATGGTTTAAAAACCTAAAGATATTACCCCTCTCTTTGTAAAATTGATATAGAAAAATATTTTTTATCCAAGTGTTTTACCAAAAAACTTATTTTTGTGTGTAGTTTAGTAACAGATAGTAAAGAGTTGTTTCCAAAATGTTTCATTTCCATTCTTTTGTATTTACTTTTGATTTACATAGCATTTATTTAGAACGCACTTTTTTGCAGAAAGTAGGAAAATGCTATTTACAAAAGTTAGTGCGATTCTTTGGTGGTGGGTTTGGCATTGCATTGGCTTATTTTTGTATTTCAAAGGAGTAGCAATGAAAACATTGAAGTTGATTTTTTGTGTTTGCTTTGCGTTTTTGGGATTGTCTTTTGCCCAAGATGTCAGCAAACCAAGAACGCTAGAGGGATTAGTCAAGCAAGAAGATGACTTCTATAAATTTCTCAAAAAGAATCACCCAATCTTCAAATACCAAAAAGAAGGCAGAGTGATTGGGGAGATTAGACTAAGTGATAGAAAAGAAGAGTTTATGGAAATCTCTGGAGGACCACTCTTTGCCAAAGATAATGGCTTAGAGCATACAGCAGTAACTTATCGATTGCCTTTTGAATCTTTCCTTGATTTACCCAACAAATTTGTAGGACCAAAGAAATGTGGTGAGTGCCACCCTGCACAATATAAGGCTTGGGAGAGATCAAGACACGCAAAGGTAGTGAGATTCCCTCACGAGCTTACAGAAATTGGTGGAGATATGAAAAAACCTCTTTACAATTCCCAAGCCACAGCATTGCCTAAAGGGATTGAGGCAAGTGATGTGTTTGTAATGATTGGGACACCTAGGACAAAATATGGATTTATTGATAATTGGCTTGTAAGAGGGACATATCACGTTGAGAATGGTAGCTTTGGGAAACTTACAGGAAATCTAGTCGCAGGTGGGAATCAATTTTCAAGATTTTGGGCTGAATTCCTAACACCAGAGAAAGCTAAACAAATCGCTTCATTTGTGCCAAACTTCCCTACTACAATGCCTGAATTTGGTGGAAGTGGAAGCTATGTGTGGGGGATCAACTCCTATGCTGCAACTTACAGAAAGAAAATGATTTTCCAACCTGCAAGTGCGTATTGTGAAACTTGCCATACTTTCAAGTTTGACTTCAAGAGCAAAGATGAGCTTTATAAGGCTTTAGGAAATTCAAAAGAGCTTCAAAAACACACAATCTCTAAAGGAATCTCTTGTGAAGAGTGCCACGGAGCAGGAGCACACCTCTATGGAGCTAGAGGAGCAGGAATGCCTTCAAATTGTGAGAGATGCCACCAAAGGTTTGTCTATAATGAAGAAGACGCAAAGCTCAACCCCAAAAAACCATTTAACTCTTATTTCAAATCAGCAAACCCTGCTTGTGGAACAGAGGGAGCTCAAATGTATAGCTCAGCTCACTATGATAAAGGAATCAGATGTAGCACTTGCCACGATCCACACGAAGTAACTTCAAATGATTGGAAAGATCCATACACTAAAACTGCATTGAAAAAGACTTGTCAAGATTGCCACGCTACTCAAGCAAGTTTCTTCCAAAAAGGTGGAATCCACGCCAAAGATAACTGCACCTCTTGCCATATGCCAAATATGATGAGCTGTGAAGATTTTAGTGCGATTCAAACTCCTGATTTTGGTGGATTTGACAATGTTCGTGCCGCTCATATTTGGAATATCAAAGTCGATAAAACTGCCAAAACTCTCAATCCTCCAAAAGGCAAAGAGAGAAGCTCACAAGTCAAAGGCTGGACTATCGCAAGAGATGAAGAAGGCAAATTCTTTATTGATTTGATGTGGAGCTGTGGAAGAACAAGTGCAAGTGATATCAATCTTGTAGGACCAGGAGCAAGTGGTTGCCATAGTGCAGTTCAATCTACATTGCCCAAGAAGTTGCATTTCACAAATCAAGAGATGATTTATGACAAAGTAATGGAGTGGCAAAACCCTGTAAAAGAGGGATACACCAAAATCATTACAGGAATCAAAAAGATTGATAAGACTTTGGCAGACAAGCCTAAACTTGCAGTAGATAAAAAGTCAAAAGTTCTTCTCTTGACAAAAAAGGCTGAAGAGATTGCAGAAAAACTCGAAAAAGATGGCTCTTGGGGAGTTCATGGTCCTGCTTACTCTAAGAAAATTATCGATGAGGCATTGACTTATATCCAAGATGCTCAAAATATCTTGAAATAACTTCAAATACCCCCTAGAGGGGTATGTGCTACAAGGAGAAGACTTTGAAAACAATATTATGTCGTTTGATGTTCCTTGTGATGACTTTGACACTCCCAACACTTTTTTTAAATGCTGAGGGTAATGGTCGTATAGGAGCAATAGAAGGTGTCCCTACAATTAGTTTATCTGAAGCCCAAAAGCTAATGGGAGAGCCAAATGTCTATGTTTTTGACATTAACTCTGAGAAAGATAGAAAAAGCAATGGGTATATTCCTAAATCTATCTCAATCAATGAGCAAAATTGGGAATCCAAGCTCCCCAAAGACAAAAACGCTACACTCATTTTCTATGGACTTAATCGCTTCAATTTCCAAGCAAGTCAGATTGCAGGGGCAGCGATTGAGAGAGGATATAAAAACTCTTTTGTAATGCTTGATGGGATTGAGACTTGGATTACTTCAGGGCGAGAGGTTGAGAAAGAAGAGATTGTCAAATGGGAAGATGCAAAGCAAATCCTAGATTTCAAAGACACAATCCACTCAAGACTCACCTTTGAAGCCACTCCTGCTTGTCGTGATTGCCACGCAGGGGATAATAAAGGAATCAAAGTTACCACAGCTGCCACTAGAGAGCTTATCAATCAAAAATGTTCTGAGTGCCACAAAAAAACCAAAGAGCATTTTGATAAAAGTGTGCATAGTCTAAGCTACTTTGATAAAGAAGCCAAAAGAGAGCAAATCCTCAAAGAGCTTGAGGTATCCAAAAACCCTAGTAAAGAGCTTCAAGCCCCACTTCAAAGTGAGCATTGTGGAGATGTGGTAGAAAAAGATATTAAGCAAAAACCCCTTTGTAATGACTGCCACTCTATCCATATCACCCCTACTTTCAATGGCATACTCTCTCAAAAGCAAGTCGCAGATCTCAAATGTGGAGAATGCCACAAAGAGAAGCAAAAAAGCTTTCATCACACATTTCACGGCAAAGGAATGGCACTTAGCAGTGCTGGAGAGACTCCAAGTGTAGCTACTTGTTTTGACTGCCACGGAAAGCACAATATTTTGCCTAGCAAAGATAGAAACTCAACGCTTTCTATAATCAATCGTGTAGATACTTGCAAATCTTGCCACCCCAATGCTGACAAAAACTTTTCAGATTGGATAGCTCACGCTGATTACACCAAAAAAGATGGTGGAAGTGCAGTGCTATTTTATATCTATATCTTTATGACTTGCTTAGTCGTAGGAGTGTTTTTATTCTTTGGAGCTCATACACTGCTATGGTCGATTCGCCTCATTATGCTAAGAATCCAACACCCCAAAGAGTGGAAAGAAGCTCAAAAAGTAATGCATGCTGATAAAGTCAAAATCCGACGCTTTAGCACATTGCATAGGATTCAACACTTCTTTATGGCTTCAAGTTTCTTGGGACTTTCTTTCTCAGGATTGCCTCAAAAGTTCTATGACTCCTCTTGGGCAAAAACGATGATTGATTGGATGGGTGGAGATATTACTAATGCCACTACAATCCACCACATCTCAGCCATTGTAATGTTTGCAGTCTTCTTCTCTCATATTGGAGAGATTTTAATCCTCAATTGGAGAAGAAGAGATAGCGTGAGAAATCCTCAAACAGGCAAGATTGAGATTAGAAGAATCCTCAAAGCTCTCTTTGGTCCTGATTCTTTGATGCCAAATATGCAAGATCTTAGAGATATGAAAGCACACTTCAAGTGGTTCTTTGGTCGTGGTCCTCGCCCACAATTTGATCGCTGGACTTATTGGGAGAAGTTTGACTATCTAGCAGTATTTTGGGGTATGTTTGTGATTGGAATCTCAGGGCTTATCCTTTGGTTCCCTGCATTCTTCTCACTCTTCCTTCCTGGTTGGGCTATCAATGCAGCGACATTGATTCACTCTGATGAGGCACTTTTGGCGACAGGATTTATATTTGCAATCCACTTCTTCAATACCCACTTCAGAGCCGATAGATTCCCAATGGATACGGTGATTTTCTCAGGGATTGTCAGTGAAGAGGAAGTCAAGCACGAGAGAGGACAATGGTATGAGCGACTTAAAGAGAGTGGAAAACTTGAAAAACTCTATGATAAAGACTCAAAATTTGCCTCTTATAAGTGGTTGGCTAAGAGTGCAGGATTTGTAATGCTATTCTTAGGACTTGCATTCTTGTTTTTGATGATTTATGATTTCATTGAGAAAATGTTTTAGCCTCTAGCCCTTTGGGGCTAGGAGCATAAAGGGAGTTTATGCGTTTTAAAGAAGCTTTTTTGTTTTTGGCACTTTTATTTTTTGTAGGGTGTGAGAGTGAGAAACCCACACTTCAATCTATCTCTAAAGGCAGTGCTTCAAGCAAAGAAGCCAAAGAAATGCACCAAAATATTGATAAAAACTCCTACTCTGAACTTCTTCCCTATCTCCAAGATAATTCAATGATTGAAAGTAGGGACAATAAGGGGGTTTTGCTTATCTTTGGAAGCAATCAATGCAAATACTGCGATAAGCTCAAAAGCGAGATTCTCAAAAGCAAAGCCCTCAAAAATGCTCTAAAAAATGATTTTTCTTCCTACTATATCAATCTAAGCTATCAAAAAACTCATCTCTTCTTCCAAAACAAGCTAGACACTCAAATGCTAGGAGAAACCTATCAAATCCGCTCCACCCCCACGCTCATTTTCCTCAATCCAAAAGGAGAGATGATTTTTAAGATTGTGGGATTTATGGGGAGAGAGAAGCTAGAGATTGCCCTAGAGTTTATCTCTGAAAATCTCAATTTAGATGAGGAGCAAATCGCAGAGAAGCTCTATAATCTCTATGCTCAAAAATCTTTATTGTAGGAGAGAGTTTGAAAGTCTTAAAAAAGTTTTTTTCAATGTGGGTAACTCTAGGTTTGCTTCTAGCCTATGCTGTGGCTTGTGGGGTGGCGACTTGGCTAGAAAATGACTTTGGCACACCTTCAGCCAAAGCCCTTGTTTATGGGGCATTGTGGTTTGATCTATTGCATTTGCTTCTATCCCTCAATCTCTTAGGAGTGATAATCTTTTCAAGAATGTGGCAGAGAAGGAAGAGGGCAAGTTTTTTGCTTCATTGCTCCTTTTTGCTTATCGTTGTGGGAGCAGGGGTTACACGATATTTTGGAGTAGAGGGGGGAATGCATATCCGTGAGGGGGAGAGTAGCAATCTTGTTATCTCAAGTGAAAAGTATCTTACCCTCTATGACAAAGATAGCCAAGAGGAGATAAGTTTCCCTGTGGTTTTCACCCCATTGCACCAAAAACACTTCTCCCAAACCCTCACCCTTAGTGGCAAAACCCTCACACTCAAAACCACACGCTACACGCCCTTAGAAGAGTCAGAATACTCTGCTCCGATTTTGGAAGTGGAGCTAAGCAATGGGGGAGAGAGTAGAAGTATCTTACTGATAGAAAACTATGTGCAAGACAATATCGTTCCTTTCACTCTAGGAGATAGCACTTATGCCCTAAATTGGGGGCCAAGATTTATCACTTTGCCTTTCTCTCTGAGGCTTGATGATTTTATCCTAGAGCGTTATGCAGGATCAAATAGCCCATCTTCTTATGAATCAATCGTGCAAGTGATTGAGGGGGGAGAGAGTAAAAGCTATAAAATCTTTATGAATAATGTGCTTGATTATGGTGGGTATCGCTTTTTTCAAAGCTCTTATGATGAAGATGAGCAAGGCACGATTCTCTCTGTCAATAAAGATATAGGCAAATACCCCACTTATGCAGGATATACCTTGCTGATTTTGGCTTCTCTTTGGATACTTCTCTCTCCAAGCTCTCGCATAAGTGCATTGAGAAATTATCTCAAAGCTCATAGTCAAATCGCTCTAGCTCTATGTCTTTTTGCCCTTACTCCAAGTTTTGGCGATGAGGGAGAGAGGGTTTTGGAGGTGATAGAAAAAGTCAAAACCCACTCCAAAGAGCATTCAGCCCAATTCTCCTCACTCCTAGTGCAAGATTTTGGGGGGAGAGTGAAGCCTATGGATAGTATGGCAATGGATTTTGTGCATAAGATGACAAAAAAAGATAGCTTTTTGGGAATGGATTACAATCAAATTTTTCTAGGAATGCTAGTTTTCCCTGATGAGTTTAGAGCGATAAAAATGTTTCCTATCAAATCCCCTGCACTCAAAGACACACTAGGAATCCCTCAATCTCAAAAATACATTGCTTATAATGATTTGATTGGTGATGAGGGCTATAAACTTATCAATTATATTCAAGAAGCCAATCGCAAAAAACCCCAAGAGAGAAGCACATTTGACAAAGAAGTATTAGGGCTAAATGAGAGATTTAATATCGCTTATTTAATTTATAGTGGGGAAGCATTGAGAGTATTTCCTGATATGAGTGGGGAGAGTCAAAAATGGTTTTCTCCTAGTGAAATGCCAACTGCTAGAAAAACCCAAATCGCTCTTATGGGTTATCTGCAAGGACTAAGAGAGGGCATAGAGCAAAACTCTTGGGAAGATGCCTCTATTTGGCTTGATTCTATCAAATCGCTTCAAAGTCAGTATGGAAGTGATATTTCTCCCTCTAAGCAAAAAATCACGCTAGAGATTTGGCTCAATCACTGCAATATTTTCTACTATCTGATTTTTGCCTACTTGCTTTTGGGACTTGCTCTTTTGCTTCTCTCCCTCTACTCTCTCCTCTCTTCCCCTCTCTCTAGGGCGTCTTTTGGAGTTTTTGTCTTGTTGTGGGTGTGTATGATTATCCAAACGCTTGGACTTATTGTGCGTTGGATTGTGGGCGATCACGCCCCTTGGAGTAATGCGTATGAGAGTATGATATTTATCTCTTGGGCGAGTGTGGTGGCAGGAGTGGTGTTTTTCCCCAAATCCTACCTTACTCAAGCAATGGCAAGTTTGCTCTCAGCTATCGTGCTATTTGTGGCAAATCTAGGGTTTATGGATCCACAGATTGGCAACCTTGTGCCTGTGCTAAAGTCTTATTGGCTCAATATCCATGTGTTTGTCATCACAGCAAGTTATGGCTTTTTGGGGCTTTCTTTGATGCTAGGATTAGTGAGTTTAATCCTCTTTATCTTCAGAGCCAAAAGAGAGAAAATCAATCAAAGTTTGCTAAATCTTCATTGTATCAATGAGATTTCTATGATTATCGGACTTTTAATGCTAACAGCAGGAAACTTCTTAGGAGGGGTATGGGCTAATGAATCTTGGGGAAGATATTGGGGTTGGGATCCCAAAGAAACTTGGGCTTTGATTTCTATCATCATCTATACAATCATTTTGCACTTGAGATTTATCCCCTCTCTCAACTCCCCTTATGTTTTTGCTGTGGCAAGTATATGGGGGTTTTATAGCATTTTGATGACTTATTTTGGGGTAAATTACTATCTTTCAGGAATGCACTCTTATGCAAGTGGGGATAATCTCCCTATCCCTACTTTTCTATGGTATTGTTTAGGGGTAAGTGTGCTTCTCCCTCTCCTAGCTTTCCCTCAAAGAGGGCTAAAAGCTCCAAAAATGCATAAGTGAGGTGGGGGTTAGAAGAGGTATTTATAGCCTAGGGTTAGGGTGGTATCAAACACAGGTTTTCCTACACCACACCCTAGCACAGGAAGTTTGAGAGTCAAATCAAAGATATTGTTATTAACTTGTGTATAAAATCCCGTTCTTGCTGAACCAAATAACCAAGTCGTTCCACCGACACTATCGCTTCCCTCTCCATTTGTGAAGGCAAAATCTACACTTATTCCTAGAATCATTCCAAAACGAGTTTTATCGGTTTTTACAAAATCAAATAATCCATCAAGGGCATAATATAAAACACTTTGATTGCCGTGAGTATTGCTAAATTTATATTCTTTGGCTTTATCACAATTGACTACGCAATACTCTTTGAGGGTTTTATCTCTTATAGAGGTTACATTTGGAATATATGAGAATTTAAAACCAAAAGAATGTCTGATTCCTACTTTTTCATAAGTGTATTTTTGCAATCCACCCATAACACCCACAGAATAACCTAATCCCAAAGGGGAGTTGCTATTAAACACCGTGTTTCCTACAAGCATAAAACCTACATTTGTTGCAAATACTCCTGCTCCCCCTTCGACTCCAAAAAATCCTCTCCATTGAGAATCTTCCTCACCCCAAACACAAGAGAGTAAAAGCGTGAGGATTAAAAGTATCTTTTTCATTTCTAGCTCCTAAAAGAGGTATTTGTAGCCAAGGGTTAGGGTGGAGTTGATAGGAGCGTTAAGGAAGTCCCCTCCATTTGTAGCGAAATTTCCTCCTGACATTAGTCCAACCATCGGAATATTAAGGGTTAAATCAATCACATTATTTTCAATTTGAGTTTTAAATCCAACCCTAGCTACTAAAGAAGCAAAGATTCCCAATCTCCCTGAAACTTTTTGAAACCAATCCAAGCCCAAAACATCAATCCCAATCCCTGCAAACATTCCATAGCGATTTTTGCCTTGCACTGAAAAATCAAAAAGCCAATCAGTATCAAAAGAGAGCATAAACCCATAACCATTGCCTAGAGGAAATTGTTTATCGCCATTTTTATACTTTCCATAATCTTGCATATAATCCCCACGCAATGAGAGAATAAAACGCTTTCCGAAATTCTCTGAAGTGTATTTCTGCCACCCTATTTGTAAAGCAAGGTTGTATCCTAGAGAGTTAGCATAAGCTTTGACTCCACTCAAATGATAATTGAAATTGACAAAGGCTGAAGGGAATATGCTATACAGCCCCACACCTCCCTCGATACCGATAAATGTTCTCCATTGAGAATCCTCTGATTCCTCACTCCAAACACAAGAGAGTAAAAGCGTGAGGATTAAAAGTATCTTTTTCATTTTTATCTCCTAAAAGAGGTATTTGTAGCCTAGAGTTAGGGTAGAGCTAGTGATAATGTGAGTGCCTAATCTTCCTGATATGCTTATCCCTCCAGCATAAGGGATTGACAAAATTAAATCAACCACATTTTTATCAAACTGCCCCTTAAATCCTAGTCTAAAGCTCCCTGCAAGAGGTGTCGTAACACTCCAAGCATTTTTGGAATCTGTATTGATGACTTTCAAATCAAAAAGTTCAAATCCAACCCCCAAAATCATTCCAAAACTTGAATTGTTTTCTCTCACAAAATCAAACAATCCATCTATTGCAAAAGTCGCATTAAGCCCCCACCCTGATTTGAGATAAAAATTCTTCTCATCGCTTCGGTATTTCCACCCATTCATATAATCCGCTCTAAGTGCAAATAAATATCTCCAACCCACTTTTTCATAAGTGTATTTTTGCTTCCCTGTGGTGATTGCAATATTTCCACCAAAAGCTCTACTAGGGGCATATCCTGCTAGGCGAGTGTTGAGCCAAAAAATATAACCCAATCCTATATCATAAAGCCCTGCACCTACATTCACCCCTACAAACTCTCTCCATTTCCCAATCTCAGAAGAGCTTGAGAGGGGAGAGGATTCTAGCTCCTCAGCATTCCCTATCACACACAGCAAACACGCAAGATAAAATAAACTTCTTTTTATCATATTCTTATTCCCAATTTCTGAAAAATTTTTAAAAATTTTAACATAAAAATCAAGAGAGAGAGAGAGAGAGAGAGAGAGAGAATTTAGAAGAATTTTTACTTTGAGTTACTAAAAGTAATGATATGAAGGAATCACTCCTCCATATAGTTTTTGAGTTGTCGTCCGACTTTGGGGTGTTTGAGCTTTTTAATCGCACTTGATTCAATCTGTCGCACTCGCTCTCGTGTAACATTGAGTTCTTTTCCAATCTCTTCAAGTGTTCGATCGCTCTCATCATCTAAGAGTCCAAATCTCATTCTAATCACAGCCCTTTCACGCTCATTGAGTTGATCCAAAATCAAATCAATCTGCCCCCTCAAATCCTCTTTGAGGATATGATCCATCGGACCTATGGCGTTTTTGTCCTCGACAAAATCCCCAAACTTGCCATCATCATCGTTGCCTATGGGTGCTTCTAGGCTCACAGGTTCTTTGGTGATTTTGATAACATTTTTGACTTTATCCACGCTTAGCCCCACCTCTTTGGCAATCATCTCCACATCAGGCTCTTTGCCATACTCTTGGATATGCTTTCGCATAATTTTGTGGATTCGATTGATTGTCTCAATCATATGGATTGGGATTCTAATCGTCCTTGCTTGATCGGCAATCGCCCTTGAAATGGCTTGGCGTATCCACCAAGTGGCATAAGTGGAGAATTTGAAGCCTTTTTTATACTCAAACTTATCTACTGCTTTCATTAGTCCGATATTCCCCTCTTGAATCAAATCAAGGAAAGGCAATCCTCTATTGGTGTAGCGTTTGGCGATAGAGACGACAAGTCGGAGGTTTGAGCGTGCCATTTTGCCTTTGGCTTTGTCTGAGATATTTTTCCCTCTTTTGATTTGCTCTAAAATCTCTTTGAGTTTTTCAGGCTCTAAGTCAAACCCACCCTCACTCGCTTCTTTGGTTTGGAAGAGTTTTTTTAGCTCCATATATACGCTTACCATTGTCGCTTCAGGCACAGAAGCAGCGATGTCCTCTCTTGACATATTGGTGATATTTTCTAGGATTTTTTTGTGATTTTCAATCAATGCTTCATTGAAAAGTGGAAGCTTGTATTCAAGCCTTTTAAGCTCTCTCTCAAATCCATCGCCATTTTTAAGAGTGTTTTCCATTGCCTTGACAAGTTCGCTGATGAGCTTACTTGTAGGTCCAAGCTCTAGCAAACTTTCTTTGAGAATATGCTTTTTGTGAGCTAGGAGCAAGATATGCACTAGCTCATCATCTTGAGGGTTTGGCTCTGATTCTAAGACTTTGAGCCATTCTTTTTTGGCTTTTTCAAGGTTTTTGAAGCTCTCGATAACATTATCAATGCGTTTTTGATCTTTTTTGGAGATTGGTTTTTTCTCATCTCCCTCAACCTCTTCAATCTCCTCGCTCTCCTCTTCTTCCTCTTCGCCCTCTTCCTCATCATCAAAGTTTTTGAATAGCTCTTTGACTCTTCGCTCACGATTGATTAGGGCATCGCGGTAATCGTGGATAAAGTCGATGAGGTAGGGGACTGAACAAATCGCATCTAAGATTGTGTTTTCTCCGATTTCAATTTGTTTGCTTAGCATTACCTCTTCTTCTTTGGTGAGTAGTGGGATTTGCCCCATTTCTCGCAAATACATTCTCACAGGGCTATCGCTTCTGCTCCACTCCAAAAGCTCACGCTCTTTCATAAAG
Organism: Helicobacter brantae; assembly: GCF_003364205.1. GTDB lineage: Bacteria > Campylobacterota > Campylobacteria > Campylobacterales > Helicobacteraceae > Helicobacter_G > Helicobacter_G brantae. The sequence goes on from NZ_NXLV01000002.1 coordinate 141,576, forward strand.
TCAAATTCTTCTTCTAGCTCGCCATCTAAAATCTTGCGTTTTTCCTCTTGAAGCTTGGTTTTATCGTGGAGATTTAGGCGTTTGGCGACTTCTGAAGAGCTCATCAACTGCTTGTCGTATTTTTTTGCCAACTCTTTGACTTTTTTGACTTGGGCAGGGGTGGGAGCTTTTTCTAGGGTTTGAGCGATTTTCTCATAAGAGATGTAGGGGATTTCTTCCTCTTGAAAGAGTGTTTCTAACTCTTTGATGGGGTCTTTTTTGACTTTTTTTGTCTCTTGTGATTCTTGCATATTTAGCCTTTTAGTGGATTTGTGGAAACAATATCGGTTTGGTTGTGATATTTTTAAGTAAAAATAAAGGTGGATTATACCGAAATTTTTGTTTGTTTTGCAATGAATTTTTTTCTTGATTTTTTTGCTTTATGACACAACCTGTCGCAGGTATTAGCTAATTTTCTTGTGTCTATATACCGTGGTGGATGGGTATAATATGTTTGAAAATCAATGACAAAAGGATATTGCTATGAATAATTATTCTCAAAAAATCAGGACGCTTCTTTGTGAGCTATCTATTGGACTTTATGAGAGAGAAGAGCATTTGAAACTTATTTTGCTTTCTATGTTTGCAGGCAAATCAATTTTTCTTTATGGACCTCCAGGGACAGCTAAGAGTTTGATTGCTAAGCGTGCTTCAATGGCTTTTAGTGTGAATGAAGATAAAAACAAGAAGTTTTTCTCATACCTAATGAATCGTTTTAGCACACCAGAAGAGATTTTTGGGCCAATTGATATTGCAAAACTCAAACAAAATCAACTCAAGCGTAATACAAGTGGGTATTTACCAACAGCATATTTTTGTTTTTTGGATGAAATATGGAAAAGCTCTCCTGCAATCTTAAATACTTTGCTTACTATCATCAATGAGCGAACATATCAAGATGGAAATGACAATATAAAAGTTCCACTCAAAGGTATTGTATGTGCAAGCAATGAGTTTCCTAAGGCAGATCAAGGGCTAGAAGCTTTGTATGATAGGATGCTTGTAAGACTTTGTGTCTATCCAATGCGGGAGAGAGAAAATTTTGAAAAGCTTTTGAGAAAAAAACAAGAAGAAAAACTTAAAATATCAGATACTTTTAGTATCCAAGAATTAGAAGAGATTGCAACGCTAAGTCAGGAAGTAGATTTCTCCAAGGAAGCACTAGATACACTACACTTCATAAAAATCAGACTTCAAGAAGGCAGGGGTGATGAGAATGAAAATAGTGGAGGCATTTATGTTTCAGATCGTCGTTGGGGGCAAATGGCTGAGCTAGTCAAAACTTCGGTTTTCTTGAGTGGAAGAGAGGAGATTATTCCTTCTGATTTATTATTGCTAAAACATTGTTTGTGGGGGAAACTTGAAGATAGGGAGAATATAGAAAAGATCTTTGAAGAAGCACTACAAAATTTTGCTCCTGCAAAAGAGAATGAATATGTTCAAGTAAGAAAAGAATATCTAAATTTCAAAGCAGATTCAGATAAAACTTTTTATAAAAGCGATGGAAGCTTTGACAGAAATGTTACTTTGGGGACAAAAAATCTTTATCTAAAACAATGCGATCAAATGGCAGATGATATTTCTAAGATTGTTGAAAAACTTAAGGATGAAAAACTGCTTCTATCATCCAAAAATCAAAATCTTTTTATTCCTCAAGAAGATTTTAATGTCGCATTTTTGGGAATTGATGAGCAGATATCAAAATACACACAGCTCCAACTCAAGATTCAAGAACTCAAATACAACATTGAAAATCAAAAAGATTTTCTAAAACAAAAAAAAGTTCAAGAAGCAAAAGGATTCAAAACAGCAATAGAAGAACCCAAATCAGAGGCCGACAAGATTCAAAATCAAATAGATGAAATATTGAATAAAAGAGGAATAGTATACGGAGGCTTGTTGGGAAACATAGCTGACAAATTTCGATAAATAAAATGATTTGGAGTAAAGTTAGCAATGAATGTTTATATTGAAGGAGAAAATGAGCAGGTTCAGCAAAAGTATGATGAAGCACTTCGGGATTTTCAGAGACAATGTCAAGAGTTAGAGCATCCTTATCAGGAAGAAGAAGCAGAGCTTTATGGACGCTCGTTGCGTCTTCAACTTCCCTCAGATAAAAAAATAACCCAAGAGGATATTGAGCTACTAGAAAAATATTATCCCAATCACCCTTCTTTGGCCTTTGCAAGAGAGAAGCTTCAAGCAGGAGAGAGTATAGAAAATCTTTCAGAACTTCGCAAATTTATTCATAACTCACATCAAGAGAGCTTATCTAAAAAAATCAGCGAATGGAGAGAGCAAGAGATTGCTAGATTGAAAAGAGAATTTGAAAAACGCATACAAGAATGGTTGGATCGAATTAGGCAGGCACGAGAGACAAAAAAGGCTTTGAGTGAAGCCCAAGAGTTGTTTGGAGATTTAGAACAAGATGCTCTTGAATCTTTGGATTTATCAAATCTAGGCGGTGGCAAAGAGCCTATCGATAAAGAAGGAAGGGTAAGAGGTGCAGGCAAAGAAAGAATGGACACAATCATTCGCCTCTTTAAGGAAATAAAAGATTCTTCATCGTTGCAAAAAATTTGTGATTTGCTTGGAGAGTTAGAGAAAAAAGAGCAAGAAGAACGCACAAAAAAAATTATGGAGCAAAGAACCTATACTTTTAATGAAGAGATTCTAAGCAAAGAATATAAAGAAGAGATTGTTGGAGTGAGTTTGGGTAGAGATATAGAAAATCTATTGCCTCAAGAGTTGGGTATGCTAGATGACAATGAGCTTGAAATCTTGTTTTATCTAAAATTTATTCAAAATCGCTTGTTTTGTTTTGAAAAGGAGGGGTATTCTTCATTTTTGAGAGAAGAGCAGATTGAAGAAGAGGTGGAACAACAAGACGAAGATGAATCGCAAGATAAGGGAGCGATGATTATCTGTGTGGATACAAGTGGCTCAATGATGGGAGATCCAGAACTGATTGCAAAAGCCGCAACATTGTTTTTGGCAGCAAAAGCAAAGAAGCAAAAACGCCCCTGTTTTTTGATCAATTTCAGCACTGAGATTGAGTGTATGGAACTTAGCAAAAAGGGAGGAATCGTGGAACTTGAGGAGTTTTTATCTAAAAGTTTTAATGGTGGAACAACTATAGCTCCTGCACTAAAAAGAGGGATAGAAAAAATGAAAGAACCACAATTTGAAAAATCAGACTTGCTAGTTATTTCTGATGGTGGGTTTGGGCTAATATCTGATGGGTTGAGAAAAGAAGTGTTAGAACAACAAGAATTAGATAATCGCTTCTATCTTTTGGATGTATCTACTTTTGCTAGTGCAAATGATCTTTTTGACAAACATTGGAGATATGATCCAGCAACTCAAGAGATTGATACGCTTTATGATAGAAAAAATGCAAAATCTACACAATATTCATCTGATAATGACACAACCTGTCGCACTGATCCTCTAAACTTCCCTTGAAATTCAAAACAAGGAGTAAAAAATGAATTTTTCAGATTTGATTATTGGTGCTATGATTGGCTATGCAGGATATAAGCTAGGTGAGAAAGTGCAAAAGATTCGCCAAGAGAGGGGTGATGAGGAGTATGGGCTTGGAGATTTTGTGAGTGAGGTGTTTGAGGATTTGAGTGGAGAGGGAAGGAAGCTTAGAGAGAATGATTGAGTGCATTTTGCCAAAGATTTATCTCTTTGAGTGCCAAAGATGTGGAGTGCATATCTACTCAGATAGGAGCTATACGCAGGGGTGTGGGTGCTTCTTTTGTGGGGAGAGGTTGATACCGATTTTGGAGCTTTCTCAAATCCCCCAAGAGCTCAAAGAGAAAAATTGGAGAGAGGTAAGTTGGATCACAAGAGTGTGGTTATTTTTGAAAAGGTTAATGTAAGGAGAAGATGATGGATAAGATTTTGATGACACTAGGTGGCGTGGCATTGGGCGTGGCAGGATATGCACTTGGAGAGATAGTGCAAGAGAGAAGGGCTGAGAAGGGGGAGGATTATGGGATTTTGGATTTGTTTGAAGAATGGACAGATGAGCTATGTGGAGAGGGGGAGAGAGCTGTGGAGAGGGTGGAAGAGCAATGGAGAAGCTAGGACTTGATGGTGAGGTAATTGATCAATGTGTAAATCTTATTCCTTTTGAAAAAGAAGGAGAAGAGCAAGTTTGCAAAGAAATTTGCAGTGAGAAACTTATCCAGGGTGGAGAGCATAAGATACCTAGTGATATGGAGTGCATTCATATTGGGGTTTTTAGAAGGATTTTAGAGGGTGTTGCCACACGAGTAAAACCCAAGATTAAAACAATGAGGGATATGCTTGAGTTGAGTGATGATGTAATAGAACGCTATCAAAATGATGATATAATGGGATTTTATCGCACGGAGTATGAGGACATAGATGGGTTTTATGATCTGAGAGGTGAGAGAGAAGGGGAAAGCTATTATCAATGTCATAAGTTTTTTGTCTCTACAATTGTTGCTCAAGCCTGTATGGTGGCTCATATTGCTCATATTTATGGATACAAAATGAGAGAGGAGAACCTTGCTAGAGTGCTTTTGGTGATAAGAAACTTGATTGTCAAAGAGTGTGAGAGGCAGAGGGTATCATATCTTGCAAAGGAAAAAATGCATCAAATTAGCGGAAAGATACTGAGAGAAATCTTTGCCAATCACCATCCTGAAATTGAGGAATTTGATGTTTTGCATCCTGATTTTATGTGTGGAAACTACATGTTTGATTGCTCTCTTCAAGAGGAGGTTTCAAGAGGAATCCGTCGCGAGATTACCATGGCTAGGAGATTGAGTTCTGAGAGAGTGTTTAGATTTTAGACTTTGGTATCAGTGATGAGAGCAAAAACATACATTTTTCGTTTTAGCTTCCTTGAAAGATTGCATAAAAATGACTATACTCATTTATTGATTTTTAATGAGGATTTTTAGATGAGTAAAGAACACGACAAACTTGCCACACGCCTTGCCCATACCATCGCCAAGCTCAATGGTGGGGAACTTTTGAGTATCGCTGAACTTGCCAAAGAGTTTGGGGTGGATTCACGCACGATACAGAGGGATATCCAAAGACTTTCATTCCTTCCCATAGAGAAGAAGGAAGGCAAACTTTTTTTGGCCTCTTATGCTCTAGGGAGTGTGAGCTTTGAGAATCTGAGGGATTTTTTGAGAATGTGTGGGATTGAAGAGCTTTTCCCTAGTCTTGAAAATAAGGCATTGCAAGATTTGTTTAACCCCAATCTCAACACTTCTCTTCTCATTAACCCTGCAAGTTTTGAAAAGATTCAGAGTAAGATTTTTGAAGAGCTTCAAGTGGCGATTTTGGAGCACAAGCTGATAAAGTTTCACTACAATCAAAAAGAAAGAAAAATCAAACCCTACAAACTCAAGCACTATCTAGGACGATGGTATTTGCTCGGAGTTGAAAATGAGAGTATTAAGACCTTTGCATTAGAGAAGATTAAAAATCTCATAATTTGTTCCCAAGAAGACTTCACTCCTGATGAAGAGCTAGTCAAAGAGATTGAAAAAAATGAATTTAACTTCCTCTCCAAAGATAGAAATGAGATTGTGCTCTATATCGACAGCTATGCAATGCCTTACTTTGAGAAACGCAAGATACTGCCCAATCAAAAGATTCTGAGCAGAGATGAGAATGGAATGGAAGTAAGTACGCAATCAAGCTATGATGAAGAGATTTTGCGAATCATTCAGCAGTGGATGCCTCATATTCTTATCCTCTCCCCTGAGAGCCTAAAAGAAAGACTCAAAGAGAGGGTGAGGGGGTATTTGGAGGTTTTGTAGTCAAAATTTGTGTGGCTCAACAATGCCTTGTGTGTGAGTAGAGGAGGGCTGATTTTCTGGCAATCTTGCTAACCACTCTTTCATTCTCTCCTCTAGTTCTTCTTTATTGATTTGCGTTTCTTCACTTTTTGGATAGGGTGAAGGGGCATAAAAACTAATCTTGCATTTTGTGCATTTGCAAAAAATCTCATCTCTAAGTTCATCAAAATCATCAATGACTATTTCCCCTTTTCTTTGGCATTTTGGACATTGCACTTCTAATGTATATGGGATAAACATTTTCTCTCCTTTACAATCATTGGCTTAGCATTTTCTCATAATCTTGCGACAGGTTGTGTCGTAAATAAAAATTTTTCAAAAATTTTCACAAAATCGATTCTAACCCTTGACAAACACTTGGGGGGGGGGGGTATAATATTTTACTTAAAAGCAAAAAATATTTTTGATACTGCGACACAACCTGTCATAGTGCAATGAAATACTTTTGCTTCAAATTTATTTTTAAGGAGTAGTTATGTCTGCAGAAAAAGATTTTTCAGCTGATGTGAGTGCAATTTTAGGGAAAGCATTTGCAGAATTTCAAAAGCATATGGAGGAAGACAAAGAGAGCAATCGTCTCAATGTTTTAGTGCTCGGCAAAAGTGGCGTAGGAAAAAGCTCATTGATCAATGCGGTTTTTGGAAAAGATATGGCAGAAACTGGGCAAGGAAAGCCTGTAACTAGGGGTTTTGAGAAATTTGGAGATGACAATGGCTTGAATATCTTTGATACAAGAGGAATAGAATCTGAAAATTTTGAAGAGACTATTTCAGATATTGAAAAATTCTTGCAGGAAAATGTTGCCAAGGGGAGTGCAGAGGACCAGATTCATATTGCTTGGCTTTGTATCAATGAATCATTGAGAAGAGTTGAGGGCGAAGAGAGGGTTTTGGAAATACTAAAAAAAGAAAAGATACCAACAATTGTGGTGATAACAAAAGCACAGCAAGACAAAGATGAAAAAGGTGAGAGTTTTAGAGAGAAGGTTATAGAAATTTTAAAAATCAATCATGAGGATTGTATCCGCACTCGTGCAGTGGAGGTTTCAGATGATGAAGGAGAAATCAAGAAAATTATGGGAATTGATACTCTTGTAAATAGAAGTTATCTTCTTCTTCCTGAGGGGAAAAAGAGTGCATTTGCTAAAAAGCAACACTATAACAAGACTATGAGAAGGGAGGCATTAAAAGAAGATGCTTTTTCAAAAGTAAAATATTATACAGCGGCAGCTTCTACCGTAGCAGCAACCCCAATTCCTTTCTCTGATTTTGCAATTTTGCTTCCCACACAGGTTGCTATGATTTTGCATATCAGCAAGGTGTATGAAATGGAAATCAATCAAGAAAATGCTACAAAACTCATTACTGCCCTAACTGCTGTAGCTGGAGCTGGATACGCAGTAAAAATGGGTGTAGGTGCAGTTCTAAAATTTATACCAGGATTAGGAAGTGTTGCTGGAGGGCTTATCAATGCCACTGTTGCAGGAACTACAACCAAGCTAATGGGTGATGCGTATATTGAATTTTTGGATAATAAGTTTATGGACAATGTTTTGACACCAGATTTTGTCTTAAAAAATCTTCCAATTTTTATAGAACAAAAATAGAAGTTTTAAAAAAGACATAACCTGTCATTCTCCTAGATTAAACTTCTGTTTGTAAAAAACTAGGAGAAGGATATGAATCAAAACAAACAATACAAGCTTCAAAAAATGAAACTCTTCACAACCTCTCTGCTCTTTGTGGCAGGTGGGTTTCTGTATCTTTCTTTTGTGCTAGATTGCCATTGGCTTAGGGCTGTGAGTGAAGCGGCACTTATAGGAGGGATTGCAGATTGGTTTGCAGTGGAGGCACTTTTTAGACACCCTCTAGGACTTCCTATCCCTCACACTGCTATTATCCCCAAGAGCAAAGATGAGAATGGAATGGAAGTAAGCACACAATCAAGCTACAATGAAGAGATTTTGCGAATCATTCAGCAGTGGATGCCCCATATTCTTATCCTCTCTCCTGAGAGCCTAAAAGAAAGACTTAAAGAGAGGGTGAAAGGATATTTGGAGACGATTTAAAAAGAAGCCAAAACAAACAAGGCTATTGGGGTTGAAAAAATTAAAGCAACAAGGTTTATCTCTATCTTGTCAATGCAATGATGGATTTCCCTAAGTCTTCAAACAGCTTTTTGAAATCTTCGATTTTGTTTTTACTTGTTTCTTCGGCTTGACCAAATTGTTTGGCTTCTTTGAGATCCTCTTCGCTGAGCATAAATACAGGCTTTTGACACCTTTGACTAATAGCAATGAGTGTATTGAAATCAGGAATTTGAGCAAGATCGTAAGGCTCATGATCTGTCACGACTTGTCTAAAAAGATCTTCATCAACTACACAATTTAGGGTTTTTAATTTTGGGATTAGAATCTCATTGACATTGATACGAATTTTATCAATCCAGTTTTCAAAAGCTTTTGTCGGTGCATTATTGCGTAATCTAAAACGCTGTTGGATTGTGCCCAAGAATACAGGATGATTTTTTATTGAAACATTTGTGATGGCTTTAAATTGTTCGATATCGGTGTGCCATTCCTGAATTTTTTTGCTTACTGAATGAATTGCTTGTAAGCAGAAATAGTCAGGACTAGTTGGAACAATAAAAAAATCGCTCCCCATTAGTGCAAGTTGATTTAATCCTCCAATACTTGGGCTTAGATCAAGAAGCATATAATCAACATTTTGCATATGTGCAATTTGAATAAGAGTATCAAAGAAACCTGAGATGACTTTCCCCATGATAGGAATACTTGGTGCGGTTTTGAGGGCAGTAGTGATTTGACTATCAAGATTTGATAGATTAAGACTTCCAGCAAGAAGAAAGAGGTTGTTTTCATTTACCGGATAAACCTTGCCATCTTGTGCAATATCGGAACTTAAAGCTCCCTTTATAACCTTTTCTACAATAGGATCAAGGGTAAGATTACCTCGATTTTGATAAAAGTTTTGCATAAACAGATCGTCTATGGCTTTTTCTGCAAGAACCAATCCGGTGAGATTGCATTGTGGATCGAGATCGACAAGAAGAACCTTTTTCCCCAATAGAGATAGAGCCCAACCAAGATTGTATGCTGTTGTAGTCTTGCTCACCCCTCCTTTGTGGTTGAAAAAACAGATTGTTTTCATATCGATTGCCCTCTATTTTGTTTTTTGTTGAAATTGCTCATTATATCGTAAAACTAAAGATTGCATAGAACTTTTGTGCCAAACCCTATGGGGAAAAATTTGCTCTAAAACCTTGACAATGGGGGGGGGGGGATAAGGATAGAATATTGTTCTTAGAAGCAAAAAATATTTTTTTATCATCTTTTGCGACACAACCTGTCGCAATGTAATGAAATAATGATGCTTACAACTAAGACAAATAAGGAGTAAAAATGGGCAGTAGTATTTGTGCGGATCCAAGATTTAAGCCATTGTGTCCAGAGTGCGATTCTAACCGTGTAGAGGCATATTCAAATCTATTTGGTTTAATGCAAGGCTATCAATGTAAGGCATGCGGTCATGCTTTTAGTGGTTATTTTGATGATAATTTTTCAAGTTGGGAATGGTGTAGTTCTTGTGGAAGAGCAGTATATGTTTCTAGTTGGAATAGTCGTTGTCGAGAAACAAGCGACCATAAACACACTTTAGAAAGAAGAAGGTGGAGAACCAAAGATGAGGTATAGTGGATAAGTAGATAATGTGTGAGAGGAGATGTTGAAATGTTAGAAAAACAAGAATGTTATATTGACTATCTTGAGCAACTCAAAAATACCCTAAATGACACATCAATAAAATTTGATGAGGCAATAGAGCAAAGAGTTAAAGATATTGAACCAATTGTCCCTTTCTTACCTCTCAATCATCGGCTTGGCATTTTCTCATAACTTCACGACAGGTTGTGTCGTAAATAAAAAATTTTCAAAATTTCCAAAAATTTGCTCTAAAACCTTGACAATAGCGGAGATTTATGTTTAAAATTAGCCCAATATTTATTAAATAAATCCTAATACATTTTATATACTGATAAACTGAATATGTTTGCTCTGCTTACAATAAAAATACAATTTGATTTAAGAGCAAAAGAGCAATAAAAATATGAAAAGCGGAGGGACGAAGATGAATGAGTATGATCCACGGGAGCAAGCCGAGCTGTTTGAAAAAGATAGAAAAAAATATCAATGTTTTGAACTTGTTTTGAGGGCTTATATTGAGAAGGAGATTGCACAAAAGCTTAACGCAGAGAGCTTTTCAAAAACTCCCATTATCGAATCACGCACCAAAGAAGTTGAAAGCTTTAGAAAAAAAATTTCACGAGAAGACAAGAGGGGGAAATACAAAAATCCGATTGAAGATGTTACAGATTTGGTGGGTCTTAAAGTGATGCCAATCTCATTGCCTGATGAGGAGATTGTCTATAATCTTTTAAATCAAAAATTTCAAAGCTACAAAATCCAAGAGCATTGCATAGACAAAACACATGAAAAGAAAGAAAATCGTCAGTTTGGATATCTTGGTAGACATTTAGTAATCGAATGCAAGGAAGACTTGATAAAAGAACTAAAACCGATCTATAATGATCAAGGTGTTCAAAAACAGATTCAAGAATATTTAAGGGGGGGGGGGAGTAAATATAGTCTAGAAGATTTTATTGGATTAAAAGCCGAAATCCAAATCAAAACTCTTCTTCAACATGTGTGGGCTGAGATTGAACATGGAGCAAGATATAAGCCTGGAGAAGAGCTTTCAGATGAGAAAAGCAGAACCTTTGACAGATTAGCTGCACTTGTAGAGATCGCTGATGATATGTTTAAGGCTCTTATCCAAGAAAGCAGAGAAAAAGAGCGAAAACTCCACGAAAATATAACCACCAAGCATAATGCACCTAAAGAGAGGGTGCAAAACAAAGAAGGTTTGTCAGAGGTTTTGAATAGTGAAAATATCCACTCTTATCTAACCCACAAAACAATACAGCAACATTTCTCAAATATCAAATCCCAATATTTTCAAATCGATAATGAAAAACCTGATTTTATCGGTTTATCTTTTGTGGAATTGCTCAAGATTGTTGGATTGAAATGTATTGGAGATTTAGATGAGCTTTTGTTTGATGATAAACTACTTCAAGAGATGATTAACTGCATAGAAAACGATCATCAATCCAAAAGGAAAAATCACACGATTTATCCTCAAATTCTCATTCTTCGGATTTTAATCTGTCTAAAGTATCCCAATCAGATTGACAAAATCAAAGACAAACGCTTTGTCGATCCTCGTTTATTGGAAAATATCAAAAATTACACCATACAAAAGGAGTTAACATGAACAGGCAAGAAATTATAAACAATTATGATGAGAATCAAATATTGAGTAAAGAGGAATATGAGCAATATTTTAATGAATGCGAAGAAACGATCAGGAGTATAAAGCTTCACGCTATTAAGGCAATAGAGAAGAGAGATAAGACGATAGCCAATCTTGAAAAGAAACTGAATGAAGAGCAAGGTGTAGTCAATCGACAAATAGAAGGGATAAGATCCAAAACAGACAAGATTGGTTTGATTGAGGAGGTGCTTAAGGAGCTTAAAGATCTTGTTGAAAACAAAAACAATAGTGAGCTAGTTTCGCTTAAAAAAGCACTTGAAGGCAAAAAGATAGAACTAAAAAACGAGCAAGAAGCTCATTCTAAACTGAAAACAGATTGTGAAGAAAAAGAAAAACAATATGACGACAATAAGAGGGAGTGGGAGCAAAAAGAAAAAGCTCTTAATGAGCGGATTGAAGCTTATGAGCAAATTGAAGATGAAAAAAACAACATCGAAGCAGATTTGAAAAATCTAAGAGAAGAAATCCATTATGAACTTTATGAGCAGTATTGCAATCTTCCGAGTGATTTTAGGAATGAATTTACCTATATTGTTCCTATAAATATTTTTGCATTCTTGCAAACAAGTGGAAGAGAACGCATATTGCAAGAACTCCATACTTTTATTCATGGGGCTATAACAAACAATCAACCATGGGTAGAGGATTTGAAGTCTTTTTTTGACTTATTGTTTAAAGCAAGTCAAACATACAATCCATCACTCAAACGTCTTGAAACAAAAGAGGGGGATGACTACAATAGTAAAGAGATGATATCTATAAAGGGTGAATTAATTCAGAGAAGAGTTGCTGATGTCCTTTTTCTAGGATACAAGCAGGACAATATGACAAAAGAATCATTGGTGGAGGTAAAGTAGGGAACTAATGATTTTTTTTAATGCATTAATAAGGAGTTAAAATGTCAGAGCAAATAAAACAAATTGATGAGATTATTCTTCACAAGAATGAGCCGTTGGCAAAGGAACTAGAGTCAAAACCCGATGAGATTGCACAAGTCTTGCTTAATGTTGAGAAAATTGTAGCAAATTCATTGACTTATCCACAAAGCAGATTGACAGATCCAAATTTGGGACATTGGGATATTTATCGTGATAGCGAGGAAAATAAATCAACCATCTCTATTCCTCTATCACGCCCATTGATGGCAAGAAGCCCAAATTTAGATATCAAAAAAGGAGTGGTTGCAATTGATTTTGGAACGAAAAGCACAACCGTGGCAGTTATGGATGAAAGATCTGATAAGCGATTGTTGAGAATTGGTGCTGGAGAGTTTCTGAAAGATGATGCAACAAAAGAGGATTATGAGAACCCAACTTTTATGTATTTTGCGGATATTGATTCCTTTTGGAATGATTATCATTCTGGGAAATCTAGACCCCTTACTAGATGGAGAGATTTGAGCGTTGCCTATGAACCCAAAAGAGAATTTGATAGAAGCAGAGATGGATCTCGTTTTTATCAATATTTTGCAGATTTGAAACAATGGGCAAAAAAGAATACTAAAACACCCACAAACATTGTAGATACAAGAGGTATAAGACCTTTAAAGAATTTCGTAGATTGTGGGGAAAAGAACTTCAATCCAATCGAAGTGTATGCCTATTATATTGGACGATATATCAATAATATGATGGATGGAATTTATCTACACTATGTTCTTTCTTATCCTGCAAAATATCCCAAAAATGTTAGAGAGAAGCTCAAAGAGAGTTTTGAGAGAGGATTGAAAAAGGCCATTCCTTATGCTGTGCTCACTCATCCTGAGAATGGAAAAGACTTTGAGGTGGAGATTTCTGTAAGTGAACCTGCTGCTTATGCAATCAGTGCTTTGAAAGAATATGGTTTTTATTCATCCAAAGCATTTGAAAAAGATAAAGAGCATTATTATGGAGTTTTTGATTTTGGGGGAGGAACAACCGACTTTGACTTTGGAGTGTGGAGAAAGTCAGAAGATCGTCGCTATAGTGTGGAGATTGAACATTTTAAATCTGGAGGAAACAATGAGCTTGGGGGAGAGAATCTGCTTGAATTGTTGGCTTATAGGGTTTTTGAAGATGAAGTCAATCAAAAAGCAATGAAAGAGAAGGGGTGTTCTTTTTCAGAACCTGAAAATTATAAAGTAAAAGTTCCGGGAGGACTAGAAACTTTAATTTCTTCATCCCAACAAGCTCAAAAAAATACAAAAATTCTAATGGAATTTTTGAGGTCTTTTTGGGAAAATGCTCATATTTTTGGAGAAAAAACAAATGGTGCATCTTCAGAATTTGAAACAGGGAGTTTGCAATTGACACTAGTGCCAGAAGAAGGAGTCGATTGTGTTGTAACTCTTAAATTTGATGCACAAGCAATGCTAAAAGTGCTTGAAGAAAAAATCCAAGAAGGTGTAGATCAATTTTTTAGCATATTTGAGATTGCGTCAGAAAAAATGCCTGGGTTAAAGAAACTCCATATTTTTCTTGGGGGAAACTCTTCGAGATCACGTCTAGTAGGCGAGGCTTTTAAGAGAGCAATTGAGGACTATGCCGATCTTGGAGACAAACTCGAGTTTGTTTTGTATCCTCCACTTGGAACTCCAGAATCGGAGAAACTAAGAGAAGAGCTTGGATTAAATAAAGGCACAGAAGATTATAGTCGTCAGGTAACTTGCAAATCTGGTGTGGTTTTTGGATTGCTTGATGGGTTACCATCAGGAAAAATCAAGGTGATCCCAGAAGTGAGTCAGGATGAGGAGGCAAAATTTGAGTTTTATCTAGGTGATGAGGATTTTGGTTGTTTTGAGATAATTTATGATCCTAACGAGGCAGTAGGAAGTGAAAAATATTGCATCAAGGATTATGTAGGTGACTTTATTTTGTATTACACCAAAGATCCAAGAGCAGGTGAAGGAGGACTTGGAATTGGAGAGACAAGAAGGATGCCTATAAGTTTTAATACAGAGCAAGAGGATGGAGGGGTTTATGTTGAGATTCTTGGTCCAAGCAAGATTAGGTTGATAGCTAAGAAGAAAGATGGAGAAATCTTGGAAATCCAAGAGTTTGATCTAGAAGATTAAGGAGGAGTATATGGGACTTTTTGACACAATTTGTAGTATAGGATCAAGTATAGTTAGTGGGGTAAAAAGTGTGTGCTCAGCTATTGGCAGTGCATGTTCAAGCATTGGGGGAGCGATAGCAAGTGGGATTGGGACTTTGGCTCAAAAAATCTTAGAGCTTCCTGTGAAGCCCACAATCGTTGATGCTATTATTGGTTTGGTTAAAGCAGTTGCAGAGCTTTTGATGGATTCTCCAAAAGATGAAAAAGTAGAAGATTTGGGAGCTGCAATGAAGCAGGCTGAGAAAAAACCAGAAGATTTTGATAGTATCAATGACTATATTGACTACTTGCGTGAGGAGATAAAAAAGGGCAATGTCAAGCTTGGACAATCAGAGGGGATTGAATTGTTTTCTGAAAAAATGATGGGTGTGGCATTGCTAAGTGAAGGACTTGGTGAAAAATATGGAATGAAACCAAGTGCAGAGTTTTGGGGAGAGATGGGAAAAAAAGTGCATGATGGGAAGCTTGAGCCCAAAGAGGTAGGATCCATTATCCAAAAAGCCAGTCAGGCTGAAGTGCAACTCGATAATGTTTCCAATTATCTCAAGGGAGAAGAAGTGAAAGACAATAAAAAGAGTGAAGTTTCTTCTGTCATCATTGGTGGATTAAAAGAGAGCAACCCATCTTTGAGTGATTTGGAAATTGATAAGCGTTTCAATGAATTGATTAAGCAGTAGTCCAACAAGGGGGAGGGAGGGGGAAATATGCTAAAAATTATGCTTTAGCAAAAAATAATCAAAACAAAAAGCTAGACAAGGAAGAAAAATGCAAAGAGTGATTAGAATGGCTTTTGTGCTAGTGGATTCAAAACTTCGTCTTTTTAAGATTGAACATCAAATGGAAGAAGTCAAAAAAGAAGGGGAGAGGCTCATTTGCGTTGATGAGAATTTTTGGGAATGGTGGAAGCAGGAGATGGATTATGTCAAAGATGATGTGTTGGATCTTTGCTTTGTTTGGGATAAACAAGATGAGATTTTGCATAATGGTGAATTTTTCTCTGCAGAGTTACAATCTGACTTTTGGAATCAAAGAGAAGTTTTAAATCTACTAAGAGATCTTGGTATTGATGCTAAGGTGGTTGATAGTCGTGGAAAACTGCTTAAAGATTCAAAAAAATCTTCACTGCAACTTTATAGCAATATCGTGTGGAGTGAGTTCATTCAACAGCCTTCAAAACAAAAAGAAGTCATCTGCAAGGACGATGAAGGGAAATCCCCAGCTTGGTGGTATTTTGAAAACAAAAGAAGAGAAAGAGAGCGAAGGAGAGGATAATGGAAGCTTTAGGACAAAAATATCTCAATCACAAAAAACTTTTAATAAAACAAGAAAAACAGATTGATGTTCAAGATATTGTTCTATATCAAGTAGAAAGCATTACTTATGAAGAAGAAGCTCCCAAAAGAGAGGCTTTAGAAAATGTTTTGAGTTCTTTGAGGATTGAGGGAATCAACTTTATTTATCTTATTATAGGAGACGAAAATGGAACAAACTTTTATTATGGTGTTTCAAGAGATCTTAATGCTTCAAAGTCAGAATTGAGTATCAATGAGATAGGGGAGTTTATTTTAAAACCCAGTATCAAAGGGAACTTTAGAGGTTCTCAAGTTCGATTGATTAGAGGGGAGGAAAAACGCAAAATCTTAAATCAACTTAACTTCAAATGTTCTAGCATGATTGAGGGAGTTCCGGGGGTCTTAAAAAAAGAAGATGATTTTCAAGGAAGCGATAGATTAGTTGATGTGATGAGTGGGTCTCATTTTGGTTTTATGATCATTGCTTCTTTGCTTAATGATGAACAATTAGAAAAGATCGAAAGAGGCATTTTCGAGCTTTACAATGCATTCTCTCCTCAAGCCAAGTGTAGCAAGCAAGAAACACAATCTACAAATACAGGTTCAAATACAAGTGTTACAAATACAACTAATACAAGCACAACCAATGGCACCAACACAAGTAAAAGTGAGGGGGGTAATGAAAGCCAAACGCACGGAGAGAGCAGATCACACTCATCTCAAACCACACACTCTCAAGCAAAATCAGAAACTGCAAATAGTGGCGAGTCAACAACACAGGGCAAAAATTTCAATACTTCAGTAAGTACTTCAGAAGGAACTACTGAATCAAGTGGGAGCACTTATAGCAAAGACAAATCTTCAAGCAACAGTACAAGCAATGGAACCAACTCTAGCACCACAACAAGTGCAGGAAAAACTCAAAGTAATTCTAGGACAGAAACTACATCTCAAACAGATTCAACGACAACCAATCAATCCAAGAGTATCGGAAAAAGCAAAACGGAAACAAATGGGAGTAGCAAAAGCAAAACAGAAGGCACAAGTCAGGCTCAAACACAGGGGGAAAGTACGGGGAGCTCTACTTCTGAATCTATGACAAAGGAATTTTCAAACAAAGAAATTCAAGACTGGGTCAAATATATTGATGAAATTTTACTTCCAAGAGTAGATTATGGAAAGGGTAAGGGAATGTTTGTGGGGGGTATGTTTTGCTTCTCAGATTCTGAGGCTGTGCTTAAAAAACTTGAGAATACAGTTATCTCTCTTTTTAGTGGAGATATTGGCAATAAAGTTCCTTTGAGGGCTTTTTTGCTCAAGGATATAAAACAGATTGAAATGATAAAAAATCTTCAACTTCCAAGATTTGATCAAAAAACAAAAAACCAATCTAGCGAGATTCTTTATTCTCAATGCGATGAGTTTTTGGGTAATTGGATGAGCTCCAAAGAACT
Organism: Helicobacter brantae; assembly: GCF_003364205.1. GTDB lineage: Bacteria > Campylobacterota > Campylobacteria > Campylobacterales > Helicobacteraceae > Helicobacter_G > Helicobacter_G brantae. The sequence goes on from NZ_NXLV01000002.1 coordinate 158,717, forward strand.
TAGTTTGATTGCAGGATTGCCCAAAAAGGATGTGGTGGGATTGGAGTTGAGGGAAGAGGTGGAATTTGGTTTGAATTTTCCACAGGTTAGCGAAGATGAGGGACTCACACTTGGCAAACTTATGCAAAGCGGAAATATCACTAGCAGAAATGTCAATCTTGCATACTCCAATCTTGATAAACACATTTTCATCACAGGTGTTACAGGGAGTGGGAAAACTACGACTTGCCAAAATATCCTTATCCAATCCAATCTCCCCTTTTTGGTGATTGAACCTGCAAAAACAGAGTATCGAATCCTCAAAGAAAGATATGAAGATTTACTAATTTTCACGCTTGGCAAAGATACCACAGCCCCATTTAGGCTCAACCCCTTTGAGTTCTTTCCTCATGAAAGTATAACTTCAAGAGTGGATATGATCAAAGCAAGTATAGAATCATCTTTTGATATGGAAGCAGCTATCCCTCAAATTATTGAGAGTGCAATCTATGAGATTTACAAAGATTATGGGTGGAATATCGCAACCAATCAAAACGAGATTTATGGAGAAAATGCCTTTGATGATGGAGTTTATTCTTTTCCCACTTTAGAGGATTTAGTAAAAAAAGTTGAAGTGGTTGTGAAAGAGCAGGGATTTGATGAGCGATTAAAAAATGACTATATTGGCTCAATCAAAGCGAGATTGAATGGCTTACTTGTAGGCTCAAAAGGTTTTATGCTCAATACCAAAAGATCGATTGATTTTAGAAAATTGCTTAATCAACGCGTAGTTTTGGAGATAGAAGAGATTCGCAATGGAAGTGAGAAATCTCTTGTGATGGGATTTGTGCTAAGCAATGTGATAGAAGCAATCAAGGCAAATTTCCTCTCAAGCACTCAAAAGAGTGGAGTAAGACATATTATTCTTATTGAAGAAGCTCATCGATTGCTCAGTAAATTTCAAGCAGGTGATAGCCCCAACAAAAAACAAGGGGTTGAGGTTTTTGCAGATATGCTTGCTGAGATAAGAAAATATGGGGAATGTTTGATGATAGCAGATCAAATCCCCAACAAACTCACTCCTGAAGTGCTAAAAAACACAAATACCAAAATCGTTCATCGACTTTTTGCAGAAGATGACAAACAAGCAATCGCAAATACAATGGCACTTGAAGAAGAACAAAAAGAGTTTTTAAGCAAACTTGATGCAGGTGTGGCGATTGTGTTTTCAGGAGGTTTCAACAAGGCGATTGCCACAAAAATCTCCCAAACTTCCAACACCACCTCAGATCTTGTCATTACCGAAGAGGAGTTGCAAAAAAATGTTTATAAATTCTATGCTGATTGTTATAAAAGTGGCGTGATTGTAGGCTCTTCTTGGCTAGAGAGCGTGGGGGTGGAAGAGATTGCTATCTTGCTTGATTTGCAGAGAAGAGGTGGGCTAATGAGAGAGATAAAAAAACACTGGGAAGCAAAGCAAAAAATCGCCCCCAAACTCTTAAAAAGTCTTCAAAGATTTGCTGATAAGTTAAGTGTAGATTTTCTTGCAAAGTATTTTATCGTGGAGAATGCGATCAGTGAGACGAAGCTAGAATATGCAAAAGAATTTTTGGCAAAATATCTTAGTAATAGTTTGTGCGAATCTGATGTGAGATATTTTAATGATGAGCTATTTTAGATAATGAGAAAAAAGCAAAAAATTGGAGTTGTCCTTGCTGGGGGTGGAGCTAAGGGGGCGTATGAAGTGGGTTTTATTAGGGCTTTGAGTGAGTTTGGGATAGAGCCTGATGTGATTGCTGGGACAAGCATCGGGGCACTCAATGGGTGTTTGTATGCATCTTTGAAAAGCACTCAAGATACTTACAAGATACTAAAAAAAGTTTGGAATCGGCTCAAAAAAGAAAGTCCTCTAAAAATTGATAAGCTTGATAGTGCATTGCACCTAACAGATTTGCTACTTCTTGTCAAAAATGGTGGCTCACTCTCTTCTACTGCCCTATCTCCAAAAAATAAGGGGATTTTTCAGACAAATCCTGTTTTGGAAATATTGCAAAAAAACACATCAATACAAGGGATAAAAAAGGGCTTACCCTTTTATATTTCAATGAGTGAAGCAAATGACACACTAGAAGATGTTTTGCACCTAATGGATTTAAATAGATTTTTGAATCTCACAAAAGTCAAAACTCATTATCTAAAAGTTCAAGAAATAAAAGATGAAAATATTTATAAGTGTATTTTGGCCTCAGCGGCTCTTCCTTTTTTGTTTGACGCTCAAGAGATTGATGGAAAAATGTATCGAGATGGCTGTCTTGGTGTAAATTACGATTCTTCAGCAAACGCTCCTGTTTTGCCACTCATTCAGCAGGAAAAATGCAATCTTATTTTTGTATGTCATTTAGATGATAAGGTTTCATTTGTAGAGCAGTATGGTGAGTTTGAAAATACAAAAATTATAGAAGTAACCCCACGAAAAGATACTTTTACAAGTGCATTGGATCCACTAAGATTCAATCAAGAGAAGATTGATTTTTGGATGAAAAGAGGATATCAAGATAGCAAAAAAGTTTTAAAAGCTTTCAGAGAGGGCAAAACTATTGAAAAACTAGGTGTAAATAAAACACAAGAGGTCAAAGAAACCATAGTAAAAACAGCGATACAAGGGTTAGTCGCCCTAATACAAAAAAACAATACTAAGGAGTAAAAATGAATCAAAATAAACAACAGGCACTTCAAAAAATGAAACTCTTCACAACCTCTCTGCTCTTTGTAGCAGGTGGGTTTCTCTATCTTTCTTTTGTGCTAGATTGTCATTGGCTTAGGGCTGTGAGTGAAGCGGCACTTGTAGGAGGGATTGCAGATTGGTTTGCAGTGGTGGCACTTTTTAGACACCCTCTAGGGCTTCCTATCCCTCACACTGCTATTATCCCCAAGAGCAAAGATGAGATAGCCAAAAACTTGGGACAATTTATCAAGCTTGAGTTTTTCAGCAAAGAGAATTTACGCAAATCCACTTTCCTAGAAAAACTCAGTCTCAAAAAAATCATCGAGAGCTTTATCGAGGGCAAAAGCACCTCATTTTCTCTCCACGCCCTCACCCAAGCCCTAGAGAGCAAAATCCCCACTTTATGTGAGAAAATCAAAGATGAGGAGAAAAATCTAAGATTTTTAGAGCAAGTCAATTTCTCCAAGCTCATCGGAGAGGGGTTGCACTCTATCCAAAATAGTGCTTCTTATGATGAGATTGTCAAAGAGCTTGTAGAGATTATTGATGAGAAGTTTCAAGGACTAAAGAGCAAGCTAAGGGAAGAGTTGGTGGGAGATTCTTGGATAAACAAAGGTATAAGCTTTCTCACAAGTTATGATGATAAAGTCATCAATGGGATTGAAGAGTATATTGACAAGCTCAAAAACCCTAGTGCAAAAGAACTCAATCAACTCAAACTTGCTTTGCAAGACTATATCCACAAGCTTCTCCACGATGAAAGCACTATCAACTCTGTTAATGCCAAGATCAAAGGAGCACTGAGTTCCGAGACGAGTGCCAAAATTCTTACAGCAGTTTTAGAGCATATTCAAGAGAATAAAATCATCTCTACTACAATTGCTGACATGCTCAAACGCTCACTCCAAAACTTCTGCAATGATACTCGCAAACTCGTTGCCACAGAGCGATGGATAAAAAATAAGATTGTCAATATTGTAGGAGATTATAGTGATGAGATTGCAAGATTTATTGAAAACACAATCAAGTCTTGGGATAGCCAAGAGATTAGCCAAAAGCTAGAGCTTGAAGTGGGAAAAGACTTGCAATTTATTCGAATCAATGGAATGCTAGTGGGTGGAATCATCGGTGGGGTGATTTATGGGATTGAGAGATTTTTTGCTCTAATCTCTTAAGAGCGACACAACCTGTCATCTCCTTTGGGTTTAATATCAAAAATCCAAAAAGAAGGAGAAGATATGTTTCCAAGAAGAGTAAGATATGAGTGTCCCAAGTGTGGTAGAAGAGAGAGCCACACAGAGGGGTGTTTGAAATTTCCAAGATGTTGCAAAAAATGTAAACTTGAGCTAGAAGTCAAAGATGTCAGTTTTAATCCCACTCCATCTCCCAAAGAGGTGGTGGATATGGTTTTAAATATTTTCAAGTAGATTAAAACCTCACTTTGGGTATTTCATTGCGATAAAATGTCAATCAAAATACTCAAAGGAAAAATTATGCAAAATCTCCTCATTCTCTTCAACCCCTACTATCAAAAAGATGTGATTGATTCTCACATTGCCATTCTCAAAGACAGAGGGGCAGTAGGATTTGGCAAAATCAAATCCAAGCTCACCTCTCTCTCAACCCCAAAAGAGCTAGATTGGGACTCTCTCTCAAGTGTTTCTTCTACCTCTCCACTTCAGCTATTTCTCACAGATTATTCCTCTCTTTTTGTAGCCAAAGTTGTGAGCGTGAGTGCAGAGATTGATCCCACTCTTGCTCCAAGCTATTATCAAGAAAAGAGCCTAGAAGTGGAAGCTTGGTTTGTGATAGCTGATATGATTGAGCTAGTGCATAAGGATTTTGAGAAAATTAGAGATCTATTCCTTGCAAATTTCACAACCCCAGATTATGGCAATCACACTTATGCAATTTATGGCAATTCTTATCAATATCCCCTTAAAGTGGAGATGAAAAATGAGATAAACTATTTTACTTCCAACGAGCTTTTTTATCCCAATATTTATAAATCTGATGAGTTTCTCTCTATCAAAAACAATTTGATTTCTTATGTTTTTGGAGATTTGGGGTATCGACTTCATCCTGAGAGCTTGGAAAATTTAGTCTTTGCTGAAATGGAGTTTGAGAAAAATAAAGAAGATAAACTTTATGATTTTACTGGAGTTGCAATGCGGTATGGAAAAGCACTTGAAATGGAGGCGTATTGGTTCTTTAGTTTCTTCCTATCTTTATTGATGCGCAAAGAAGAAAGGGTGTCCAATGTGATTTTTTTGGCATATGGTCAAAAAACTAAAGTTTCGGATTTTAAAAAAGTTTATCCAGGTTTGGGGGCTTATAAGGTTTTGTTAGCTAATTCGATTATTGCAAAGACAATTAGGGATAATCAGCTTAAATGGGCTTCAAAAAATATAGTTGATAATATCACGATAATTCAAAGAGTTAGAAATCGTGCGGCACATCAAGGAAAAATATCCTTGAATGAAATAGAAAAAATGAGAAATGCAATTTTGGGTATTGGTGAAAATCAGGTTATTTTTGATTTTCTTAGAAAACGTTTAGAGATCAATAAAATAAATATGGGGAATAATTAGGTATTTTCTCAATAAACGCCTAGCACTTGAGGGAAGAGATAAACAATAGAAAAATCCCTTGCAACCCTTCACTATAAAACCTATGTTTTAAAAACGACACAACCTGTCGCAACTCTTGGATTAAATATCAAAAATCAAAACAAAAGGAGTAAAAATGGCATCACTTTGGACATTGATTACAGAAGGTTATGCTGAGTATGAAATGAAGAAAAGCATAGAATCTGTTAAAAAAACCTATATAGATTTTATGCTCTCTATGCACAAAAGAGGTTTTTTGAAAGATTGTGAGAATTGGGAGATACAACAAGCATATGAGTATGCGACAGATATTGACAATTCTTATGCAAAAAGAGCTTTTTATACAGAGCTTGAAAGTAGGGGATTGCAATAAGACAATGCCTTTGCTTGAGGAGGTTGTGTAGGGTGAAGAACTCCCTCACAACACCCACACCAAAAACACCACCCCCAAAACAATCCGATAGATTCCAAACACCCCATACCCAATAGAAGAGATAAACCTCAAAAAGACTTTGATGACTACAAGTGAGACTACAAACGCTACAAATGCCCCCACTAAAAGAGCTTGAATATTTGCAAGATCTAACACTTGATAGTTTTTATACACATCATAAAGTGTGGCAGAAAACATTGTGGGGATTGCAAGCAAAAAGCTAAATTCAGCCGCACATTTCCTTGAAAGCCCTAGCATTAGCCCCCCAACAATCGTCGAGCCACTTCTAGAAGTGCCAGGAATCATTGCCAAAGACTGAAAAAGCCCAATCAAAAAGGCTTGTTTATACCCCACTTGCTCCACACTCTCAATCCTATGAGAGCTTTCTTTATAAAACCTCTCAATCAGCAAAAACACCACCCCTCCCACAATCAGCATATACGCCACTACATTGGGAGAGAAAAGCCCCTTTATCATCTTATAGAGCGTTAGCCCCAAAATCCCTGTGGGGATAAATCCCACAATAAGCTTCACCCATATATCAAGGGAGCAAGTGAGCTTTTTGTAAAACATACACACCACAGCCAAAATCGAGCCAAGCTGGATAGCCACCTCAAAAGTCTTGAGAAAGTCAGTTTGCTCTAGCCTCATAATCTTAGAGCCCAAAATCATATGCCCCGTGGAGGAGATAGGCAAAAACTCAGTAATCCCCTCAATGATTCCCAAAATAATCGCTTCAATGATTCCCATAATTTTCCTTGCAAGATAAATGGGGTGGATTCTACCAAAACCTTGATTTTTTCTCCTATTTTTACTCATCGCCCTTGAGATTCTTAAGTAGAATAATGCAAACTTTTCTCAAATCTAAGGAAGCCAAAATGTTTAGAAAAATCTTGATTGCCAATCGTGGGGAAATTGCGGTAAGAATCATTCGTGCGTGTAAGGATTTGGGGATTGAGAGTATTGCGATTTACTCTCAAGCAGATAGCAAGTCTTTGCATGTAAAAATGGCAGATTATGCCTACAAGCTCAGTGATGATCCAATCGGTGGGTATTTGGATATTGATTTGATTATCAAGATTGCCAAAGAGAGTGGAGCAGAGGCGATCCACCCAGGGTATGGATTCCTCTCAGAGAATGCCAACTTTGCACGCAAAGTGCAAGAGAGTGGGATTGTGTGGATTGGTCCAAATGATAAAGTTATTGCCAATATGGGGGATAAAAATGTCGCAAGAGCCTTGATGAAGCAAAATGGTATCCCCATCGTCCCTGGAACTGATCCACTCAATGATAAAACACTTCAAGAGATAGCTGAGATTGCCAAAGTTATGGGCTATCCTGTGATTTTCAAAGCAAGTGCAGGTGGGGGAGGAAAGGGCATTAGGGTGGTGGAGAGAGAAGAGGATTTGAGTGAGAGCTTTGAGGCGTGCAAAAGAGAGGCAAAAGCGTTTTTTGGGAATGATGATGTGTTTATGGAAAAATGTATTACAAACCCACGCCATATTGAGTTTCAAATCCTAGCTGATAGCTATGGCAATGTCATTCATCTAGGGGAGAGGGATTGCTCTATCCAAAGACGCCACCAAAAGCTTATCGAAATCGCTCCATCTCCAAGCATTGATGAGGGATTGCGTAAGAAAATGGGAGCAGTAGCAATCGCAGCAGCAAAGGCAGTGGATTATGTCAATGCAGGAACGGTGGAGTTTTTGCTTGATGAGTATAATCAGTTTTATTTTATGGAGATGAATACCCGCATTCAAGTTGAGCACGGCATTACTGAAGAGATCACAGGGCTTGATCTTGTCGTGCGACAAATCCGAATCGCAGGGGGAGAAATCCTAGAGCTAGAGCAAAAAGACATTGTCTTTCAAGGCTATGCCATTGAGGCTAGAATCAACGCTGAAGACACAAGCTCTGACTTTGCTCCAAATCCGGGCAAAATCACCACTTATTATCCCGCTCTTGGTCCTTCTGTACGAGTGGATAGCTGTATTTACAAAGATTATGAAATCCCATCTTTTTATGACTCAATGGTAGCCAAACTCATTGTCAGAGCTACAAGCTATGATCTAGCAGTGAGGAAGCTCTCAAGAGCGTTGAGTGAATTTACAATTAGAGGAGTGAAAACCACCATTCCATTTTTGCAAAAGATTTGTGATGATTCAATATTTAAAAAAGGCTTTTTTGATACCTCTTATATCCCCACAAACCTCCCTCATCTTATCCCTCAAGAGCAAAAAGATGAAGTCGATGAGGTGGCAATCATCTCAGCAATCTTAGCCCTAAAATCAGCAGAAGGAAAATAATGCAAAATATTTACAAAGAAACAGGAGTGCTAGATAAACGAGCCATAGAGCGATATTTTTTGAGTGAGGAGATTTTGTGCGAAAACGCCTCAATCGCCCTCAAAGAGCTATTAAGCAAAATCACTCACAAAAAAAGTCTAGTTTATATTATCTGTGGTGGGGGAAATAACGGAGCTGATGGATTAGCCCTAGCTAGAAAAATAAGCTCTGATTATCTTCTCAAAGTCTATATGGCAGATGAGCCAAAAACCCCACTAGCCAAACAAGAATATCTTAGGTGCAAAAGTGCAGGCGTGGAGTTTGTCAGAAAGATTTATAAATGCGATGTTTTGATTGATTGTCTTTTTGGCAGTGGGTTTAGAGGGGAGATAAGCCCACAGACTAGAGAGCTCATTGAAGCAATGAATCAAAGTGGAAGAAAAAAAATTGCGTGTGATATGCCTAGTGGAGTGGGGAGATTCTTTAAAGGCGTGGCTTTTAGGGCAGACTACACCCTATGTATGGGGGCTTTGAAGCTTGATTTATTTAGTGAGTGGGCAAAGGACTATGTGGGAGAAATCCTCACAGCTCCCCTAGGAATCTCAAAAGAAAACTATGAAATCCCCTCAAATATCAAGCTCTTAGAAGCCAAAGACCTCTCACTCCCTTATCGAAGCAAACAAGACACACACAAAGGAGAGTATGGAACTCTCAATATCCTAACCACTGAAAATGAGGGAAGCAAAGGAGGAGCAAGTGTGCTTTCAGCCCTTAGCTCCATTGCTTTTGGTGTGGGGAAAGTGAGTATAGTAGGGGGGAGAGAGGTTTTGCCTTATGAAGTGATGAGAAGTGAAGAGATTGGCTCTAGTGTGGTGCTCTTTGGTATGGGTGCAGGGGTTGTGGGAGAGAGAGAGTTTAGCAAACTCCACTCCAAAACTTGTGTGTTAGATGCTGATGTATTTTACTCTCAAGCCCTCAAAGACTTTTTAGCCCAAAACTCAGAGCTAGTCCTTACCCCTCATATCAAAGAATTTGCCTCACTTCTTAGAATCTGTGGCATTGCAGATTTGAGCGTGGAGGAAGTCAAGGCTAAAAGAGATGAGCTATTGCTTGAGTTTTGCTCTCTTTATCCTGAAGTGGTGGTAGTGCTAAAGGGGGCTAATACCCTCATAGCCAAAGGAAGCAAACTCTATATTTGCACACTTGGGAGCAATAACCTTGCAAAAGGGGGAAGTGGAGATATTCTAGCAGGAATGATAGGCTCACTTCTAGCTCAAGGAGAGGATAGGCTAAAAGCAAGTACCAATGCCATTCTAGCTCACGCCCTAGCTTCTCAAAAAATCAAAACTTCCTATGGGCTTAATCCTATGGATTTAATCGAGGCAGTGAAATATCTATGAGAGATGAAATTTTCAAAGACAAGTTAGAGAAGCAATTTGAGTTTGATGAAAGCGTGGTGAGTGTCTTTGATGATATGATTGATCGCTCAGTTCCCTTTTATAGGGAGCAAATCTCTCTTATCGCTCACTTTGCCTCTCTCTCTTTAAGCAATGGGGGGAGGGTGTATGATTTGGGGAGTTCGACAGGAAATGTGCTTTTTGAGCTTTACAAATCAATTCCCTCTCACACCGAGCTAATCGGACTTGATTCTTCTCTTGCAATGATTGAGAGAGCAAGGCTAAAGGCTAGGGCTTATGAGGCGTGCAATATCAAGTTTTTACACCAAGATTTTTTGGAATATGAGTTTTTGCCAAGTGAAGTGATGATTGCAAGTTGGACGATGCAGTTTGTGCGTCCTTTGATGAGGGAGAGGATGATAAGCAAGATTTATCAAAGTTTGAGAGAGAATGGAATCTTTTTGATGAGTGAGAAAATGGTAAGCTCAGATAAGGTGCTAGATCGCTTGATGATTGAGAGATATCATCAATACAAAGCCACTCAAGGCTACTCTCAAATTGAGATTAACCAAAAGCGAGAAGCACTAGAGAATGTGCTAGTTCCCTACACTCAAGAAGAAAATTTCTCAATGCTCAAAAACGCAGGATTTAAAAGTGTGGAAATTCTTTTCAAATGGGTGAATTTCGCCCTACTGATTGCAAGGAAATAAAAATGGGTGCTTTAGAGATTTTACAAAAACTCATCACTTATCCCACAATCACCCCCAAAGAGTGTGGAATCTATGAATATATTTGCTCTCTTTTGCCTAACTTTGAAGTCATGAGATTTGATAGAGGGGAGACAAAAAATCTCTTTTTGCTCTGCAGAAGTCCTAATCCCAATGCTAGGCATTTATGCTTTGCAGGACATATCGATGTCGTCCCAGCAGGGGAGGGGTGGGAGAGTGATCCATTTGTGCCAACGCTAAAAGAAGGCTATCTTTATGGCAGAGGGGCTCAAGATATGAAGGGGGGAGTGTCGGCATTTTTGAGTGCATTGCGTGAGGTTACTCCCCAAGAGCTTACACTCTCAGTCTTGCTTACAAGCGATGAAGAGGGGGAGGGCAAAGATGGAAGTCGCTATGTTTTAGAAGAGCTAGAGAGGGCAAATCTCTTGCCTCATTTTGTGATTGTGGCAGAGCCTACAAGTGAAGAGAAAATCGCAGATATGATAAAGATAGGCAGAAGAGGCTCTATCAATGGGGTTTTAAAAATCTTTGGAGAGCAAGGACATGTGGCATATCCAAGCAAATGTAAAAATCCTGTGGAGATTTTGGGAGCAAAGCTAGGAGAGATAGCAGGAGTGGAGCTAGATAGTGGAGATGAGTTTTTTGAGCCTAGCAAGATTGTGATTACTGATATTCGTGGGGGAATGGAAGTTTGCAATGTAACTCCAAGTGAGCTAAAGATAATGTTTAATGTGCGAAACTCTACCCTCACAAATGCCAAAGATATAGAGGAGTATTTAGAAAAGGTGCTATCTCAAATCCCTCATAGCCTAGAGCTTAATGTTAGCTCCCTTCCTTTTATGACTTCAAGCTCAAACTCTCTAGTGCAAACCCTTATCTCAAGTATCCAAGCAGTTAAGGGCTACACCCCAGCTCTAGGAAGCACAGGGGGGACAAGTGATGCAAGGTTTTTCGCCCAATATGGAATCCCTGTGGCTGAACTTGGAGTGCTAAATGATAGGATTCACGCCAAAAATGAGAATGTTAGTGTCGAGGATTTACAAGATTTAGCAAAAATTTTCAAAAATTTTATTTTATCTTTTGCAAAGGAGAGCAAGTGAAAGAAGCAAGAATTGATATTACTCAAAGTGTGTGTCAAGATCCTCTAAACAAAGTCAAATCAGTCTTGGAGCAACTCAGAGAGCAGAAAATCTCTGTAAGCAAGATTGAGATTTTGGGAGATAGTGAATTGGCTTTAGAGAGTGTGGAGAATTTTTTGATCAATAGTGGTTATATCTTTGAGACTTCAGGCAATGGAGAGCAGTTTGCTATCCTTGTCAAAGGCAAAGAGGAGATAAAAATTGAGGCACTAGAGGAGAAACCCATAGAGTTTGAAGACAAAATTTTGCTTTTCAGAGATGATCGAATCGGAGAGGGAGAACTAGGCAAAAAACTTGCTGATGGATTCCTCTCTCAACTCACTCTAAGCCACAAACTCCCCAAAGAAATTATCTTCCTTAATCGTGGAGTTTTACTCTGTGCTGATAGTCGTAGAAATGCCAATATCCTCAAAGATTTACAAAACCTAGAGCAAAAGGGAGTAAAGCTCTTGCTTTGTCGCACTTGTTTGGAGGCTTTGAGGGTGAAAGAGAGTGTGGCAGTAGGCAAGATTTCCAATGCTCAAGAGATTATGGATAGGTTGCTCTCAAGCTCTGTGATTAGCCTATAAGGAGGGAAATATGCAAAAGATGACACCTTTTGTGCGTTGTGTAGGTTGAGCTGCCAAAGTGGGTCTGGAAGACCTAAGACAAATGATGGAAGGCATACAAACTTACCAAGATGAAAATGTAATCGTGGATTACCAAAAAAGCGATGATGCAGGGGTGTATCGCTTAAGTGATGAGATAGCTTTGATTGAGAGTGTGGATTTTATCACGCCAATTGTTGATGATCCTTATATCTATGGGCAGATTGCTGCTTCAAATGCACTTAGTGATATTTTTGCGATGGGGGGAGTGGCAAAGACAGCGATGAATGTGCTAATGTGGGATCAAGCCCATATCAGCAAAGAGATGATAAAAGAGATTTTAAGAGGTGGGGCTGAGAGAGTGAGTGAGGCAAAAGTTTCACTTCTTGGAGGGCATAGTGTAGGGGACTTGGAGCAAAAATATGGACTAAGCGTGAGTGGGGTGGCAAGTCCAAACAAGATTTGGAAAAATTGCACTGCAAAAGAGGGCGATGCTTTGGTATTGACAAAGGCTTTGGGGACAGGGATATTAGCCACAGCTCTCAAAAACAATCAACTCAGCTTCAGTAAAGAACTAGAGGGGATAGAGAGTATGATTGCTCTCAATCAAAACGCTTCTCTTTGTGCCAAAGAGTTTGAAATCCACGCTTGTACCGATGTTACAGGATTTGGACTTATCGGACACTTGCTTGAGATGACTTCAGGAGATAAAAGTGTGGAGCTAGTGATGGAGAATATCCCTCTGTTTGAGTGTGTTCCAAGTCTAATCAATCAAGGCTTTATCCCCAATGGAAGCAAACAAAACCAAAGTTATTTGCTCCCTAGCGTTGAGCTATCAACCACTTCACCTTATAGCATTGCTCTCTTTGACGCTCAAACTTCAGGGGGATTGCTCCTTGCCTTGCCAAAGGCTGAAGCTCCCAAACTTGTAGAATCGCTTAAAGGAGTGGGATATACAAGAAGTGCAATCATTGGGGAGTTTGTGAGTAGGAGAGAAAAAGAGATTTATATCTTTTAGGCTAGAGAGTGTGTCAAAGCAATGATTTTATTGATAGTTTTTTCTCTATCTTGGCTTAAAAGCACATAGCTCATATTCTCCCCACCCCACAAAATCGTATCTTTGAAGCTGAAAATTCCAATGCTAGGGATTCCTAAATTATCAGCGATATGGATATTCCCTGTGCTAGGAGAGATGAGAAGATTGACTTTTGAGGTGAGTTCTACAAGATTGAGCAAATCATCATCATTGTGAAAAATGCAGAAATTTTGATGAGTGAGAAGCTCTTGAGGGAAGACACCTCTTACTTCCTCATCTTTAGAGCCAAATGTAGGAATGATGATGAAAAAATCTTCTATGAGCTTTTGGGTAAGGGTGGCGTATTCACTCAAAGCTAGATTGACTTTAGCAGCATAGCCAAAGGGGTTAATCATAATGATTTTTTTTCCTTTGATTTGAAGATTTGAGAGGAAAGAGGTGATAGTTTGTGTATTTTTGGGGAAAGTTTGGAGCTTGGGAGTGGAGATTGAGGGCTTTTGTCTAGCACCTTTTGGGCGAATGAGCCACACTAAGTCAATCAAAGTTTTTTTGATACTTTGAGGTTTGGTGATAAGATTGGCAAAGAGGGTTTTCACTCTAAAATCAAAGAGATTGTAGGGTTTGAGATAAGTTACAAGCTTTTTGGCATTGGAAGTTTTGAGATAGGTGATTGTATTTTTATCAGAGTTGCTAGAGAAGAGAAAATCTAAATGCAGTGAGTTTAGAGTAGGAATGAGATTTTCATCAATCAAAATAATCTCATCAATCCACTCAAATGGAGAGTAGAGGTTTTGAGTAATAGGATTGCAGAAAATATAGAGTTTGCACTTTGGATAAAGTGTCTTTATCCCATAGATTGCAGGGAGTGCGACGACACTATCGCCGATTTTAGAATCGATATAAAACCCTATTTGCAAAACTTCTCAAACCTCTCTAAAACTTGCTTAATGATTAGTTCCTCATCACTCTCTTTAAGCTTTTTTCTCTCTTTTGGCACGATGATGAGGTTGGCTAACTCCATATTCTCCCCTCTCCAAAGCATTGTGTCTCTTTTGCTAAAGATTCCAATCAAAGGGATTTTGAGATTATTTGCAATGTGAGCGTTCCCTGTGCTAGGGGAGATGAGGAGATTGATTTGACTTGTGAGGGCAATGAGATTGAAGAGATCAAGCGTGTTATAAAAGAGTTTGAGATTTTCTAGCTTGGGGAAGTCAAAGCTCTGGGGATTGCCCTCATAGGTGGGAATGATAAAAAGCACATTGGGATAACTCCTAGCTAGAGTGTCAATGAGCTTTAGCCACCCTTTGGGCGTGAGAGAATGGGAGCAGGTGCGAGAGTAGGGGTTGATCATCACTTTGTATTGATAACTCTTGGCATTGCACTCATCTAAAAACTTTTTGGCAAACTCAAAATGATTTTCATAAGGTTTAAGCGTGATAGGAGAGAAATCGATGTGAGAGAATTTCTCATCAAAAACTTTAGGATTGATTTCTCTCACAAGCCTTAAAAGTCGCTGATATTGAGGGGTGGGATCAAAGTTTCTAGAGATGAAAATATTGTGAAATTTTAAGCGATAGAAGTTTCTTGGACTAAGCAGACTAATCACTCTTTTGGCATTGCTTTTTCCCAAAAGATTGCAAGGGTTTTTGATAGGTTGAGTGAGGATAAATTCATCAAACTCCCAAGAGTTGATATGCTTCAAAGTCGCTTCAAAGTCATTTACGCTCAAGTCAAAAAGCTCATCAATAAAATCAAAATCTTTATAAAGCTCCATTCCGATATCGTTAGTATAAACCACAAGTTTGCAAGTGGGATAGAGGGCTTTGATAGAGTAAATTGCAGGGAGGGCAACGAGATTGTCGCCTATGAGTGCATTGCGATAGAATCCGACTTTCACTCCCACTCCTTACTCTGTGGGGGTGATAGTTTTGAGATAGACATTTTCACTTAGCATTACATACAATCGCCCCAAAATATCTTTTTTGTCTTCATCACTTAGAGCTGTGTTTTCCTCAATCCTAAGCTTCAATCTCCTCTCAATCTCTTTAGTATCATAGTCAATATCATCAAGAACATCTAAAATCGTTTGAGCCTCCAAAATATTGGTAATCTCATAGCCTTTGTTGAGATCATCATCAAGCACGACGCTAAATTCTGTGGGGTGGGTGAAAAGATTGTGCTTCATTCCTAGCACCTCTTGATATGCTCCCACTAAGAAAAAGCCTAAGAAATAATCTTCTTTGGTTACATCAACGTCGTGCAAAAATAGAGGTTTCTCACTATCAAAAGCAATCTCTCCATCGCTATCACAAGTAATATCCCATAGACTTGCACTTCTTGTAGGGCGTTTGTTGAGCCTATCAAGTGGCATTACAGGGAAGTTTTGCCCTAGTCCCCAATAATCAGGCAGACTTTGGAAAAAGGAGCAATTGAGCAAATATCGCTCTTGGACTTGCTCTTGGATTCGGATAATGTCATTGTGGTTTTTGTGCTTGAGGAGTTTGATGACTTTTTTTATCACCAAATGCACCAAAACTTCAGTATTGCTTCTATCTTGCAAATCAATATAACCCAAATCAAAAAGCGTTAGCAAAGATTCCATATGATCTAGGCTATCGTGCAAGTATTCAATCGCATTTTTTTCATTGATACTTTGATAAAGATCATTGAGCTCTTCAATGAGTGGGGGGTTTTTTTCTTTGAGTCTTAGGGCTTTCTCATCGTATTCTTGAGAGAATAGCTCAAGCACAGGAGCGATAAGCACTGCGTGAGAGGCTGCCACATAGCGACCTGATTCGATATAGATATCAGGTTCAGGCTCTTTTTTGTTTTTGGCTATTTCTCTGAGGGAAAATACCACATCTCCACTAAACTCGCTTAGAGTATAGTTGCGATTGTTTATCCCTGCGTGTTGGGTGTATTCTACTGCCAAACCTCCACCGATATTGACACAAGTGAGATTTTTTGCCCCCATTTTGCGTAACTCTGCATAGATATTTCCTGCTTCTCTTAGAGCCTTTTTGAGTGGGGAAATATCACTGATTTGGCTTCCGATATGGAAGTGAATCATCGTAAAACGCTCAATAAGGTTGTTTTTCTCTAGCAAAGAGATAGCCTCTAAAAGCTCGGTGCTATTTAGTCCAAACTTGGAGTTTATCCCCCCACTCTTTGCCCACACGCCTATTCCACTGCTATGAAGACGGATTCTAAGTCCGATATTGGGGTAGGGTGGGCTAAACTCTTGAGCGATTTCTATGATACTTTCTAGCTCATTTAATCCCTCAATCGTTAGTGTAATCTCATGCCCCATATTGGCTGCCACAAAGCCTAGAGAAATCATCTCTTTGTCTTTGAATCCATTAACCGTGATTGGAGAGTTTTTGTTGGTATAAGCCATTGCTAGGATTAGCTCAGCCTTACTTCCTGCCTCTAGTCCATAGCATCGATCACTGCTAAGCTCTACCAAAGGAAGCACAAAGTTTGGCATCTGATTGACTTTGAGAGGGAAGACAGCTTTAAAAGCCCCTTTGTATTTATACTCAGAAATAGAGCGTTCAAAACAGCTAAAAATCTTATCAATTTGGTTTTTAATCAGGTGGGGGAAACGCAGGAGTAATGGTCCTCGATAGCCCTGCTCTCGTATATCTTTGACAATGTCTATCAAGGCTGGTTTTGTCTTATCTCCAATCTTAACCACCCCATCTTCAATCACAAAATCTTGATTTGACCAAAAATTTATCCCATAATCAACCATAAAACCCTCTTAAATGCTAAAGTTTATAAGAAAGGGATTATATCGACAAAATGAGGGAAAAATATCGCAAGGAAAAAGAGCTTTTGACACAAGTAAGCAAAACTAATGTAACCAAAGGAAAATAAATCCGACTTTTTACTCAAAAATTTTACTTTTTTCTTTCAAAAATCCCCAAGTTTTTATAGAATTATCATTTTTGATTCTTTGACTCTGGAGCATCTATGGATACAGCACAATTCCAACCCATCATCAACTTCATTTGGAGCGTTGCCGATGACCTCTTGCGTGATATTTATGTCAAAGGCAAATATCGAGATGTGATATTGCCAATGACGGTGATTAGACGACTTGATGCTGTGCTTGAGCCTACCAAAGAAAGAGTGATTAAAACCTATCAGGCCTACAAAGACAGGCTAGAAAATGTCGATTTGCTCCTCACAGGCTCTCAAGGCAGTGGTATGAGTTTTTACAACTACTCCAAATTCACCCTTCAATCTCTTTGCAATGAGCCAAAAAATATTCGAGCCAATCTTGAAAACTACCTTGATAGCTTCAGCCCCAATATCCAAGACATTATCTCAAAATTCAAGTTCAAAAACCAGCTTGACACTCTTGAAGAGGCAGGAATCCTCTTTGAAGTCATTGAGCGATTTTGCTCCCCCAAGATTAATCTCTCCATCAATCCCACTCTAGACCCTCAAGGCAATATCCTCCAACAAGGGCTAAGCAACCTTGGGATGGGCTATGTCTTTGAAGAGCTGATAAGGAAGTTCAACGAAGAAAACAACGAAGAAGCAGGGGAGCACTTCACCCCTAGAGAGATTATCCAGCTAATGACTCATCTCATCTTTCTCCCCATCAAAGAGCAAATCCAAGAAGGCTCATTCCTCATCTATGACAATGCCTGTGGAAGTGGCGGGATGCTTACAGAATCCAAAGACTTCATCACAGACCCTCAAGGGTTAATCCGCTCAAATGCCTCTATCCTCCTCTATGGACAAGAGATAAACCCTGAAACTTACGCTATCTGCAAAGCCGATATGCTTATCAAAGGCGAAAATCCTGACAATATCAAATACGGCTCAACTCTTAGTGAGGACAAGCTAGGCAATCTTCAATTTGACTTTATGCTCACCAACCCTCCCTATGGTAAGTCGTGGGAGAAAGATCAAAAAGCTTTAAATGTGGAGAAAAAAGGAGGCAAAACCTCTTGCTCTGACCCACGATTCCAAGTGGGAATCACAAGCAAAAGCGATGGGCAAATGATGTTTTTGCTCAATATGGTATCCAAGATGAAGCAAACCCCTCAAGGCTCTCGTATCGCCTCCGTGCATAATGGAAGCTCCCTTTTCAACTCAGACAGCGGACAAGTGGCTATCCGCAAACACATCATAGAAAACGACTACCTAGAAGCCATCATCGCCTTGCCTACAAATATGTTCTACAACACAGGCATTCCGACTTTTATTTGGATCATCACCAACAGAAAAAAAGAAGAGAAAAAAGGCAAAGTCCAACTCATCAACGCCACAAGTGAGAAATATTACTCCAAGATGAAAAAATCCCTAGGCGACAAACAGCACCAAATGGACTCCTCTCATATCGATGCAATCACAAAGCTATTTTTGGACTATGCTTGTGAGGGGGATGCCCTAGTGCTAGACAATGAGGACTTTGGCTACACCAAAATCACAATAGAGCGACCCAGAAACACCCAAGACTTGCTAGAAGATGAGAAGTTTAACTCCCTAGCCCAAAAAGAAACCCTCCTAGAAAAACTCACCCACCTAGAATCCCACCCCCAAGACTTCAAAGACAAAGCCCACTTCCTCTCCTATCTTGGAGTAAAACTCAGCAAAGCCGAAGCCAACCTCCTCATAGACAGCGACAAGACAAGCAACACAGAGAAAATCCCTCTCAAAGTCGATATAGACACCTACTATCAAAACGAAGTCAAACCCTATGTGCCAAACTCTTGGATAGATTATGAAAGTGCAAGTGTAGGCTATGAAATCCTTTTCAACAAATACTTCTACACCTACACTCCCCCACGAAGTATGGGGGAAATCAAAGCAGAGCTAGAGAGCCTAGAGAGTGAAGTGCAAAGCTTGCTTAGTGAGATTTTACAATGAGTCTGGCACCACAGAGCATTGTCTATAAAGAGAGTGGAATCCCTTGGCTAGGGAAGATTCCTAAGCATTGGGAAATGAGGAGATTAGCTAGTTTTGGTTCTTTTTCAAAAGGAGGAAATATCTCCAAGGGGGATTTATCAGATAGTGGAAATTCTGTAATCTTGTATGGAGATATTTATACAAAATATGAAATTAAAACAAGCAATCTAAAATCCAAAGTGGAAAAGGACTTAGAATCTTTATCAACCCCTATTTATAGTGGAGATATTCTTTTTGCAGGTTCAGGAGAAACAAAAGAAGATATAGGCAAAGCCGTTGTATATCAGGGAGATGAAAAGGCATTTGCTGGTGGAGATATTATTATTTTTAGACAAGTTGAAAATAATAGCCTATTCTTATCCTATTGTCTTAATAGTCAATATGCTAAGACATTTAAAGCTATAGAATCAAAAGGGGAAATTATCGTTCATATTTATACCTCAAATTTGAGAGATTTAAAAATCCCCCTTCCACCCCTTCAAGAACAAAAAGCAATCGCAGATTTTCTTGATAAAAAAACTCATCAGATTGAAGAGTTTATCGCCAAAAAGCAAAAGCTTATCACTCTCCTAGAAGAGAAAAAGCAAACCCTCATCAATCAGTGCGTTACCCAAGGGCTTGATTCTTCAATCTCTCTCAAAGATAGTGGAGTGGAGTGGCTTGGAAAAATCCCTACACATTGGGAGATGAGAAAAATCAAACATATTGCATCGACAAATATAGGATTGGTTTATTCTCCAAATGACCTTACTAAGAGCAGTGTCAATAGCGTTGGTATTTTGCGTTCAAACAATATCCAAGGAGGAAAAATTAACTATCTCAATTTGATTTACATCGGTTCTGAAAAAGTTGGAAAGAAGCAAATTGTTTCAATTGGCGATTTGCTAATGTGTGTAAGAAATGGTAGTGAGGCTCTTGTAGGAAAAACAGCAAAAATTACAAAAAATAATTTTTCTTTTGGTGCTTTTATGGCAATCATTAGAAGTCCATACAATGATTATCTTTATTGGATTTTTCAAACCGATTTGCTTAGAAAATCTATCGCAAACTTTTCTGTTTCTATAGGCATTGGACAGATTTCTCAAGAAGATATAAAAAATTTTATTTTTTCATTCCCTCCCCTTGAAGAGCAAAAGGCTATTGCAGAATATTTGGATACGCAGATAGCAAAAATAGATTTGGCAATCTCAAAAATCAAATCCCAAATTAATCTCATCAAAGAATACAAATCCACCCTCATCTCCGAAGCCGTATGCGGAAGGGTGGGGAGATGTTAACGCGATTCTAGTGGAATCAAAAAAATAAAAAGAAAGGAAAAAAATGGTTATTGATATTAAGCAAATTTCAGACTTGGAAATCTTAAAGGAAAGGATTTTGCAAGGAGAAAAGATTGAAATAAGAGAATTTTGCGTATCAGATTGTTTGATAAAACTTGGCAATGGAAGATTTCAGTCCTATAAAGAAAAAACCTTTAATGATGATATGGCAAAAGTTGTAATTGAGTTTCAAAAAAGCTATACAAGGTTTTTGAAAGAACTCAAAAAAGAGTTTAAGATAGAGATTCCAGCAGGTGCTGAAAAGATTACCTTTGAAGTTTCTAAGGGTAGTATAGAGTTTCTTAATCCTGAAATTTTTTCTTTTTTAAAGGAGGTTTTCAACAATATGGAGAGTGGAGATATCGCAGTTGTATTGTGTGTACTGATTGGGGCATTTTGTGGTGGATATGCTTGGAAAAAGAAACTAAATAAGGATATGCTTGAAATAGAAAAAAAGACAGAAATTGAAAAACAAAAGATTGCAAAAGATGAAAAGCAAGATGTCTTAAAAATTGCTGAAAGTGCTTTAGAATTATTGAAAAATACAAAAAATAACGCTAACTTTGAACGAGCTAGTAATGGATACAAAGAGGCAATCATTAATCAATTGGAAGATGATGAACAAGTTTCTTTTTTGCAAGAGAGAACTCTTGTTAGACAAAATGCTAGTGAATTTTTAATTTCACAGACACAAGAGGATAATGAGCAAGAAATTGAGGAGATTCAAGAAGTTTCTCTACGATACTATAATTTCAAAAATAAGAGATTTAAAATCGATGGTATAAGTTGTGAAGCAAATTCAGATATTTTGACTCCAGATAAGCGTATAAAGCTAATGTCGTTTGCTGATAGTGGTAAAAAAATTCAGCTCAAACTTAAGTTTCTCAAAGATAGTAAAGGCAAAGATAAAGAGGTGTATATCCTTGATTGTATTTTGTAGTCTATTGACCTATGCTACCTATCCCAAAAGGGAAGCCCTCCTTGAGGTCTTGTCAATAGCTAGGAACCTTTGAGAGGAATTATAACAAAAATGTTTTTGAATTTTAGAGATAACACAAGGATTAAAAATGACTAATTACAAAGAAAAAGATTTAGAAGCCTTTATTGAGGAATATTTGCTTTCTCACTCCTATGTCAAGCGAGAGGATAGCGACTATGACAAAGCCCTATGTCTTGATAGCAAAATGTTCTATGAGTTTATCCACTCTACTCAGAGCAAGGCAATTGAAGAGCTTTCAAGGCGTGGGGTTAAGGATTGGCAAGGAGCCTTGCTTAAGCGAGTGGTTTCTGCTATCAGAGATAGAGGTATCCTCAAAGCCCTTCAATCCCCTCTAGAAGTCAGTGGTGTGAAATTCACCCTTCTCTATCCCAAACCCTCTACAGATTCTAACCCCACAGCTCTAGAGAACTACTCTTGCAATACCCTCTCTCTCATCCGTCAGCTCCATTACAGCTCACAGAACAACAACTCCCTAGATATGGTGCTTTTCCTCAATGGAATCCCCATCATCACAATCGAGCTAAAAAACCCATTTACAGGACAAAATGTCTATCACGCCATAGAGCAGTATAAGAGAGACAGAGACCCTAGAGAGCCACTTTTTGATCGCTGTATCGTGCATTTTGCACTTGATAGTGATTTGGTATATATGACTACCAAGCTTCAAGGAGTAAAAACCTTCTTTCTCCCCTTCAATCGTGGGCTAAACAATGGCAGTGGAGCCATAGGGTGCAAAAATGGTGCAGGAAATCCCCCAAGTGAAGGGATAAAGACAGCCTATCTATGGGAGAGAATCTTCTCCAAAGATATTTTGATTCCCTTAGTGTTAGATTTCGTGCAGGAAGTGGATGGCAAAATCATCTTCCCAAGATACCATCAGTTTGATGTGGTGGAAAAGCTTCTTGAGGATGTCAGAGAGAGGGGAGTGGGAGGACGCTATCTTATCCAGCATAGTGCAGGAAGTGGCAAAAGCAACTCAATCTCTTGGCTCTCTCACGCTCTTGTGGGATTACATAGAGTGAGAGAAGATGGAGAGTTAGAACTTGTCTTTGATAGCGTGATAGTGGTAACTGATAGAAGAGTGCTTGATGCTCAAATCCGAGAAAATATCAAGAAATTCTCCCACACCAAAGGTATCGTAGAGGCTATCACCGATGGGAGTCGTCATCTCAGAGAGGCTCTAGAAGAAGGTAAGAAAATCATCATTTCCACCATTCAGAAATTCCCTCATATCCTTGATGAGATGTTGCAGGTAAAGGGCAAAAGATTTGCAATTATCATTGATGAAGCTCACTCTAGTCAGAGTGGCACTTCGGCTCAAAAGCTAGGAGAAGTCATCAGGGACAGAGAAGAGAGTAGTGAGGATAAAATCATAGAAATTATCAAAAACAAAAAGCTCCAGCCAAACGCTTCTTATTTTGCATTCACCGCTACGCCCAAGCCTAAAACTTTGGAGATGTTTGGCACACCTTATGAGATAGATGTGGTTCAGAAATTTATCCCTTTCCACCTCTACTCAATGAAACAAGCCATAGAAGAAGGATTTATCCACGATGTGCTGAGGGGATACACCACTTACAATAGCTACTACAAAATCGCCTCAAGTGTTGAAGATAATCCTATGTTTGACAAGAAAAAAGCCAATGCCAAAATCAAGCGATATGTAGAGAGTGATGAGAATGCAATCGCCAAAAAAGCAGAGATAATGATCGATCACTTCTATGCCAATATCCATAAAAGAATCGGAGGAAAGGCCAAAGCAATGGTGGTTACTAGCTCTAGGGAAAATGCTGTGAAATACTTCTTTGCCTTCAGGGAATATCTCAAGAGCAAGTTTCCCCCTTATGGTGTTTTGGTAGCGTTTTCAGGAGAAGTAGTGATTGATGGAGAGAGCTATAGTGAGAGTGGGCTAAATGGCATTAGTGAGGCAAGACTAAAAGAAGAGTTTGAGAAAGACAAATATCGCTTCTTAATCGTGGCTGAGAAATATCAAACAGGCTTTGATCAACCTCTATTGCATACGATGTATGTGGATAAGCGACTAAGTGGGGTGAGTGCAGTGCAAACCCTCTCAAGGCTCAATCGCACTTGCAAAAACAAAGAAGATACCTGTGTGCTTGATTTTGCAAATACTCATGAGGAGATTGGAGAATCTTTTAGCACTTTCTATGAGCAAACATTCCTAGGAGAACCCACCGATATCAACAAAATCTTTGATCTCAAAAGCAATCTATTTGAATATGAGGTTTTCTATCAAGAAGAGGTAGATGAGTTTGCAGAGATGATTTTAAGAAGAGAGAGGGAGAATACTATCCACGCAAAGCTTGATGTAATGGTGGCTAGATATGAGGCCTTAGGGAGTGATGATACTAGATTGGAGTTTTACAACAAGGCAAAAACTTATCTCAAAGATTATTCTTTCCTAGCTCAAATCTTGCCATTTGAAGATGTAGAGCTTGAGAAAACCTATATTTTGCTTAAAAAACTCATTGCCAAACTCCTCCTACCTAGGGCTGAAGATTTGGCTAAAGGGATATTAGATAGTGTGGATTTTGAGAGTTATCGAGTTCAGCTAGATAAAACACTAGATATTGCTCTTGAGGGTGAGGGAGAGCTTAAGCCCTCACAAGCTGATGGCACTAGCAGAATGCCTGAGGCAGAGCTAGAGGGACTTATGGAAATCATCAGAGAGTTCAATGAAAAGCACGGAGTGGAAGACTGGGGAGAGGAGGATAAACTAGCCAAAGGACTTGTCTATGTCCAAGAGCAGGTTGAGGCCAATCAACAACTTCTCAAAACCGCTCAAAATTCTGACAAACAAAACGCTCAAATTGTGTTTGAGAAAGTGTTGTCTGAGAGTATGCAAAATGTTCTTGACATACACTTTTTTCTCTTTCAACAATTCAATGACAACAAAGAATTCAAAGAGCGTATCACACGCAAGATGTTTGATATGTGGTATGACAAGATTGGTGCAAGGATGGAGAGATGAAAAGAAGCGTCTCACAGAGTTTAAGAAATGAAAGTTTTTATAAAAGTTTGCATAACAACATCAAAGATATAAAAAATAAAAATAAAATAATTTCTGCTATAATCACACCACAAATCAAGGCAGTAACCCTCTAAGTCTTTTTTCTAGAATTCCTTTGGCACAAAGTCAAAGCCTCTAGAATAGGCGTCATCATAGTTGAGAGTGGCGATCCCTTGATCCTTGTTTTCTAAAAAGGGATTATTGGTGTTCTGTCTGCAAAAAAACAAAAAAGTCGCCGTGATTGTTGATGGATCTTTTTTTAGAAAACGATATTTTGATTATTACAAAAAGAACTACTCCAATACGAGTCCAGAAGTTTTTGCAAAAGCTATTCATACCCATTCATTAAAGCACATCCAAAAAAATAAGGGAGAGGAGCTTTATAGGATTTATTATTATGATTGTCATCCATTTAGCACCAAAGCTCATTATCCAAATTCAAAAGGAATGAGAATCTATAAATCAGAGGAAACAGAAACATTTAAATTTCAAACAGAACTTTATAAAAAACTGATTGATCTTCCATGTTTTGCTTTAAGATATGGTTATCTTAACCCCAAGAATGCTCATTGGGATATTGTGGAAAAAAAGAAAATTGATGTATTGAAGGGAAAGATTAGAATTGAAGATTTGCAAGATCAAGATTTTGTCTTTACAGCAAAACAAAAAGGAGTAGATATCAAAATCGGAATCGATATAGCAAGTTTGTCAATCAAAAGGCTTGTTGAAAAAATAGTTTTGATTACTGGAGATAGCGATTTTATACCAGCAATCAAACTTGCTAGAACTGAGGGAGTTCAAGTTGTTCTTGATCCAATGGGGAATCCTATTACACTAGAGATGAGAGAAAATATTGATTTCCTTACCACAAAGTTGCTCAATTTTAAAAAATAACAAATGTTTTTGTCTTCATTTTTCCACTGCTCCACTTTGACCAAATCTAAGTTAAAAGATAAAAGGCGATTATAATGATCTACTTTGAAAACCAAAGCAAACTAAATCTTCAAAACCTAGAGTTTGAAAAGATCCTCTCCTATCTTGGCATAGAGCGTGAGGTGGAGGTGTATATCTTAGAAGATGAAGATATGGCTGAACTCAACTTCACTCATAGGGGAAAAGAAGGGATTACTGATGTGCTTTCATTCCCTTGTGAGGCAGTGGTGGAGGGATTGCCACTAGGAAGTATCGTGATGAGCTCTACCCTCATAGAGCAAAAGGCTAGAGAATACTCCCATAGCTTAGAATCTGAAGCTACACTTCTTTTCATTCACGGCCTTTTGCACTTGCTAGGCTATGATCACGAAGTGGATAATGGAGAGCATCGAGAGAGAGAAAAAGAGCTGATTGAAGTCTTTGATTTGCCTAAAAGCTTGATTGTGAGAAATACTATTTAGAATCCTTTGCTAGTCTTTTGTATAAAAAAATCCAAAGGAGAAAAATGAATAAGTTTGCTTTAATGTTTCTAACTTGTGTCAGTTTGTGGGCAACCCCTCAAATGAGCGTATATGCAAGTCCGACTTGAGGGTGCTGTGGGCTTTGGTCAAAGCACTTAGAAAAAAACGGCTTCAATGCCAAAGAAATTAAAACTGATCAATGGTGGGATTACAAAGACAAAATGAATGTCCCCCAAGAGCTTAGAAGTTGCCATACAGGGGTGTATGAAGGATATTTCTTTGAGGGGCATATCCCTGCTGAAGATATCGCTAGATTTCTCAAAGAAAAACCCAAAGATATGATAGGTTTGGCTGTGCCTGATATGCCTCAAGGAAGCCCAGGGATGGAGCAAGGAATGGGGAGAGAGCCTTATAGCGTCTATTATGTCAAAAAAGATGGCAGTTATGGAGTGTGGGCAAGACACTAAAGGAGAAAAAATGAAAATTACCTACCAAGAAAGTGGGGTAAATATTGATGAGGGAAATGCGTTTGTAGAGGAAATCAAACCTTATGTGAAAAAGACTTTCAATAGCAATGTGATTGGAGGAATCGGCTCTTTTGCAGGAGCATACGCACTCCCTCAAGGCTATAAAAACCCCGTGATTTTGGGAGCGACTGATGGCGTGGGGACGAAGCTTAGACTTGCTATTGATTCGGGCAAACTTGGGGGAGTGGGGATAGATTTGGTAGCAATGTGTGTTAATGATTTGATATGTAATTTTGCTACTCCTATGTTTTTTTTGGATTACTATGCGTGTGGAAAACTCCAAAAGAGTCACGCCCTTGAAGTCATCAAAGGGATTTCTGAGGGGTGTTTGCAGGCCGAGTGTGCTCTTATTGGTGGAGAAACTGCTGAGATGCCAAGTATGTATGAGGGAGGGGATTTTGATCTAGCAGGGTTTGCTGTGGGTGTGGCAGAAAGAGAAGTGATAGAGGGGGAGAGCAAGGTGGGTGAGGGGGATTATCTCATTGCTTTGCCAAGCAGTGGTTTGCATAGCAATGGCTACTCTCTAGCTAGAAAAGTTTTGTTTGAAGAGCAAAAATTAAGTTTTGATTCTCAAATAGAGGGGGAAAATCTCATTGATATTCTTCTCAAGCCTACTCAAATCTATGTGAAGACTTTCAAACTCATCTCTAGCGATATTCACGCCCTAGCCCATATCACAGGGGGAGGGATAGTGGAGAATCTCCCTAGAGTCTTGCCCCAAGGTTTGGGGGCTGAAATTGATAAAAATTGCATAAAAACGCCAAAAATATTTCAAATTATTGCCAAAAATGTCGATAAGAAAGAATGCTTTAGGGTGTTTAATATGGGCGTTGGAATGATCATTGCTTGTCCTAAGGCTAAGATTGATAGTGTGATTGCCAAAAGTGGTGGTTATCTTATCGGTCAAGTCATAAAAGGAAAGGAAGTAACAATACGATGAATTTAGACTTACACGCAAAATCTCCATTTGAGAGAATCAGACTTTTTCTCAAACTTTACTCTCTCCCTGTTTTTGTCGCAATCTTTGGGATAGCAACTTATTGTATGGCATATGACAAGGCTTATGAATACAAATCTCAACACAAAGCCCCAACTTTGGCTCAAATCTCTAAGCCACAAATTGCTCCACAAATCACTCAAGAAATCCAAGCCCCTCAAGTGGTGGAGGCGATTGTTGAGCCACGCGATGAAGCGTTGGGTGAGTATTTTGTCGATGCTTCAGCCCTCAATGTTCGCTCTCACGCTTCTACTCAAGCCAAAATCAATGCAAAGCTTTATCGCTCTGCGTCTGTTGAAGTGATTGCAGTAGAGGGTGAGTGGGCTCAACTTGAAAATGGTTGGGTGCTTCTCAAATACCTCTCAAGAGCTTAAATGCAATATTTTGGAGTGATAGGCAATCCTATTGCCCACTCCCTCTCTCCCCTCATTCATAATTCTCTTTTTTCTCACTTCTCGCTTCAAGCCCATTACAAAAAGATTTTGCTTGAAAACTCAAATGATTTTCCCACAACACTTTGCCCTCTCAAAGGAGCAAATATCACGCTTCCCTACAAAGAGAGTGTTATCCCATTTTGTGATGAGATAAGAGGGATTGCCCAAGAGATAGGAGCAGTCAATACGCTCTATCGTGAAGGGGAGAGGTGGATAGGATACAACACCGATGCAGAGGGGTTTTACCTCTCTTTGGGGAATCACAAAATAAAAAATGCTCTCATTTTGGGAGCAGGGGGGAGTGCAAAAGCTGTGGTAAAAATCTTGCAAAAGCACAATGTCGCTGTTTCAATGCTTAATCGCACTATGGAGAAAATCGCTAGTTTTTCAGGTGTGAGGGCTTATGAGAGGGGAGAGAGCTATGAGCTTATTGTCAATACCACAAGTGCAGGGCTAAAAGGAGAGTTGCCCCTAGAGGAGCAACACCTTCAAGAGATATTTTCTCGCTCTTCTCTTGCTTTTGATTTGATTTATCCAAGCTCAAATTCAATCCACACATTGCAAGATTTTTTGAGATTTTTACGCCAAAGAGAGGACACATTGTTTTGCTCTTTTGCAAAAAAATGCAAAATCCCTAGAATTGATGGGCTTGATATGTTATGCTATCAAGCATTTTTGGCATTTGAGATTTTTTGTGCAAATAAGTATCATTTTGAAGAGATAAAGCAAGTGTTTTATCCATAAGGAGGAAAGATGAAAATTGATGATCAATTGCTAAGCAAGTTAGAAAGACTAGGAATGATTGAGATTGAAGAGAGCAAAAAAGAGGAGATAAAAGCCCAGCTTTCAGAGATTTTGGGATTTGTAGATAATATCGCTACACTTGACACCCAAGCCCTAAGCTCAAAAATAGAGCAAAAAACACCGATGAGGGAAGATATTCCTCACGATAGTCAGATTCAGCAAGATGTGCTTTCTCACGCTCCAAGAGCAGAAGATGGCTACTTTATCGTGCCAAAAATTATCGAGTAGTGGATAAGAGCAAAATCAAGCTCAGAGATGAGTGGAAAGAGGCGTTAGCTCAAGAGTTTGACAAGCCTTATTTTGCTCATATTAGAGAGTGCTATCTTGAAGCTAAGGCTAGAGGAGAGGTGATTTATCCCAAAGGAAGCCTAACCTTTGAAGCTCTCAATCGCCTAGCCCCTCAAGATGTGAGAGTAGTGATTTTGGGACAAGATCCCTATCATGGAAGTGAGGTGGTTGATGGGGTGCTTATCCCTCAAGCAATGGGGCTTAGCTTCTCTGTCCCCAAACCCCTCAAAGCTCCTCCAAGTCTAAAAAATATCTACAAAGAACTCCAAAATACCACTTCTTTTATCCCCCCAAACCACGGCGATTTGAGTGTATGGTGTGATAGGGGAGTGCTACTGCTTAATAGTGTATTATCTGTGGAAGCAGGTAAGGCAGGATCACATACGCATTTTGGGTGGGAGCAATTCAGCGATAGTGTGATTTCTTATATTTCCACTCATTTAAGTGGCGTGGTGTTTATGCTATGGGGAAATTATGCTAAGAAAAAAGCTTCATTGATTGATTCAAGCAAGCATTGCATTATTCAAGCTCCTCATCCTAGCCCACTTGCTAGAGGATTTGTGGGGAGTGGAGTGTTTTTGAGAGCCAATGAAGCACTTCAGAGATTTGGCTATCCTCCTATTGATTGGCAAAATTAGTTTTGTTTAGGGTATGTTTATTGCTTTTAGTCATTATTACAGCTAAGACTGAAAATTTTATAAAGAGCAATCAAGTTTGATTTGCCTTAATATTATTTTCTAGTCTTAGCAATGAAACACAAGGAGAGAATATGAAAAAGAAGTTATTTGCATTGCTTTTGGCAAGTGCTAGTTTGTTTTCAGTTGCTCAGGCAAGATTTTATATCGGTGTAGATGGTGCTTACACATCTCAAGGACTACCTGCCATTCAAGAGAAGGGCAAGGGTATTGAGTTTCACACCATTTCTCCTAGTGGTCTGAAAGATTTGATCAAAAATGGTTCAGGGGGATACTCTGTGGGCGTTGTGCTAGGAAGCGAGAGCTTTTGGGGGAAATATTTTGGAATGAGATGGGGGATTGGTGCAGGATATGCCTCTGTAAAAATCAAAGAAAAAAATAATGGAGAAACCACTAAAACTCCTATTGATACCCTCACTTCAGAGATAAGTGTAGATATGATGGTAAATTTTGTCAATACAGGAAGCTTCAGCTTTGGTGTATTTGGAGGGGTTGGAGCAGAGTATCAGTATGTGCTAAACAATGGCGATCCCAAAAAACACGCACTTGACTTTGTCGGAAGAACAGGACTAAGCACATTGCTTGGAGGACATCACAGAATGGAAGTTTTTGCAAAACTCCCCTTTGCAAGTATGTCTTCAAAGTTTAGTAGTGGAGATAGTAATGCTTTCTTGTATAAGATGAGCAAAGTATCTTTTGGTGCAAGTTATAAATTTGTATTCTAATGACTTCTAAAGGGGGTGGGACTTCCCTTTTCATTTGGAGCTTTAATATTCTTTGATAGAATCTCAAAATATCTAAAAAAATGAGAAAGGAAAGTAATGACTCCCAAAAAAGCAACTTTGATTGCCTCAAGTATCGCCTCACTTTTGGCACTTGTCAAACTCGTTGTGGGGCTGATGAGTGGCTCTGTGGCAGTTTTGGCAAGTGCGATTGATTCTTTGCTTGATGTAATCATTTCAGTTTTCAATTTCTTTGCACTCCACAAATCCGAACAACCTGCAAACCAAAAATTTAACTATGGGTATGGCAAGATTGAATCTTTGGCTTCTTTGGTTGAGGGCTTTATCATCGGCTGTTCTGGAGGATATATCTTATATGAGGCGATTGGCAAAATCATCTCCAAAGAGCATATTATAGAGCTAAATCAAACCATTGGGGTGATGGTGTTTTCTTTGGTGATGACTTTAGGGCTTGTTTCTTTCCTCTCCATCATGGTAAAAAAGAGCAAAAATCAAGTCTTAGAGGCTGATTTACTCCACTACAAAACCGATCTTTTAAGTAATGGTGGGGTTTTGCTCTCTTTGGCAATCATTTATTGGACAGATTGGCAGATTGTCGATGCGATTTTGGGAATCATTGTGGCGTTATATGTGATGTTTAGTGCCTTTGGGATTGTCAAAAAGGGTGTGCTAAATCTCCTTGATCGCTCTATTGATGAAGAATTGAGCCAAAAGATTGAAACAACGCTCAAAAACTCTCCAATCTCAAGCTATCACGGGCTAAAAAGTCGGATTTCAGGCAATACTCTTTTTATGGAAGTGCATTTGGTGTTTGATGAAAATATCTCTTTGCTTGAAGCCCACAATCTCTCTGAAGAGATAGAAGAGAAACTTGCCCAAAACGACACTACACTGCATTGGGTGATCCTTAGCCACCTTGATCCTTATGATGATTCGATTGCTAAGGATTAAGAAATCCTTTTGGCATAGGCAAGGACCTTTTCCTCTATCTTTTCTTTGAGTTCTTGGGGTTCTAGCACGGCGATATAGGGGAGATTTTTTAGAATCTCTTGCTCAATCCCCAAAAGATTGTTGCTCAAAAACTCAATAATCAGATTGCCATCTTTGTCTTCTATCACTTTTTGATGAGAGGCAAAATGCTTTTGTTTGAAGAGTGGGGCGACTTCTGGATAGACAAAGAGAGAGATGAGGATTTTTGGCTCTTTGAAAAACTCAGCTTCAAAGCGTCTAAAAGATTCTTTGGAGAAGACAAATCGCTTTCTTAGAAGCTTAACCTTCTCAATTTTTTCAAGACACAAAAAAAGCATTCTCTCTTCTTTTTTTGCAAAAAGATACCATTGGGCATTGATTGAGGCGATTTTATAGGGCTGAATGCCACTCAAAGTCTCTCCTTGGTAGGAGAGAGAGATTTGAGTGGATTTTTTCATCGCATTTTGCAAAGAGAGGATAATGTCAAGTTTTTGAGTTAGGCTTTTTGCTTGGAGTTGCAAGAAAGAAGTATCATCTTTGATTGCTTGGTATTTGGAGAAGATTTGAGAGGTGATGAGGGCAAACTCTTCTCCCATTGATTGGGCAAAATTACAAAGGCAATCGATGATAAAATCTTCTTGCTCTCCTTGAGTTTTGAGAAAAAATTGATGTCCCTCTTTTATCAGGCTTGAGCTTTTTAATCGCTCTTTTAAATCCCTTTGAATGGTCTTGGTGCTGACATTATAATCTTTTGCTAATGTTGAGATTTTAAGCTTCTCTCCTGCATAAAGTCTTTTGATGATATTCATCAATCTTTGATGAGTTGTTTCCATACTATTCTCCAAAACTCAAAATAAAAATATATAATGCCCTATTTTTAAATATTTCTCTACAAAAAGGACACAAAATGTTCCAAGAATTGGTGCAAACTCAGCGAGATTTTTTCAATACCCACAAAAGCAAGGATATTTCTTTCAGAAAAAATGCACTCCAAAACCTCAAGCAAAGTATCCTCAATCATAGAGATGAGATTTGTAGTGCATTGTGTGATGATCTAGGCAAACACCCGCTAGAGGGATATATGGCAGAAGTGGTTTTGGTGCTAGAGGAGATTAACCACGCACTCAAAGATATAGAAAAATACGCCAAACCCAAGAGAGTGATAAGTCCTATTACACATTTTATGGGGAAAAGTGAAGTGTATTATGAGCCTTATGGTGTGGCACTGGTTATCTCTCCTTGGAATTATCCCTTTGCTTTGAGTATGACGCCACTCATTGGTGCGATTGCTTCAGGAAATTGCGTGATTCTCAAGCCCTCAAGCTACTCTAAAAAGACTGAAGAGGTGATATGCAAGATTATTGAAGAATGCTTTGAGAGGGAGTATGTGTGCGTGGTGTGTGGGGGACATCAAGAGGTGCAGGGGTTATTAGAAGAGCATTTGGATTATATCTTTTTTACAGGGAGTGTGCAGGTAGGAAAGATTGTGATGGAGAAAGCCTCCAAACACCTCACACCTGTAACTTTGGAGCTTGGAGGGAAGAATCCTTGCATTATTGAGGGTAGTGCAGATTTGGATTTGGCAGTCAAAAGAGTGGTGTGGGCGAAGTTTTTCAATAGTGGGCAAACTTGTATCGCCCCTGATTATGTGCTAGTGGATCAAAAATTCCAAAAAGTCTTTATTGAGAAAGTCCAAAAACAACTCAAAGAATACTTTGGGGAAGATGCAATGGTTTCCAAAGACTTTGGGAAAATCATCACCCAAAGACACTATGAGAGGGCAAAAAGTTTGCTTGATATGAATGTGGGGAGAGTGTATGGGGGGAGATGGGATGATGAAGCCCACAAAATTGAGCCAACGATTATTGACTTTGGATTGCTCAGTGAGGCAAAAAAGGCATTGGAAACTCCAATGATGCAAGATGAGATTTTTGCTCCATTTATGCCTGTATTTTTCTATCAAGATTTAAAAGAATGTATTAATCTTATCCATAGCTTCCAGCGTCCTTTGGCTCTATATCTTTTCACACAAGACAAAGCTGTGGAGCAGAAAATCATCAAA
Source organism: Helicobacter brantae (assembly GCF_003364205.1). GTDB lineage: Bacteria > Campylobacterota > Campylobacteria > Campylobacterales > Helicobacteraceae > Helicobacter_G > Helicobacter_G brantae. Next base: position 191,820 of record NZ_NXLV01000002.1, read on the forward strand.
GAGATTTCTTATGGGGGAGGGTGTATCAATGATTGCATAATGCATATTGCAAACCCTTATTTGCCTTTTGGGGGAGTGGGGTATAGTGGTATGGGTTCATATCATGGCAAGGCAAGTTTTGAAACCTTTAGCCACAAAAAATCAATCTACCACTCCCCAAAATTTGAAATCCCTTTGCGATATCCCCCATTTGATAAGCCTATCTTTGGAATCGCTAGAAAGAAGTTGCTTGATTTTCTCTTTGCTCGCTAAGAGGTAAGCGTGAGGGTAGAAAGCCTATTTAAATAGTTCTTGATAGGCTTTTTCGCATTCAGAGTTTGTTTTGGAACAATTAAGCAATGTATTTTTAGCCATATTGTCCTCATTGTTGTTGTAGTAATAATAAGCTAACCATAGTTCAGCCATTGAGTTATTGAGTAGAATTGCTTTTTCAAAATAATGAATAATTGTTTGTTGATTATATTTTCCTTTTGGTTCAGTCGCCATAAATAATGCAACCAAAAGAGCTGACGAGGGATTACCCAAATCGGCGGATTTTTTAAAACACTCTATTGCTTTTTGAATGTCTTTTTGAAAATATGCTCCGTAAAGATATCCTAGGGCTAGATAGTAATACTGCATTGCTTTGCCATACTCGTTTGACACCTTAGCTTGACTAGCATTTTTGACGGCACTAGTTAGGTTTTGTTCAACGCCTATTCCGTAGAGATTCATTTCTGCAAGAATCATAAAAATTTCTTGTTTTTCTTGCATATCAAGATTATTGAAGTAATCATAACTTTTATGAAAATCCTGTTTGATAGGAGAGCATTTTTTTCCACAAAAATACAAAATACCCTTAATCAAATTCTTATTTTGCATATTTTGATTTATGTATTTGATAGTTTCTGCTCCTGTTTTAAAATGTTTATTGAAAGAATACAAAGTGGAGAAAAAATCAACCTCATTCCGAATAATTATGTCCTTTTGTTGGATAAATTCTTTAAGTAAGATCTCCTTATCATACAAAGACAGGGCAATGGGGTGAAGATCAGCAAGATTTCTTTTTCTAGCTTGAGATATTTCTTGTTCTGATGGATAGTTGATGGCTAATGATAAAAGAAAGATTAGTGGAAAAATTAAAGAGATGAAGACTTTAATAAATATATCTTTTTTTGTATGCTGAGAGATAAATGTTTGTTTTACTCTTTTTGAAAAAAGAAAGTAGAAGAACCAAATAATGCACCACAAAAAACCCTTGCCTTTTGAAAAAATCACTCCAAAAAGGCATAAAATAAAATAAATTAACATAAAAATTTTTGTATTTTTATTTTTTGAAAAAAATAGAAGAACACCAAAGCATGAGAAAAAAGCCATAAGAATGCAATATGTAATGAAAGACATATCAAAAGGATTGTTGATTATCGTGTCGATAATATTTTTTTTGCTAAAAACAGTCAAAGAAGGAAAAAGTATTGTTGTTGCTGTATTGAAGATAAGCCCAATCGCAAATAGATCAAGCCAACCTCCAATTTTTGGAGTTTGGGGTACTTTCTTAGATTCTTGTGGGATTGAATTTTCTACTTGAGTTATTTCCACACATTCTTGAATTTCAACTTCTTTTTGCGATTCTATTTCGCTATCGGATTTGACTTCTTCTTCAGCTTCTTGATGAAATTTAAAGCCACAATTAGCACAAAACTTTGCGTTTTCGCTTCTTGGACTACCGCATTCTTGACAAAAATTATTCATATCACTCCATTTTATTTTTTAATCTAATAGTTTAACATTTTTGTGCTTAAAGTAATTTTAGACAGACTTTTGTGTTCTTTGTCTATCTGTATTCCAAAATCACCTCAAGAATCTCTTTAGCCCCATTAGAAGAGATAAGGGTGGGGAGGGTTTTTGAAGTTTGCTTGATTGGAAACTCTAGGAGGCCTTCTAAGATTTGAGGGCTTAAATCTTCTTGCTTACATAGTAGCCCTAGCCCCTTTTGTGAGAAAAAGAGAGCGTTGTAGAATTGATGATTTTTGGCTGCATAAGGATAGGGGATATAGAGGGCAGGGAGGGCATTGGCACACATCTCCCACACGCTTGAAGCTCCTGCTCTTGAGATGCAAAAATCAGCCTCCCTCATCACCTCTACTAGATTGGGGCTAAAAGCAAAGAGATTGACAGGGATTGCTAACTCCTTGTAAGCATTTTGCAATCGTTCAAAATCTCTCTCCCCGCTTTGATGAATGATTTTTATCCCTTTTTGGTGCAGAAGTGGAGTGATTTGGAGTGCAAAATCATTGATTGCCACAGCCCCTTGAGAGCCTCCTAAGAAAAGTATAGTTTTAAGCTCCACCCTCTCTCTAGCATTATCAAAAAACTCTTTTCTCACAGGATAAGGGGTAGCACAAAAGTTTTTTCCCTCTCCCTCAAAACTCCCAAAAACCTTTTTGGCAAATGGGGAGAGAATGCGATTGAGTGTGCCTTTGATTGCGTTTTGCTCGTGGATAAAAAGAGGAATAAAACTTAGAAGTGAAGCAAAAGAAGCAGGAGCAGAGCTATACCCTCCTACGCTAAAGAGGTGGGTGATTTTGTGTTTTTTGAGAATTTTGTAGGCCAAAAAAGTAGCTTTGAGTTGAGCTAAAAGGGATTTGAATATACCCAAGCCTTTTTGATTGACAACCCCTTGAGTGGGGAGAAAATAGCGGAAAGAAAATCCCTCTTCACTCTCAAACCACGCTCTATCTTGCCCTTGTGTAGAGCCGATATAAATGCAAGGAATTCCCCTCTTTTGGCACTCTTGCATCAAAGCCTTTGCGATAGCTAGATGCCCTCCTGTCCCCCCTCCACTGATTGCGATATTGACTTTTGATTTCATTTATCTAGGGAATCCCCTTCCTCTCATCTGTTGCATCATTCCCATCAAATCTTGCATTCCACCCTTAGAGCTGAGTTTTTTTGCCATTTTGGAAGCATTGTCAAATTGCTTAATGATTCGATTGATATCAGCTACTTCTAGCCCACACCCTAGAGCGATTCTCTTGCGTCTTGAGCCATTGAGGATTTCAGGATTTTCTCTCTCTTTTTTTGTCATAGAATTCACCATTGCTCTAATGTTTTTAATCTCAGTGGAGTTATCCAAATCCACATTTTTGAGTGCTCCTGACATTCCTCCAAGTCCAGGGATCATTCCCACTAGATTGCCTAGATTTCCAAGCTTTTTGACATTTTCGATTTGAGCTAGAAAATCCTCAAAGCCAAACTGCCCTTTTTTGATTTTTTTGGCAATATCTTTGCTTTCTTTCTCGCTAAACACCCCTGCAGTTTTCTCTGCCAAAGAAGTGATATCTCCTGCCCCCATAAGCCTTGAGACAATCCTCTCAGGCAAGAAAATATCCAAATCTGCTACTTTCTCCCCACTTCCGATAAATCGCAAAGAGATTCCAAGCTGATAGGCGATAGATAGGGCAATCCCTCCTTTGCTATCGCTATCAAATTTACTCAAAATCACCCCATCAATGCCTATTTTTTGATTGAATGCTTCAGCATTTCTTACCCCCTCTTGTCCGCTCAAGCTATCAGCGACATAGAAGGTCTCATAAGGTTTGACTATCTCTTTGACTTCTTTAAGCTCATTCATTAGCTCCTCATCAATGGCTAATCGCCCTGCTGTATCAAACAAAATCACATCATAAAGTTTGCTCTCAGCATAGCTCAAAGCCTCTTTTGCCACCTCTTGAGGGCGTGAGGCAGAACACTCAAAAAAATCTACTTCAATTTGTTTGGCAAGTTGGCGTAACTGCTCTACTGCTGCCATTCTTTGCAAATCACAAGGCACAAGCAAAACTTTTTTGCCCTTGCCTTTGAGATAGTTGGCAAGTTTGGCTGTGGTTGTAGTCTTTCCACTTCCTTGCAAACCTACCATTAAGATACTTGTAGGGGGCTTGGAGGCGAAAGTGAATCCTTGATTGCCTGAAGTGGTAAGAAGTTTAGTTAGGGCGTCTTGCAAGGCTTGGAGGAAGTTTTGTTTGCCAATCCCTTTGGCTTTGACTTGAGTTTCCACTTGAGAGAGAAGCTCTTTTGTGGCTTTGTGATAGACATCGTTTTTGAGTAAGACTTTTTTTAGCTCATCAAGAGCCTTACTCAAAGCCCTTTCATCATCACTAAAGCGGATTTTGTTGGCAATGGAGCGAAAAGAGTCGCTAAATACATCAAACATTTTAAACCTTTAAAAATAAAAATAAAAATGTATTGTAAAAAAACTTATGGGAATTTTGCTTATTTTTGTTGAGAAATTTTATCTTTGATAGTGTATTATCCCCCAAAGAATAAAAATTATCAAAGGATAAAGCTATGGATTTTGAAGGGAATCTCAAAAAAGGAGGATTGAAAATCACTCCTCAAAGAATCACGATTTTAAAAGAGATTCAAAAAGCAGGACATGCAACCGTTGATGAGATTTATGAGAGGATTTTGGAGATTTATCCCTCAATCTCACTTGCAACGATTTACAAAAATCTCACTTCAATGTGTGAGGCAGGGATACTCAATGAGATAAAACCCCCTTTGCAAAAGCAACGCTATGAGCTTAACCACACTCCACACTCTCATCTTATTTGTCAAATCTGTGGGAGTTTGCAAGATATTGATTTGGATTTTCAATCTCTTGGACTTGAGGGGGTTTGTAGAGATTTTGAGGTAACAAACATTAGCATTGCATTGTATGGGATTTGCAAAGAGTGCAAAAACGCTTAGCGACTTTTAAATTTTTGAAATTTATGCTATCTTTTTTGTGTATTAAGGTTATACTAAGGTAAAAACACACAAAGGGAGAGCATAATGAAAATCATTCAAGCCCAAGAGATTATCCAAGAGGTGAGCAAACTCTGCATTAGCTCTTGCAAGGAATTACCTCAAGATGTCCAAAATGCTTTCTCTCAAGCCTATCATACCGAGAGCTCATTGCTTGGCAAAAATATCCTCTCTAGCCTTATTCTCAATGCCAAAATCGCTCAAGAAAAACAAATTCCAATCTGCCAAGATACAGGATTGTGTGTGGTGTTTGTAGAGATTGGGCAAGATGTACATATTCAAGGAGGATTACTAGAGGAGGCGATCCAAAGTGGCGTGGCTATGGGATATGAGAGTGGCTATCTTAGAAAGTCAGTAGTCAGTGATCCTCTCTTTGAGCGAAAAAATACAAAAAACAATACCCCTGCAGTGATTCACTATGAGATAGTAGAAGGAGAGAATCTCAAAATCACCCTAGCTCCTAAGGGGTTTGGAAGTGAGAATAAATCTGCCCTTTGTATGCTAACCCCTGCTCAAGGAATTGAGGGGCTAAAAAAGTTTTTTATCCAAACTCTAGAAAACGCAGGCCCAAACTCTTGCCCCCCACTTCTAGTAGGAGTAGGAGTGGGTGGAAGTATGGAGAAGTGTGCGATTTTGGCAAAAAAGGCAATTATACGAGAGATTGGCTCTCACAATCCTCATCCACAATATGCAAGATTAGAAGATGAGTTACTAAAAATTGCCAATGATTTGGGGATAGGACCTCAAGGGCTAGGAGGGAATACCACAGCTTTTGGTGTAAATATCGAGTGGTATCCTACTCATATTGCAGGGCTTCCTGTGGCAATCAATATCAATTGCAATGCCATACGCCATAAAAGTGTAGTGCTTTAAGGAGGGAAAATGAAAATCTTACAAGCTCCTTTTAAGAGTGAGGAATTAAAGAGCTTAAATGCAGGAGAGAGTGTGCTTATCAATGGAAGTTTTTTGGTTTGTCGTGATGCGGGGCATAAGCGACTTTATGAGTGTTTGCAAGAGGGCAAAGAGCTTCCACTTTCTTTGAGGGGGGAGTGCATTTATTATATGGGACCAAGCCCTGCAAAACCCAATGAAGTGATTGGCTCAGCAGGACCTACGACAAGTGGAAGAATGGATTTTTATACCCCCTCTTTGCTTGAAGTGGGATTGAAGGCAATGATAGGCAAAGGCTATCGCTCACAAGAAGTGATAGAGAGTATGATTAAACATAAGGCAGTGTATTTTGTCTGCATTGGTGGAGCAGGAGCATTGCTTTCTCAAAGAATCAAAAGCTATGAGGTTTTAGCCTATGAAGATTTGGGGGCAGAAGCGATTGCTAGGGTTGAAGTGGAGGATTTTCCTTGCATTGTGGCAATTGATTGTAGGGGGAATGATTTTTATAAGCAAGGCAGAATGCTCTCAAGTGTGCATATTGTGCCTTAAAACCTCGCTCAAACTTATCAATCCCTTTGAGGCTTTGAGCAAAGCATTTTCAAAGATTGAGATAAAGCCTTGAGCGTTTAAGTGCTTTAAGATTTCCTCTTTTGGAGCATTTTGGCGAATGAGGGCTTTGAGCTCTTGGTTGAGGGGGAGGATCTCATGAATCAGCACTCTTCCTTTATATCCCTTAAAATAGCAATGAATACACCCCTTTGCTTCATAAAAAGTGCTTTGATGAAACTTTGGAGGAATGAGTTTGAGGGTAGAGCTAGAGAGTGTGATTGCTTCTTTGCAGTGAGGACAGAGCCTAGAGATGAGGCGTTGAGAGATGATGAGGTGGAGGATTGAGGCGATAAGATAGGGTTTGGCATTCATATCAAGCAATCGCTCAATAGAGCTTAGGGCGTCATTTGTATGCAAGGTGCTTAGCACAAGGTGTCCTGTAAGAGAGGAGCGAATCGCCAAAGATAGCGTCTCTTCATCTCTAATCTCTCCCACCATTATGATATCAGGATCTTGGCGAAGGAGAGAACGCAAAGCTTCTTTGAATCCAAAACCATAGCCTTCATTGATACTTACTTGAGTGAGCTCTGCTACATCATATTCCACAGGATCTTCAAGAGTGATGATTTTTTTGTGAGTGTTTTTGAGAGAGTGGAGCATTGAGTAAAGTGTGGTGCTTTTGCCACTTCCTGTGGGGCCTGTAACAAAAATCAATCCAAAAGGAATGCTAAGATAGGGGTTTAAGTCTTGATCAAACCCTAGCTCTTGAAAACTTAGATTTTTTATCTCTTTATATAAGATTCTAATGACAATACATTCTCCTTTGGTAGTGGGAATGCAAGAGATTCTGAAATCAAATGAAAGAGAGTTAAAAACCCTCAAAAACTTGCCATCTTGGGGCTTTCTTTTCTGATGAATATCAAGAAGGCATTCAAGCTTGATATAAGAGCTTAGAAGTGAGAAAACCTCAAGAGGAAGTGTGCAAAACTCTTGCAAATCCCCATCGATTCTCACCCTCACTTCTGCCCTTTCTTCTTGGGATTGCATATGAATATCACTTGCTCCTCTCTCAACGCTCTCTTTCAAGATGAAATCAAGCAATTTTTGGATAGCCAAATCCTCATCTTGAGAGATTTGCTCTGAGATTGTGCTAATTTGCTCTTGAAATAGGGCTTGTTTGATGATGATTTCAAAACTCTCTTGTGAGATTTTTTCAATCTCAAAGTCTTCTTTTGAGCAAAGCAAGTCTTTGAAGATAGGGAGATTGGTGGGGTTTGCTGTATAGATGAGGTGGGGGTTGGTGGGGGAGATGAGTGTTTGGAGTCTTTGACAAACTTCAAGGGGCAAGGGGTGAGTAGGCATTGCTTTTTCCTTGATAGAGATTTTTAAGCTCCTCTTCTTTTGCATTTTTAAGAAGCTGTTTGAATTGGGTGGGGAATTTTGAGCTTTCTTTGTAGTGATTTTCTTCTAGTGTGCTTTGAGATTGAATGATTTTGGGAGAGATAATGATGACAATCTCTTCAGCAAAATTGCTATTCCATTTGTATTTGAAAAGCAAATCAAGCAAGGGAATATCTCCAAGCAAGGGGATTTTGAACTCTTTTTTAAGTTGGATATTTGAGATAAGCCCTCCTAAAATGATTTTCTCTCCACTTTTGAGCTTTACCATTGAGGAGATTTGATTGGTAGAGAGATTGGGTGGGGTTTTTAAGGCGTTAGCTTCATTTTCTACCTCACTATTTTTAGCCCTTGTGATAGAGGGATTGATTTTGAGGATGATATCTTCTCCTTGAATTGAGGGAGTTACATCAAGCAAAACTCCTGCAAAAAGGCTTGGGTAGTTTTCTGTGGAGTTTTGAATGCTTGTGTTTGAAGTATTGCTTTGATAGATTGAGTTTTGAGTATAACGCAACACGCTTCCTACTGAGATGATAGCAGGTTGATTATTGAGTGTGAGGATTTTGGGATTACTTAGAGAGCGAGTTTCTCCATAGCTTTGCAAGAACTCTACAATGCGATTGAGTGTAACGCCTTGAGAGAAGATATTAAGCTCCATATTTAGCCCACCACTTCCTAGACTCAAAAAACTAGCCCCTGAACTTCCCATAGGAGAGAGGGAGAGATTGCCAAGATTGTAAAACTCATTCCAGTTGATTCCTGAAGTTTGAGAGTTGCTATGTCTGATTGTGAAAATATGCACATCAATCAATACTTGAGAGTGCATTTTGTTATGGAGTTTGGCAAGGTAGTTTCTTACTCTTTGGTGTTGGGATTTTGTGGCTGTGAGGGTGAGAAGTCCAGCATTTTTGTTGATTGTGATTGAGGGGGTGATTTTTTCAATAAATTTATCAGATTGCCTATAAGCAATTTGCTTAATTTCTTTCTCTATCTCTCCCCAAAAATTATTTTCATCAACGGATAGAATCTTTGTGCCACTTTTGGCATTTGAGAGTTGAGGGGATTCTTGAGAGAAAAAGGGTTGGATTTCTTGAGAGCTTGGATTTTGAGAGAGAATCACATCAGTGCTACTTGAGCTTTTTCTTGAGGTGGAAACATAGTTGATATCATAGGTTTGAGTGGAGAGAAAAGAGATTTTTAAGATTTTGTTTTTGAGGGTGTATCTCAAATCATTTTCTTCCAAAAGCAATTCAAGGAAGGGCTTTGCCCCCATTTCTCTAATATGGAAAATGGGTTTAGTGCTAAGTAGGATTGTAGGAGAGAGACTATCAGCATAGATAAGGCTCAAATCACAAGTTTGAGCGATTTGCTCTAGGATTTCTTGTGAGCTAATTGTTCCATTGGCGACAAAGGAGAATTTTTTATCACACTCAAAGCAATAAGAGAGCAAAAAACAACAGACAAAGACAAGCCACGCTTTCATTGAAAGCTCCTTTTGATTTGCAAAACAATCATTTGATCCTCACACATAAGAGAGGCAGAATAAGAGGTGATTTCTTTGAGAGTGCAATCTTGGATTTTCTCCCCCACAGAGAGCCAAGTGTCATCAATCTTTGCTTTTTGATTGAAGAGGGCTTGGAGATGAAGTGGGGCTTTGGGGCTTTGGGGTTTGAAGAAATGCAGGGTGGCAAAAGGGAGGGGTGAGAATTTTTGCTCTATTGTTTTTGGGTTTATGGAAGCAAAAGAGGGCAAAGAGAGATTGAGGATTTTTTGATTTTTTAAAGTGAGGGAAAAATCGCCTTTGGAATCTAGAGCAAAAGAGCTAACTAGCATTGAGGGGGAGGCAAGGGTGTGCAGTAGGGTAAAAAATCTCTCTTGCTCTATCCTCCCTTTCAGTGAAATGGTGTAGTTTGCTTTTTCATCTTGGCTTTGGGTTTGTGTGATAGAGAGGGCGTGTTGGTGGAGAAGCTCTAGGGTTTGGTTATAAGAGAGTGAAGTAGCATTAAAAGAGGTATAAAATCTTTCAATCTCTTGGGGGTTGAGATCAGTGGTTTTGCTGAGTTTATGGGCTTGGAAGTTGAGAAAGGAGGGGTAGATAAAGTATTCAAAACAGATAAAAAAGCACAGGGTAAGCCATAGGAGTTTGAAAAGCTTGATTTCTCTTGGGCTTCTTTTGGCAAAAAAATGATTTAAGAGATTCATAAAATGATCTCCAAAGTCTTGCAATCAACAATCTTGCTGACATACTCTTTTGAAGCAAGTGAAAAGATGAGGGATTGAGGAAAGGGGGTAGCAAATGTGAGGGTTAGGATTTGGCTATCACAAAGCTTTATGGAGAGTAGGGGATATTGTTTGGAGATATTTTCTAGCTCTTGGAGAAGAGAGAATAAAGAAGCATTACTAGGCATGGAGTGCAAAGTGGAGAGGATTTGGAGTGAGCGTGTATCAGTAGGAGGTGGAGAGGGGGAGAGAAAACAGATGATAGAAGTGAGGGCAATACAAAGCAGGGAAGAGAGCCCCATAAATCTTAGGAGATGATGAGAGGGGGTGGGGGGAGGAT
>NZ_NXLV01000030.1 GCF_003364205.1 Helicobacter brantae
TCATTATTCCTGACCTCATTGTTTTTTGTATTTTAACCTATTTTCCCCAAAGAAAAAGGTTTATCCCCTCCTCACTCCCCTTAACCCAAAAAGAAAGTGCTTCCCCTTTCTTTTTGCTTAACACTTATTATTCTTTTTGGGAGAGCCTCGCTATATCTTGCTCTTGAAGTTTGCAGGGTAGGCACTATTGCCTTATCTCACTCCTCAAAAACTTCACTACGAGCAAGGCGAGATTAAAAAATAGCCTTTAATCTCATCATCAGCAAATCAACAACTTCATCATCAATTTTTGATCCCATACGCTCACAAATTATCTTTTGTGTTTCGACAATGTTTCTAATATACTTTTCTTGTTCTTCAAAAGTAAAACGCGTCCAATCCTTATTGTTTTTTGCACCATTATGCATTTTTAATAATAGTTGTAAATTATCAGGGTGATGTTTTCCTTGTTTTTCACCTTTAAGTGCATAAGCGTGATCAACTTCAAAAATAATTCCCCATTTATTTTTTAAAATAGAACAAATATCCGAAAATTCTTTAATGCGATAGAGTTCTTTTTGACTCATTTTACTTTCTGCTTGTTTGATAATTTGTCTTCTGTCTTCTTCTTCAATATCTTCTTGTTCTATCAAAGCTTTTTCTTCTTCTGTTATATATTTGACCTTTCTAACATTTCCCTCATCATCAATCTTTATATTTTTACTAAAATCTCCTCTTCCTGTTTTTGCCGATAAATTTCTTATTAGCTGAGTGATTCCTTCTGTTGGTTTTTGCTGTTTTTGAGATTTTTCATCAATCCTTTCAATTTCCTCAGGGTAAAGTTCAGCAATTTTATTTGCCCATTCAGAAATACTAACCCAATCATCACATTGCTTTAGGGCTTCAAGATACAAATCCTTTTTAAACATTTTTTGTCCTTCAAATTTTTTTGTAAGTATAACTACTTCTCGCCTTGCTCGTTGTGAAGTTTTTGAGGAGTGAGATAAGGCAGAAGTGCCTACCCTGCAAACTTCAAGAGCAAGATATAGCGAGGCTCTCCC
>NZ_NXLV01000031.1 GCF_003364205.1 Helicobacter brantae
ATCACTTCAAGTGATAGTGCAACCACAGCAATTACTCTAGGAGAGAGTGCAGTAGGGAAAATCACAGGAGATATTGCTTTCAATGGCACTTCAACTGCGAATTGGACTTTTGCAGATAACTCATCTCTTGCTCTTGTAGGAAGTTTGGACAATGCCACTTCTACTGCCACAACTATTGCATTAGAGGGCAATTCTAGCTTGAAGATTTCTCAAAACTTCTCAAACTCAAATGGAGAACTCAATTTAACACTTGCTGGTAACTCTTCTCTTGCATTTACTACCCTATCCAATCAAGGGACTGCAACACTTGCCCTCAATGGGGCTTCTAGTGTCGCAGGAGATATCTCTACAACTGCAGGAAGTATGGCAATCACTTTTGGTGCAAATGGAAGCATTACAGGAGATATCTCTACAAGTGGAAGTGGTATAAGCACAGCAATTAGTCTAAATGATGGAGCAAATGCGACAATCACAGGAAGTATCAACAACTCCAATGATGCGACTACGACACTAACTTATAGCACAGGCAATGCAACTCTTACACTCAAGGGTGGAACTCAAGAGATTTCTACATTGAATTTGAGTGCTAATAATTCCACAAGCATTCTCAATCTTGCAAATTCAACTACAACGATTGGGAATCCCACCCTAACCCTTGATAGCTCAAAAAATCTCAATGTCAATATTGATAGCACTTCTTCTCTCACTCTAGCAAGTGT
>NZ_NXLV01000032.1 GCF_003364205.1 Helicobacter brantae
TTACACTTGTGAGCTGATTGTTTTCACCTTGCAATGTGAGAGTTCCATTTTCCCCAATAGTTGCATTATTTGCTCCACTATTACTTAGGGTAATGCTTCCATTGATAACACCATTTCCACCAGTTGCGATATTAAATGTCGTGGTTTTTGTGCTTCCATCTGTGGAGATATCTCCTGTGAGTTTGGAAGAAGTAGTGCCATTGAAGTTGATAATTGTATTTCCTGAGTTTGCAATCCCACTAGCTAATTCTGTATTGTCAGCTAGGTTGATAGTCATCCCCTTACCTGAATCGATAGAGAGATTGTCAGCAATTGTGGTTTTTCTAGTATTGAGATTTAGCACATTTTCTTCCACTGCTGAAGCATTTGCCAATGTGAGGGCTTTGAGTGTGCTATCCCCATTGGCGTTATTAAGTGTTAGCTCCACTTTTTTGTCTGTTGCTCCACCCAAAGCAATAGTTAGACTATTTGCTCCTGAAATGGCATTGGTTACTCCCACACTCACACCATTTCTAGTCGTATCAAGGTTAAGGGTGTTATTACTTCCATTTGAAGAGATAGTGGTAATTGTGTTATCTGCTCCTTGAAGATTCAAAGACTTAACATTACTTCCATTTGAAAAATCAATAGTTGTTATAGCTCCACTATCTGTGGTTACAGCTCCTGTGATTGTCCCACTTTTGCTCTCTG
>NZ_NXLV01000033.1 GCF_003364205.1 Helicobacter brantae
CTTTTCTACATCGATATAAAGTCTAGCCCCCTTAGTTAGCTCAATATTGCTTCCTACATTTAGCACTGCTCTTCCATTGCTCTCTACTTTGTCAAGTTGAGTGATGAGTCCCCCTTCTCTTGTGCTAACACCAGAATCTCCCCCTTCAATGTAGTCATACTCATAAGAAGCTCCTACATAAAGACTTGCAAATCCTTTATCAGTAGTGAATTTCTTCCCTAGACTTGCTCCGATTCTACTTCTTAGAGTGAGGATACTATCTTGAGTGGCTTTAAGAGTAGTTAGAGAATCCACTGCACGATTGAAATCGCTTTGATTGAAATATCCAAAGGCGACTTCTACTTGAGGATCAATATACCAGCTTCCTTTTTCATTTTCTGCAAAGCTATAGCGATATCCAAACTCATCACTGAGCACCATTGCAAAGTTATTGGTTTCACTCATTACCCCACTGCCATTGCTAAGTGAAAACTCACTCATAATGTAATCAAACTTAAGAATGGTGTCGTTATACCAGCCACTATCAGCAACATAGGAGTTATAAAGCCCTACTTCAATCATATTGGAATTGACTTTATCCAAAGATAGTCCTGCATTATTGCTATTACTTGCATAGCTTGAGTTTCCTTTGGTGCTAGAAGTTCCATAAGCTAGGGCAATTCCCATA
>NZ_NXLV01000034.1 GCF_003364205.1 Helicobacter brantae
CATTTCAAGTGAGCCAGATTCGCCCATATTGATTGTCTTATCGCTTGTGAGTGTGAGATTTCTGATAGCACTGCTTGCCTTAATAGCATAGCCATTACTACCCTCTGTTGTCCCCTCATTTGTATCTGCACTATTAAAGCTAAGGAATAGTTGGGTGATAGCACTATTGCTACTATTTTGTGGTGTATAAGTATCGCCACTTGTTTGCCAAGTGATACCAAAGTTGTTACTTGAATCTGCAGTATCTCCTTCACCTGTAGTGATTGTAGGATTTGCTACTGCTACGCTTACTCCAAGAGCCAAAGCAAGGGAACTTGCGATAAGGGGTTTGAAGCTAGATTTTTGCTCTACCCCCCCCCCCCATAGTCGTATTTTTCTTGGTATGTTTTCTCATTATAAACTCCTTTGTAAGAATCCTAAAATTTAAATTCTTGAATTCTAGCAAAATTAAATCAATGACAAACACAAAAAGTGGGTAAATAAAAG
>NZ_NXLV01000003.1 GCF_003364205.1 Helicobacter brantae
TACTTCTCGCCTTGCTCGTTGTGAAGTTTTTGAGGAGTGAGATAAGGCAGAAGTGCCTACCCTGCAAACTTCAAGAGCAAGATATAGCGAGGCTCTCCCAAAAAGAATAATAAGTGTTAAGCAAAAAGAAAGGGCAATCACTTTCTTTTTGGGTTAAGGGGAGTGAGGAGGGGATAAACCTTTTTCTTTGGGGAAAATAAACTGCTAAAAACCTTTTTAAATCCCCTCCTAGCAAAAACAACTTTTTTGAATCCCCACCCTATCAACCACACCCTTCAATCTCCCCATTACCTCAACTCGATTCTCCATAAACTCCCTATGAGCATTCTCCCCACAATGATTACTCACACAAAACACTCCCAAAGCAGGGAGAGAGAATCTCCTTGCCACAGAGAGAATGGAAAAAAACTCCATATTCTCTAGCAAGATTCCTCTCTCTCTCATTCTTTGAGCGTGAGAGGGATCAGTAGTGATATAGTTGCTAGAATTCACAATAGCTTGAGGCAAACCTAGAGAGAGAATCTTTTGGATTGTTTCATATGAAACATTACTTTGGATTTCTTGAGGGATAGGGGTGTAGCTTTGAGATAGCAAAGAAGAAGATTCTATTTGGGTGGCTTGATAGCTAGTGAAAATCTCCAAAGGTTTTATATCTTTATCATAGCTCCCTGCACTTCCTATAAATATCAATCCCTCCACTTTTTGCGATAGGCAAATCTCACTTAGAGTGATTGCACTCTCCACCAAACCCACGCCAATACTTTTGGCAAACTCAAAGTCTTCACCATTCCCAGCACATACAAACATTTTTTCTCCAATCATTTCCAAAAACAAGATAGAATCCAAACCAAAAGGAAACTTAGAGTGCATTATAAAGCAAAAAAGAAATACGGACAAAACTTCTTGAAAGATAGTTATTTCTTGCGACAGATTGTCCAAGCGATTCCCAACACTTCCTCACAAGTGATTGAGATTGGGATTGGCTTGGGTGATTTGACCGATGAGCTATTAAAAATCCACAATTTAATAGCTTATGAGGTAGATGAAGACTTATGTTCTTTGCTTAGTAAAAAACATTCTAGTTTGCTAGAAACGCAAAAGCTTAGACTGATCCTATGTGATGTTTTGGAGTTGAAAGATTCCACAGGTTGGCTACACCCAGAGCCATACTTTTTGGTATCCAATCTCCCCTATTACATTGCTACACTGATTGTGCTTAAGCTTCTTAGAGATGAGAAGTGTGAGGGATTTGTCGTAATGACCCAAAAGGAAGTAGCAGAGAAATTCTGTGCTTGTGTGGGAGATAAAGAGTTTTGTGCTCTTAGCGTTATAGCTCAAAGTGTGGGAGAAATTGAGCTTCTTTTTGAAGTTCCTGCAAGTGCTTTTGAACCTGCTCCAAAAGTGACTTCAGCAGTGTTTCGAGTGATAAAAAAACCTAACCACCCTAGAATAGAAGAGATAGAAAAACTTGAGGTTTTGCTTAAGGTGGCATTCTCTGCTCCTCGTAAAAAATTAGCTAAAAACCTCTCAAATCTCTATCCTAAGCAAGAAATTGAGGAGATTTTCTCATATCTAGGATTAGATGAAAATCTTAGACCTCACGAAGTCAGCACTACACTCTATCACCAAATTTTAGAATATGAGGAAAAAAATGGAAAACAACGAACAAAAGAATATGCCCCACCACAATAGGGAGCAAGGCAGAGAGAGTAGAGAGCGAAAAGCAAACAATGCCCCTAGAGAAAGTCGGGAGCGAAAGGACAATGAGGGCAAAGAGCAAAGACGCCCCCAAAATCGCCGATGGGTTGGCAAAAATAATCACGCTCACAATAAACCCAAAGAAGAGAATGAGAATCACGAGGGTGTGAGAGAGATAAAAAGTGTCAATGAAAAAGGCAATCTCAATCTCCACAGAGAACTCAAACGCAATGTAGATAACAACACAAGGATTCAAAAAGGAAGCCTTAATCCTCACTACAAGCTCAACCTCAACACAAAAGCCAAAGTGAGAATCACCCCTTTAGGAGGACTAGGAGAGATTGGGGGGAATATGACGGTGATTGAGACTGAGAAATCAGCTATCATTATTGATGTAGGGATGAGCTTCCCTGATGAGAGTATGCCAGGGGTAGATATCTTAGTGCCTGACTTTAGTTACCTGCAAACAATCAAAGATAAAATCGAGGCTGTCATCATCACCCACGCACACGAAGATCATATCGGAGCAGTGCCTTATCTCTATAAAGTAATGCAATTCCCACTTTATGGCACACCTTTGCCTCTAGGAATGATTAGTGCAAAGTTTGATGAGCACGGACTCAAAAAATATCGCTCACTCTTTAGAAGTGTAGAGAAGCGAAAACCTATCAAAATCGGTGAGTTTGAAATCGAGTGGATTCATATCACTCACTCTGTCATTGACGCCTCAGCCCTTGCTATCCGCACTGAAGCAGGGATAATCCTCCACACAGGAGATTTCAAAATCGATCATACCCCTGTTGATGGACTCCCCACAGATTTGCACAGATTAGCTCACTATGGAGAAGAGGGGGTAATGGTATTACTTAGTGATAGCACCAACTCTCATAAAAGTGGCGTAACTCCTAGTGAATCCGTGGTAGGACCAACATTTGACGCACTTTTCAAACAAGCTGAGGGTAGGGTGATAATGAGCACCTTTAGCTCCAATATCCACCGAGTCTATCAAGCCATCAACTATGCAATCAAATACAATAGAAAAGTCGCCGTAATCGGACGCTCTATGGAGAAAAACCTAGAGATTGCAAGAGAGCTAGGCTATATCTCTCTCCCTCAAGGAATCTTCATCGAAGCTCATGAAGTGGAGAAGTATCCTGATGAGGAAGTGCTTATCGTTACCACAGGCTCACAAGGGGAGACAATGAGTGCCTTATATCGAATGGCAACAGATGAACATCGCCATATCAAAATGAAGCCAAGCGATTTGGTTATCATCTCTGCCAAAGCAATCCCAGGGAATGAAGCTTCAGTTTCAGCAGTGATTAACTTCTTGCAAAAGAGTGGAGCGAGGGTAGTATATCAAGACTTTAGCGAGATTCACGTGAGCGGACACGCTGCCCAAGAAGAACAAAAGCTAATGCTTCGCCTCATCAAGCCAAAATTCTTCCTCCCCGTGCATGGAGAATACAACCACATCACCAAGCACAAAGAAACAGCCATTAAGTGTGGTGTGCCTGAGAAAAATATCTATCTTATGGAAGATGGCGATCAAATTGAAGTCAATCCAAACTATATCCGCAAAGTGCGTTCAGTCAAGACAGGCAAGGTATTCATCGATAATCAAGCCGATAGACAGATTGATTACAATACAATCCTAGATAGACAAAACCTAGCAAGTGATGGGATTCTTACTTTGAGTGCAAAAATCAATAAGAAAAATATGGATTTTGATGGAGAAGTGAGAATCTCTAGCTTTGGACTTACAAACCCAAGAGATGAAAAAGCTCTAAGTAAAGAAATCATCGATGCTCTAACGCTAATGCTCAAAGCATTCAAAAAAGATTTCAATGCCAAAAATATCGAAGGAGAGGCAAGAAATATCCTCAAAAAGCTACTTTTCAAGAGATACAAAAAGTATCCTCTCCTCTCACTCTCTTTCTTTGTGGATTAAGCGATGCTAGAGTGTGCTAAAAAAGTCTTGAGAGATGAAGCAGAAGCACTGCTTCAAGCAAGTGAGAGGATTGATGAGAGGGAATTAGAGGCAATCATTAGCTCTATCCTCTCTCTCAAAGGAAAGTTCATCGTAATGGGCGTGGGCAAAAGTGGGCATATTGGAGCAAAGATTGCAGCCACTTTGGCAAGCACGGGGACTCCAAGCTTTTTTATCCACCCTACTGAAGCATTGCACGGGGATTTGGGAATGATAGAGAAGCAAGATATGGTTTTGGCTATTAGCTTTAGTGGAGAGAGTGATGAGCTAAAAATGGTGCTTCCTCACATCAAACGCATTGGAGCAAAAATCATCACAATGACAAAAAACCCCAAAAGCTCAGTCTCACTTTTGGGGGATTATTTCTTAAGCCTTGAGATTGAGAGAGAAGCCTGCCCCCTCAACACTGCTCCCACCACCTCTACTACACTCACTCTAGCTCTTGGAGATATGCTTGCAGTGTGCTTGATGAAAGCTAGGGGATTCACTCATCAAGATTTTGCTTCATTCCACCCTGGAGGGGCATTGGGGAAAAGGCTTTTTGTCAAGATTAAGGATTTGATGCAAAAGGACAATCTCCCCTTCATTGACACAAAGCTCTCCCTCAAAGACGCAGTAGTAGTGATGAGTGAAGCAAGGCTAGGCAGTGCGATTGTGCTAGAGGAGGGAAGAGTTGTGGGAGTATTGAGTGATGGAGATTTGAGAAGGGCGATGATGAGAAGTGATTTTGACTTTGAACGCCCTGCCATTGAGTATGCGACACTCAATCCCAAAACTTGCAGTGATGAAAATCTCCTAGCCTATAATGCCCTCAAACTAATGGAAGAGAGCAAGATTCAGCTCCTTCTTATCACCGATAGCCAAAAAAGGGTTTTGGGTGTGTTGCACCTCCACACACTCATTGAGGCAGGAATCCAATGACAATCGACCCTCTACTTGCAAGAATCGATCAAATCTATGCAGAAGTAGAAGTGGCAAAAGAAGAACTTCAAATCGCCCTCAACCTTGCCTCTCTCTCAATGCAAGACTACATCCTCATCAAACGAGGCTCAAAAGATATGCCTGAGGGGCTGAGTGCGTGGGCATTTGAGGAGATCAACACTTCAGCCCAAAAACTCAAAACCGCACTTGAAGCACTCAATAAGCTTAGAAAAGAGTTTTTTGTGGTGTGATAAAAGAATTGAAAAAATGGGCAATAAGAAAGGAAGGGAATGATTTCATATAATCCAAATTTTTTGGAAATAAAGCCAATTTTTAGCAAAAAAGAATTAGAGATTTTAGACACTTTGCAGAGAAAAATGCCACTCAATTACTTTTTGCAATCCAAAACACTCACCTCAAAACTTGGCTTTGATTTTATCTACTCCTCTGCTCAAATTGAGGGAAACACATATACAAAAGCTGAAACACTCTCCTTGCTTGAAATGGGAATCACAGCAGGGGGCAAAAAATACTCCGATGCTCTAATGGTTTTAAATCTTCGCTGTGCGTTTGAAAAGATTATATGTGATGAAGTAAAAATCAATCGCTCAAATCTCCACGATATCCACTCTATTGTCGCCAAAGGACTTGTGCAAGAGAGGAATCTTGGGGTGATGAGAAAAACTAGCATTGATGGAATCAGTGGGTGCAATTATGTGCCATTGCAAAGTGGGGATAGACTTTATAGCGAAATGGGACATTTGCTTGAATGTCATCAAACAATCAAAAACCCTTTTGAAAAGGCGATGTATTTACACAACAATCTTGCCTATCTCCAATACTTTGAAGATTGTAATAAACGCACAGCCCGAATAATGCAGTTTATCTCACTCAAAAACGATGGAATAATGCCTTTAGTTCTCACTCAAGACCATAGAGAGCTTTATACACAATACAGAGAGGCTTTGGTGCATTATTATGAAAAGGGGGATTATGAGCTATCAAAAGAGTTTTTTATCCAAAATTATGAAAAAATGGTGGATTTTTTTCAATACTCCGATAGACAATAAGCTCAAGACTTAGAAAGCAAATTTTCAATCAAAATATCATTTTTTTCCACTTTTTAAGCTGTTTTTAAGTGGGGGGGGGGGCATAATCTATTTTTATTTTACAAAATAAGGATAGAAGATGAAAAAGATACTGCTTACAAGTCTAGGACTTGCTACCTCACTTTTGGCAATCACTCAAGAGCAACAAATCAGGCTTGATTCTCTTTTTGACCAAAAAGAGCATAATATCTCTCAATCCAATGAATTTGGTGCAGGAGAGAAGCAAACACTCATTCAGGCTCTCAAAGAAGAGAAAGCTAGGGTTGAGAAAATGAGTGATGAAGAGGTTGAGAAGTTTTTTGAAGAGGAAGAAGAAACAAAGAAAGATAAGCCATTGGTATTGAAAAAGGGGGAAGAGTGGATTGGTGGAGTTTTTGGTGCTTCAGGAATTAGGGTAAGTGCTTTTTTTGGAGGGAATAGTGGTGGAGCTTATATGGGATATGCAACCATAGGACCACGATACAATATTACAGGGGAAGGTTTTACAATGGGAATCCAAGAGGGTTTTTCACTTTCAGCACCCATTGGACTTGGTTTTATAAAAACAACCAATGGTGGATATTTTGCACTCCCTATTGCATTAGAAGCAAATTATATTTTTAGTGGAAAGTTTGGAATCAGTGGAGGATTGCGTTATACATTCTCTCCACAAGATATAGGGAATCTCCACATTATGGATTTTTACGCAGGATTTGATTTGTTTTATGGAATCTATCTTGAAGCAGGATATGTGTTTTATAGCTCACAAGATGTAAAAATAGGAAATAAAACAATTTCTACTGACCCTCTAAGTGGGGCAATTACATTTAATGTGGGGTGGAGATTTTAATCTCTCAAACTTTTGAGAGATTGGCCCTCCTTCTCTCATAAAGATACACGCAAATTGGGACGATAAAAAGGGTTAGAATCATTGAGCTAATAATCCCCCCAAGCATTGGGGCAGATACTCGTTTCATCACCTCACTTCCAATCCCATTATTAACCATAATTGGCACAAGAGAAAAAACCAAAGAGAGCGTTGTCATAAGTTTGGGACGCACTCTTTTACTTGCCCCCTCAATGATCCTTTCTCTAAGCGTGAGATTTGAAGGTTTTTTGAGTGCTTCATCAAGATAGATAATCATCACGATTGCTGTTTCTGTGGCGACCCCCAAAAGTGCCAAAAATCCCACAACAACAGCGATACTCAGATTATATCCAAGCCAATCAATCGCCAACAATCCCCCCAAAATCGAAAAAGGCAGAGTAAGAAAAACAATAAGAGAGTAGGCAAAATTTTTGAGTGCTAAAAGAATCAAAATAAAAACAAGCAAGAGAGTAAGAGGGATAATCACTTGCATTCTTTGCAAGGATTTTTCAAGATATTCACTCTCTCCTGAAAACTCATAGTAATACCCACTTGGCATTTTTATATCCTTAAGCAAAGCGAGTGCTTGATTTTTGTAAGTATCAGAGGTTACGCTATCTTTAGGGGTGATATAGATAAAATTCACTTTGAGTCCTCCCTCATTTTTGAACTCCAAAGAAGATTCTTCAAAAGAAATATCTGCCAAAACAAAGAGGGGAACAAAGCCAAAATCACTCTTGATATAAAGATTTTTGATCGCTTCCAAATCATTGCGTTGGCTCTGCTCAAACCTCACGCTCAACCCATATCGCTCCACTCCATTGATGATTGTAGAGATTTTTGCTCCCCCCACTCCTTGAGAAATAAGGTTTAAAACACTCTCTTTGCTTACCTTGTATTGGGCAAGTTTCTCATCTTTGAGAGTAATATTTAGAAAATACCCACGATTGCTCCTCTCAGCAAAAACCGAAAGTGTCCCCTCATACTCCCTAAGTTTCTCCTCAATCTTAGAAGAAAGAGCCTGCAAGGTATCATAATCACTCCCAAAGACTTTGATTCCCAAAGGGGTGCGAATGCCTGTAAGAAGCATATCAATTCTTCCCTTGATAGGATAAGTCCAAGAATTTGTCAATCCCTTGATTTGCAATGTTTTTTCAAACTCATCTCTAAGCTTTTTTGTATCCATTCCCTCTCTCCACATTGCTCTAGGTTTGAGTGTGATAAAGGTTTCAATCATTGCAAGAGGTGCAGGATCGGTAGGAGTATTGGCACTCCCCACTTTTCCAAAAACACTCTTAACTTCAGGAAAAGATTTGAGCAAAGCATTGCTTTTACTTAAAAACTCTTTTGAGGTTTGGGCATTGATTGCATAATTTGTAACAGGCATATACATTATCACCCCCTCATCAAGGGGAGGCATAAACTCCCATTTTTGTTGAGTATAGAGATACCCCATATACACAACCCCACCAAGACATACAATCAAAAAGAGATATTTGACTTTGAAGATAAATTTAAGCAATGGGAGATAAAGCCAAACAAAAAAGCGATTGATTGGGTTTTTCTCCTCATCTATCAATTTGCCTTTGAGAAAATAAATCATCAAGATAGGAATAAGCGTGATTGAGAGAATCGCACCCAAAATCATTGCAAAGGTTTTGGTATAGGCTAGGGGAGAAAATAGCTTAGATTCTTGTCCATTCAAGCCAAAAATAGGCAAGAAAGAAATCACAATAATCATCAATGCAAAAAATACAGCCCCTCCAACCTGCTTAGATCCCTCACTGATAGCTTTGAGCCTTTGATTGGGTGTGGGAGAGGGAGGGAGGAGCAGGAGGTGTTTGTGAGCATTTTCTACCATTACAATTGAGGCATCTACCATTGCCCCTATGGCAATCGCAATCCCCCCTAAGCTCATAATATTGGAACTGATAGAAAACACTTTCATTAGCAAAAAACTCAATGCCACGCACAAAGGGAGAGTTATCACGATAATCAATGCACTTCTAAAGTGGAGCAAAAACACAACCACGACAAAAAGCACGATCAAACACTCCTCAATCAAAGTATTTACCAAATTATCAATCGCCTCTTGAATAAATGTAGAGCGATCATAAACAGGGGTAATTTTTATCTCTGGATTCTCTTTGGCAATCTGCTCTAGCCTTTTTTTGATTGCTTTAATGACTTTGAAAGTGTCTGCTCCATATCTCACTACAACCACTCCCCCCACTACCTCACCCTCTCCATTTAGCTCTGCAATCCCTCTTCTTGGAGTGGGAGTGAGATTGATTTGAGCGATATTGGAGAGTTTGAGGGGAATGCCATTGATTGTCTTAATCACAATGTTTTCAATGTCTTTTTCATTTTTTAGATACCCACTCACACTCAAAATCTTTTCAAAACCATCTTGGAAAATCACTCCTCCCCCACTATCATTATTGGATTGCCTGATTTTTTGGATAATCTCATCAAACCCTATGTCATACTCAACCATTTTGTGATGATTAAGAGTGATTTCATAGTTTTTCTCAAATCCTCCCACACTTGCTACTTCGCTCACCCCCTCAACACTTAAAAGATTGTATTTGAGATAAAAATCCTGCAAGGCTTTAAGCTCTTGGAGTGTTTGAGTTTTTGAACTTAGTGCATACATAAACGCCCACCCTATCCCTGAAGAATCCGAGCCTAGAGTGATTTTGGCTTCTTTGGGGAGAGTGGGAAGAATTGAAGTGATTTTCTCCAAAATCCTAGAGTTTGCCCAATAAATATCTGTCCCATCTTGAAAAATCACATAAACTAGCCCCTTGCCATATCCACTCATACCTCGCACGACTTCGACTTTGGGGACACTCATTAGCGATGAAGTTAGAACAAAACTCACTTGCTCATCAATCACTTTGGGAGATTGCCCTTCATAATCGATTTGCAATATCACTTGGGTGGGGCTTAAATCAGGCAGTGCGTCAATAGGGGTTTCTCTAATCGCCCAAATTGAGCCTAAAATCAAAAAAAATATACTCCCCAAAACAAAAAATTTAAACCGAATAGAAAGCTCAATAATTTTCCCTATCATTCATAATCCCCATTAGCCTGTGCATCAGAATCAAGGATAAATAGAGCATTTTGTGCGATTTCATCTCCACTCTCTAATCCCAAAACCACCTCATAATCCCCACTTGAGAGCCTAACCCCCTCAATCTCTTGGGGAGTAAAATTCCCCTCTTCATCTTTTTTGAAAACATACAATTTCCCATTTCTCAAAAGCACACTTTCTTTGGGAGCAAAAATCACTTTTTTGGGTTGAGAAAACAAAGTGATGATTCCAAAAAGATTGGGAAAAAGGGTTTGAGTGGGGTTTTCAACCAAAAATCTGACTTCTACAAACTTGCTTGAGGGGGTGATTGTGGGAATGATTTGTAAGAATTTAGCTTGAAATTTTTCATTGATTCCCAAAACTTTGAGGTTTGAGGTTTGAAGGGAAGAAAGAAAAGAGAGTTCTTCTTGAGGGATTTGAGCTACAAACCACACAGAGCTTAAGTCAAAGATTTTATAAATCATCTCACCCTTTTTAAGATATTGCCCTTTTGAGATATTTTTTTCAAACACCACGCCTTGAGTTTGAGAGAAAAAGGGAAGGGATTTTATAGGGGTTTTGGTTTTTTTGATTGTTTCTATCACACCCTCACTCACTCCCAAAAGCAATAGCTTCTCTTTGGTTGCTCCTATATTGCTTTTGTATTTGAGAGCGTTAATGTATTCATTTTGGGCTTGAAGCAATTCAGGAGAGTAGATTGAGAAAAGTTTCTCTCCTTTTTGAATCTTCTGATAAGTTTGTGAGATTTCAAGACTTTCTACAAACCCATCAACCCTAAGAGAAAAAACCGATGATAAATCCTCATTGGGAGCTAATTTCCCATAATACTTCCTCTCTTGAGAAATGCTCTTTTTCTCTATCTTGATACTTTTGGCATAAGAATTTGCAAACAAACTCTCCACTAAAAGAATCAATACAAAAATCTTTCTCATCTTCACTCTCCTATACTTTCAAGTTCTGCTAAAACAAGCAATATCTTCTCACTTGTATCAATCCTCAATAATTCTGCCTCTAGCAAATCATTCAAGGCTTGATGATATGCCCTCATTGCATTTTTTGAGCTTGAGATATTGTTTTGATATAGCCCTAGCAATTTTTTTGCATTAGGCAAAAGAGATTGTTCAATAAGGGAAAGCTCTTTTCTTTTTTTATCCAAAGCATTTTGAAGTCGTTTGATTTTAGCTTTGATTGTATTTTCTATCTCTAAGGTTTTATTTTTGATAATTTGAGATTGTTTTTGAGCACTTTGAAATACAAAATACTCTTTGCCATAAATAGGCAAAGAAAAAGAAAGTGAGAAGGAGAGAAAATCTTGATTATTTTCGCGATGAAAATACCCCACACTTAAAGTCGGATCGCTCAAAAACCCACGCTTAGCCAAGCTGATGTTTTCACTCTCTATTTGCTCTTTGTATCTTTGTATCAAAAGCTCATAGCTACTTTTATAATAATCCTTGCTCCATTGCCTTTGAAAAGTATCTGCAAAGTCAATTTTTTGCCCATCTTGGAAAGTAATCTCATTAAAATCAATGATTTGATCATTTTGATTTTGAGAGATTTGATTAGCTCTAAGCTTGATTTTGCTCTCCAAAATCTCCATTTTATAAAACTCATCAAGAGGAAAATCGCTTGAGCTTGTATTGATTTGATGTTTGAATAGCGAAATGTTTTGTAATGTGCTTTTGAGAATCTGCATCCTCTGTTTATCTTGATAGATTTTAACCATCTTGATTTTGATGTCTTTGACAATATTTTTCTTTAGGGCTTTGAGTTCTAAGATTTTGATTTGCTTTTGTAACTCCACCTTTTGACTCTCAATAAACTTTTTTCCAAATAAATCAAATTTTTGAGCCAAAGTAATTGAAATGCTTTGCATTCCATCTTTCCTATAAGTTGGATTGAGTGGATAAAATGCGTTATATCCCAAAGCAACCATAGGATTTTCCCATTTTGAGGCAACCTTGCTGTCATCTTCTAGCTTTTGGATTTGGATTTGCAAAGCTTTGATTTTGCTATTGTTATTCATCGCCTGTAAAATCGCAATATCAAAGCTTTGTGCCTCCAAAAAAAGGCACAAAGAAAAAGAAGAAAACAAAAAGAGCAACCTCATTGCTCTACCCTAAAAATCTACACTACTTTTATAAGTGTATTTTTTGCCATTAAGTTCGATGAGAAATTTGAGTTGCCAAGTTCCTCCGTGAGGGAAATGCACCACAGCCTCATATCCCTCTGCCACTTCTTTGGCTTTGGCTTCAAAATCCATTTTTGGCATAGAGGGCATTGGGGGCATAATAGCTTTGAGTGTGATTTTTGCACCCTTTATCAAAACCCCATCTTTCTTGAGTGAGATTAAAAACTCATTGCCTCCACTGCTTAGAGGTTTTTTGGTTGAATACTCAATCTCCATACCTCCCACTTTCCCACCTTGTGCAAAAGCAAACCCAAAAAGAGCGATTAGCACAAATAAAATTTTCTTCATTTTTACTCCTTGTATTGAAATGCAAGGGGTATTTTAGGAATCTTGTGTGGAAGAAGTGTGGAATCAGAAAACAATCTCAAAAGTATTGAGATTGTTTTGGATTGAGATAGAAAAATCCCAATCATAATTTTGAGTCACTTTATTGATGATGTCTAGCCCTATGCCATAACCTTGAATGTGATGATTTCCCCTTTTATAGCGTTGTTTGAGAGAAGAAAATAATTCTTTGGGGATTGGCTTTCCACTATTTTGGATTTTGATGCTTTTTTCTGTGAGAGTGAGGCAAATCACCCCTCCAATAAGGTTATATTTGATTGCATTACTCAAAAGATTATCTACCATTTGATTGAGAGCTTCTTTGTCTGCAAAAATGATAAGTTTCTCTATGGTTTGAAGTTGCAAAGTAATTTGCTTCTCTCTGAAATGCTCCTCAAACATTTCAAGACGATTCTTAAGCAATGCACTCAAATCGATATTCTCTTTGCTCTCTCGAATCTCTCCCAAAAACAAAAAAGTAAGATTGCTATACAAGAAATGAATCCGCTTACAAGCTTTGAGGATTCTTGAGATTTTGACTTCACTCACTCCTGTTTTGAGAGAATTAGTACTCATCATCAAAGCCGATATTGGAGTATTGAGCTCGTGGGTAATGTCTTTGATAAAGTGATCCAAATACACAACCCCATCACGCATTGGTTTGAGAAACATCTTCCCCAAAATGAAGCCAAAAATCATCAAAAACACCAAACAAACCAAAGCCACAATCACAATCCAAAAAATCAAATCATCAATTTTTTGTGAAAAATCTGTCTTTATCAAAATCCATTCTACCCCCAAATGTCCATAGGCTCCTTGATTGAGGAGATAGGCGATATTGTCTTTGACTACAAACCCCTCTTGAATATATTCCCAATGAAGATTGCCATAAATGGGCTTTTTGTCAATATCAAATAGAGTGAATTGCGAGTTTTTATCCCCAAATTCTTCCAAAAAATCACTTTTTAGCTCTTTGTGTCCTGCACTCATTTGCTGAGAGATAATCATAGAGGCGATTTGAGAGCTTTTTAGAAGCATTTGATTATGAATATTCTCATCAATCTGCTTTCTTTGGATAGCAAAAACCAAGAAAGCAATCACCCCCAAAAGAAAAACAGAGCTAAAAATATAAAATCCCAAAAAGCGAAAAAGTGAGTGCTTTTCATATTGTATTAAAACGATAGCCTACTCCTTTGATATTGCTAATCCTCTCAAACCCCAAATACCGCCTAAGATTTTTGATATAGCTTCTTAGGGTGCTTTCACTTGGAGCATAGTCATATGCCCAAATATTATTCATAATCTCTTGAATGCTTAAGATTTGATTGGGGTGAGAAAGGAAAAATAGGAGTATAGCACTCTCCTTTTGAGTCAAAGCAATCTTGAGCTGTTTTTCTCTATCATATAAAACACATTGATTGCACTCAAAACTCAAAGATTGAGAAATCTCAATGCTATGACTTAAGTGATGATGTTTTTTGATATTCTCTATCCTTGCCTCTAATTCATCAAGATCAAAAGGCTTTTTGATATAGTCATCTCCCCCAATCTCAAAGCCATATTTCAAATCTTTTGAGCTATTGAGTGCAGTGATGAAAATCGCTGGGGTTTTATCACTCAATGCCCTCAAACTCTTAAGAAGTTCAAATCCATTCAGAGAGGGAACTTGAACATCTAAAAGAAGCAAATCAAACTTCTGATGAAGTAATATTTCTTCTGCTTCTAAGCCATCTCGACAAGCTTTGAGCTTATAGCCTTTTTCAAGTAAAAATTCTTCAATGATTTCAAAAAGCAATTCATCATCTTCAAGCAAAAAGATTCTCATCTCGCCCCTTTTAAAGATTTAATGAATGTATTTTTATATAAGTATGGTTACAACTCATTAATTCTCAAATCAAAATCCAAAGGTTTTGAAAAAAATTGGGCAAATTTATTCTTTGGATTTTCAAAAAGATTATCCAAACCCTCCTATGCTTTGTAACTTTCATCGCGAGGAGTTTTCAATACTCCTCTACCCCCTCAAAGGCTCTAAGCCAATGAGCCAAAGTTGTCCCACTCTCCACAATATAAGTGCGAAGTCCTAGCTCACTTCTCCACCAATTACCCTCATCATAGAAAGGGTTTGGCACACCGATGATATAAAGCTTTGTAGATAACCCCTCTTTCTTAAATACATTAGAGAAAGTCGCATAAGTGCGTGAGGTGTGGAAGCTATCAGTGAGAAGCAAGACTTCTTTCACTCCCCTCTTTTTGGCAAAAGTAGCAAAATCTTTGGCTTCCTCTAGTGTGCTTGTCGCTCCATTTCTAGGATTTTCTATCACTTCATAGGGGATTTTGAGATGATTTAGCACTAAAGAAACTTTCTCAAACTCACTTTGCAAAATGCCATTGTAGGTTTGCACATAGCTTCTAGGTTTGGTGATATAAATCTTTTTGACTATCCCACTCTTATAGAGTGCAATCGCCCCATTAAGTCTGATGATAGGATTACCTCCTAAAATCAATACCCCCTCATAACTCTCTTTTTGATCAGAAGAGAGGAGAAAGTCATTATCTTTGAGAGTGAGGGAAATTGGCTCTTTTAATACTTCTTTTTCAAAGCTCTTGGCATACGCACTCAGCAATCTTTCCCTACACAAATACCCCACACAAATGAGGACCAAGACACACAAAAAAGCAATAAACTTTTTCATACAGAGATTTTTGCCCCTACGATACAATCACTCAAAATTTCAGGCTTTTTGATAGAGAGAGTGAAGTGAGTGAGGGAGGGGAATTGAGCTTGGATTTTTTCTCTTAAATCCTCTAATGCCTCTTCTAGCAATCCATAGCTATTGCCCTCAATCTCACTCTTTAAAAACTCCACGATTTCTACATAGTTGAGATACTCTCCCTTGTATTCATAGCTAAACTCCCCATCAATGATAATCTCTTGGGGGATTTCTCTCTCTTGAGGCAAGATACCGATGATTGCCTTAAGAGAGAGGTTTTGGAGTAATAAAGTCATCAAAAAATCTTTTTTTCCTCTTTTTTGATGAGGCGAATGATATTGGGGATATGAGTGTAGAGGATCAACGCTCCGATAAGCAATACAGGGGCGTGGGAGTGGATTTGAAGATTGATATTGAGGCTTTGAGGAAGTGGGAGAATTGAGGGAATGATAAAAGTGAGAATGATTGCACTTAGCACACCAATAAGTGAAGAGAGAGAAGAGATTTTAAACACTTTTCCCACCACAAACCACACTACAAGTCCCAAACTCCCCTCTAAGGGCATTAGCAAAAATACTGAGCCGATAGATGTGGCAACCCCCTTGCCTCCTGAGAAGTTGAGAAATGGGCTATAACAATGCCCAATCACTGAAAGCAGGGCAATCATCCATTGCGTATCATAGCTTAGCCCAAAAATCTTTGCCAAAGCTACGACAATCATTCCTTTGGTCGCATCAAGAAGGATTGTAAGGATTGAGTAAAATTTGGCTTTGCTTACATCGACTTCTTTTATCGCTCGATAGACATTTGTCGCTCCGATACTCCCTGAACCAATCTCACGCAAATTGATTCCATACACGCTTTTGCAGATAAGCAGTCCAAAGGGAATCCCACCCATAACATAAGCCAAAATATAAAAAATCACATTGATATTGCTTAAAATTTCAAACATAAATCCTCCTTATTTGAAAATCTTTTTTAGATTTTTGTATTCATTGTATTTGCTTTGCTCAATAAGATTGTTTCTTTTTTCTTTGAGAAAAGTATCTTTTTTGAAAAAGGTTTCCCTCTCAAAAAGAGCTTGATTGATTTCTTTTTGGGGTTGAGATTTTTTCTCTTCATAAGGATAAAAAGCCTCTGCCAAACCCCCACACATACAAATCAATAAAGCCAATATAACTCTCATCAATCTTTCTTACTCAATGCCCACGCTAAAGACACAACCCAAAAGATAAAAGTCCAACCCAAAAAAAGATTTAGCACCAAGATTCCAAAGCGACTGCTATGTTTTCTTACAAAGCCAATCACACAAGGCACAAAATACAAAAGTGCAAAAACCCACGCCAAAGCAGGGCTTGAAACACTATAAAAAAATTCCACTTAGATATCCAAATGCTTCACATTTTTGGCGTTTTCTTGGATATAAGCCCTTCTTGGCTCAACCTCATCACCCATAAAGAGTGTGAATATCTCATCAGCACTCTCAATATCCTCTAGTTTCACTCTCAAAAGTGTGCGATTTTGTGGAGTCATTGTAGTTTCCCACAATTGCTCAGGATTCATCTCTCCAAGACCCTTATATCGCTGGATATACGCTCCTTTTTTCGCACTCTCCTCAATGCTCTCTAGCACTTCTAGCAAGTCTTTATTTTGCAAAAATGCTAAATCTCTCTCTTGGATTTTGCTATAGATATAGTAAGCCTCTTCAAAGTATTTGTCTGTAAATAAATCTTCATTCAATACAAGTTCTACAAGTCCTGCTTTGGTTTGCACATAGAATAAGATTTCATTCTCACTTACGATTTTATTGAGGATATTGCACTCTATGCTTCCTAAATACTCCTCAATCTTCTCACTCAAAGCTGAAAACTCTAGCCCCACATAATCACGATTTTCAATCAAAAATCTAATCACTTCAATCATTGAATAGCGTTTTTCAAGCTCTTTTAACACACTGCGATAAGCTGAGATGAATTTGAGGATTTCAAGCAATTCTTTATTGCCAATTCCCTCAAAGCTGAAGTTTTCGATTCCATTCTCGATAAGATATTCACTCAAAGCTCTCTCATCTTTGAGATAAATCTCTTTTTTGCCCTTTTTAAATCGATAAAGAGGAGGTTGAGCGATATAGATATGTCCATTTTCAATCAAAGGGCGTAAATAGCGATAGAAAAATGTCATCAAAAGCGTTTGAATATGGCTACCATCAACATCGGCATCTGTCATAATGATGATTTTGTGATAGCGTAATCGCTCTAGGCTAAATTCCTCACCTATCCCACACCCAAAGGCTGTAATCATATTTTTGATTTCTTCACTTTTGAGAATCTTATCAAGGCGAGATTTCTCAACATTGAGGATTTTTCCTCTCAAAGGCAAAATCGCTTGATAAGCTCTATCTCTTCCCTGCTTTGCACTTCCCCCTGCACTATCTCCCTCGACTAGATAGATTTCTGATTCACTTGGATCTTTACTTTGACAATCAGCAAGTTTCCCTGGGAGTGTGCCTACTGAGAGAGTTTCTTTTTTGCGTGTAAGCTCTCTAGCTTTTTTAGCTGCTTCTCTTCCTCGTGCTGCCAAAAGAGCCTTTTGCATAATGGCTTTGGCTTGGATAGGGTTTTCTTCAAAAAACTTAGTAAGCTTCTCATAAGTGAGCTTTTGGATAATGGGTTTTACAAATGAACTTCCAAGCTTTCCTTTGGTTTGCCCCTCAAATTGAGGTTCCATTACCTTTGTAGAGATGATTGCCACTAATCCCTCACGCACATCATCGCCTGTTACCTTTGAGTCTTTCTCTCTTGCATTGGCATTGGCGTCAATATAGCTAATAATCGCTCGGCTTAGTCCTGCTCTAAATCCTGCCTCATGTGTCCCACCATCAGGAGTTCGGATATTATTCACAAAGCTAAGAACTTTTTCATCATAGCCCTCATTGTAGGCTAGAGCAATCTCAGCTTCAAGCTCTTCATCACTTACTTCAAAGCTAATGATTTCAGAGAGAAGTGGCTTTTTGTTGATATCTTCTACAAATTGTTTGAGTCCCCCCTCAAAATGATATTTTTCTCTCTTGCCAGTCTTTTCATCGGTGAAAGAGATTGTGATATTGTGATTGAGGTAAGCCATTTCTTTGAAGCGTTTGATAAGAATCTCACTATCAAACTCTAGCACTTCCATTACTTCTCCATCAGGGAAGAATTCAATAGTTGTGCCATGCTCCTTTGTCTTTCCGATGATTTCAAGAGCAGTGGTGGGAATCCCTTTTTCAAACTCTTGGCGATAGATATTTCCATCACGCTTGATTGTCATAATGAGTTTGCGTGAGAGAGCATTAACCACACTCACCCCTACTCCGTGTAATCCTCCTGAAACCTTATAAGTATCTTTATCAAACTTTCCTCCTGCGTGAAGCACAGTGAGAACGACTGTGGCAGCAGGGAGATTCTCTGTGGGGTGCATATCCACAGGAATTCCTCTTCCATTATCCTCAATGATTGCACTTCCCTCACTTGTGAGAGTGATAGAGATTGCATTACAATGTCCTGCCATTGCTTCATCAATAGAGTTATCCACCACTTCATAAACCATATGGTGCAAACCATTGATATTGGTATCCCCAATATACATTCCAGGGCGTTTTCTTACAGCTTCTAGTCCTTTGAGGACTTTGATATTTCCTGCTCCATAGTCTTTGACTTCGCTCATTTTTACTCCGTTTATAGATTGATTGGCATTACAATTGTTGAGAAGTTTTTATCTTTGATCATAAAAGGCAAATTTGGCTCACTGATACAAAACTCAAAATTCTCTCCATCCATTTGTCCTAGAAAATCCAAAATACTTTTTGAATTTGCTGCAATCATTACAGGATTTTCTACTTGGATTTGTGCTTCACATTGGGTATTTGCTTCTGAATTTTCATTGCTCATACTCTCAAAGTTAATCACACCATTATCAAAAGTCATTTTCACATCTTGAGAGATAGAATTGATGATTCTTAGAGATTCTACAAATTTGCTTTTGGAGAGTGTGAAAGTGTGATTAATGTTTTTAGGGATAATTCTCTCATAATCAGGGAATCTTCCATTTGTAAGCTTTGTGAAAAATGCATAATTGCCTGTTTCAAAAATCAATTGACTTTCATTGAAATAGATTGAAAGCTCATCAATGAAAAGCTTTGTAATTTCTCCCAAAGCTCTTTTGGGGATAATGATTGAGAGAGTTGAGATTGATTGAGTTTCAAGTCTGACTAAAGCTAGTCTTCTTGTATCTGTGGCTACAAAATTGATCTCATATTCTTTCATATCTAAATGTGCCCCATTAAGCTCAATTTTGGGGTTATTCACTCCTACTGCTGGGGAGATTTTTTTGATTGCTTCAATGAAGTTAGAAGAAGGAATATTGATTTTGCTCTCTTGATTGTATTGAGGGAAAGAGGGAAACTCATCAGCATTAAACATTGGAAGTTTGAATTTTGCTTTTTCTTGCTTGATAATGAGATTATCATCATTTGTTTCAAAAGTAATTTCTTTTCCGTCTTTGAGTTGTTTGATAATATCTAAAATCTTTTTTCCATTGACTGTTCCTGTCCCTTCTTGCTCTACTTTTGAAATCTCAATTTTTGATTGAATCCCCATTTCAAAGTCAGTAGCTCTTAGCAAAAGATGATTGCCTTGAACTTGAAAGAAAATGTGAGAAGTAATCTGAGATTGATCTCTTTTATCCAAGAAAGATTGAAAATTTGCAAGAATATTTTCCAATGGATATTTAGATAAAGTGATTTTCATAAGTTTCTCCTAGTTTTGAAATAAAGTTTAGAGGGAGAAGTAGCACCTAGTGAAATGTGGAATAAGTGCTTTTTTCTACCTTAACTTCAATGTTTTGAATGTGAAAAGAATGAGAATTTTATTCACATTTATTCACATTATTGTATCAAAATCAAAAGGGTTTATCCTCTTGTTCCTCTTCAATTTTGTTTCTAATGTCTTCAATCACTGCTTTTAGAGTGAAACTCTCTTCCATTTCTTGCTCCATTTTTTTGTAAGCTTTTGAGATTGCACTATGATCTTTCATATTAAGCTCTTTTGCTAAAACAGGCATTGAGTTGGGTGTGAGAAGCCTTGCTAGATAGATGACATAACGCCTTGCATTGGCTACATTTTTTGTCCTGCTTTTGCTTTTGATTTCTGAGGGTTTGATATTGAGCACTCTTGCAACTTGATTGATAATCTTATCAAGTGTAATATTTTCGTGATTTTCTTTGATATTGTCTTTGATTGCGTTTTTTGCCATTTTGAGGTTGATTTGCTGTCCCATAATCGAGGCTTGAGCGTTGAGTTTGATTAAAACCCCTTCAATTTGTCTAACATTGCTGATATTTGAGGCGATGAAGTTTATGGTTTCCTCATCGATGATGATTGAGTTGATTGAGCATTTTTGCTTCACAATTGCAATCTTTGTCTCAATCTCAGGGGGGATAATATCAGCACTGATCCCCCACTCAAATCGGCTTCTTAGCCTATCTTCTAATCCTTCAATCTTTCTGGGGTGCTTATCGCTTGTCATTACGATTTGTTTTTGGTTGTTGTGAAGTTCATTGAAAGTGTGAAAAAACTCATCTTGAGTCCTATCTTTCCCTCCAAAGAATTGAATATCATCGATAAGCAGATAATCGCATTTTCTATATTTTTCTCTGAATCGATCCATTGTCTTCATATTGAGATGATTTGTATAATCATTAAGAAACTGCTCTGCTGTAACATAGATGATATTTTTACCCTCTTGGCTTGCTTGATTGCCTATGGCGTTGAGTAGGTGGGTTTTGCCTAGTCCTGTGCCTCCATAGATAAGCACAGGATTGTATTTACTTGCTTGGTGTTGGGCTACTGCTTGAGCGATTGAGAAAGCAAATTTATTGCTCTCCCCTATCACAAATGATTCAAAGGTGTAAGAGGGATTGAGGAAAGTTTTTGTTACAGAGATTTTTTGGATTTTTTCATTTTGTTGAGTTTTCACATCTTTTTGTTGAGTTTTCACACAAATCTTGATTTCAGGCTCAATATGTGTCCTTGCTTCAAAGAGATGAGCGATTTTAGAGGCATATTTTGTCTGCACCCAAGATACAAGGAAAAGGTTTGGTACATAAAAGACTGCTAAATCCGATTTTGAGGCTTCTGCGTCATATTTCATTTGAGAAATATAGGTTTCATATTCATATTGAGTTACCTCATTTTTGAGCTGTTCTAGTATCTCATCACCTAGCATTTTTTCTCCATATTTTAGTTTTTCACATTGTGAAAAAAAGTGTGAATAAATCTTTTATACTTCCAATTAAAAAGTGAAATTATAAGGTAGTTTTGAATGAATATTATGGGAATTGACCCAGGGAGTAGAAATTGTGGTTACTCTATTATCAACTTTGAAAACAACAAAATGAAACTTCTTGAAGCAGGGCTTATCAAAATCAAAGAAAGAGAGCTTCAAGCTCAGATATTGGAGTTTGTAGAGGGGATTGATTTGGTGCTAAAGGGACACAGTATCCAAGAAGTTGCCATTGAGAATATCTTTTTTGCCTACAATCCTCAAAGTGTGATTAAACTCGCTCAATTTCGTGGGGCATTGAGTCTTAAAATCCTCCAAGAGATAGGGTATTTTTATGAATACACTCCCTTGCAAGTCAAAAAAGCTCTCACAGGAAAAGCAAAGGCTGATAAAATTCAAGTTGCGTTTATGGTAAAAAAGCTTTTAGGGATCAATAAAGAAATTAAACCCTTAGATATCACAGATGCTATCGCTGTGGCAATCACTCATATTCAAAGAATTAAAATAAGGAGTTAATATGCAAATCAAACTACTTTTTCACACCCCACTTTCAATCGCTGTGAGTGCAGGGAGGACTTGTTGGCAATCTCAAGAGAGAGGAGGGTGCTATCCTCTCCCCACTGATGAAATCATAGAAGCTGATAGAGAATTCTTAGATCGCATACTCAACAAACACAAACACGGCTCAGTAGCAGAGCACATAAGCTATAACTTTGCTATTGAGGGAATCTCAAGAGCGTGTTTGCAAGAGTTAGCTCGTCATCGCCACGCCTCACTCTCTGTAAAATCCTCACGCTACACTCTCAAAGAACTCAAAGGAGAGGAAAATATCAAAGAAGTAGCAAGCAAATACATTGTGATGAGTGGAGATGAGAGAGTTGATGAATGCTCAATTTTGGCACTAGAGAATCTTCAAAAACTCCTTTTGAGTGGGATAAGTAATGATTATGCAAAATATGCAATGCCTGAATGCTATAAAACTGCTCTAGCTTGGAGTATCAATGCTAGAGCATTGCAAAACTTTCTTTCTCTAAGAAGCTCCAAATCTGCCCTTTGGGAGATAAGAAATCTAGCTTTCGCACTTTTTGAAGCCTTGCCAAAAGAGCATAAGTTTTTGTTTGAATCTTGTATGAATAATGAGGGATAAAAATATAGATTAAAAAACCTATATTTTTCTCCACCCTTCCCCCAAAAATTCTAGAATCTAAACTTATCAATATATAATTACCCCTTTTAAACTTTACTCAAAGGTCAAAAAATGTGTGGAATTGTGGGCTATATCGGAAATGAGGAGAAGAAAGACTTTATCCTCAATGGTTTAAAAGAGCTTGAATATCGAGGTTATGATAGTGCAGGAATGTCTGTGCTAAGTGGTGGGGAGCTAAGTGTTTTTAAGGCTGTGGGGAAATTAGTCAATTTAGAGCAGAAGTGCAAAGACTTTAGCTCTGTGGGATTTGGGGTAGCCATAGGGCATACACGATGGGCGACTCATGGCAAACCCACTGAAGCCAACGCCCACCCTCATATCGCAGATTTTAGCAATGTGATTCATAATGGAATCATCGAAAACTATCAAGAGATCAAATCTGGCCTAGAGCAACAAGGACACACTTTTATCTCTCAAACTGACACTGAAGTTATTGTGCATTTGTTTGAAAACTACCTCTCCAAAGGCTTAGAAGCTCCTGAAGCATTCAAAAACACGATTAGAGATCTCAAAGGAGCTTATGCGATTTTGCTGATAACCAAAAAAGAGCCAAATAAGATTTTCTATGCCAAAAATGCCTCTCCTTTGATTATAGGTAGGGGCAAAGGGGGGATTTATTTTGCAAGTAGTGATGCCCCACTTATTGGCTATGCTGATGAGGTATGCTACCTTGAAGATGGCTCTATGGGATATATCGATGAAGACAATTTCCACACCCTCTCCCCTATCAAAAAGCTTGATCAAAACAAAGGATACGCCCAAAAAGAGGGATTCCGCTACTTTATGGAAAAAGAGATTTATGAGCAACATAATGTCTTGCTTGAGACAATGATGGGGAGAGCAAGTGAGGGGAAAATCACGCTTGATAGTATCGCTCCAAGCTTTTTTGATGAGATAGGAGAGATTACTATCTGTGCGTGTGGGACAAGCTATCACGCTGGAATGGTAGGCAAATATCTCCTAGAGCGATATGCCAAGATTAAGACTAATGTTGTGATTGCAAGTGAGTATCGCTATGCCTCACCTATTGTCAAAAGTGATGAGCTTTTTGTAGCGATTTCTCAAAGTGGAGAAACCCTTGACACGCTAGAGGCGATAAAGTTTGTCAAAAAGTTTGGCAACAAAACTCTAGCGATTTGCAATGTAGATAATAGCTCTATTGTGAGAGAGTGCCAAGAAGTGCTTCTTACTCGTGCTGGGATAGAGAAAGGCGTGGCTTCGACTAAGGCATTTGCTACTCAAGTGATGATCCTTTGGATACTCTCAATCTATCTAGGAGGGCTAAGAGGGCATTTAAGCTCCAAAGAGATAGAAAAAAGCATTGAGGATATGGTAGAGAGTGCAAAAAAGACAGAAATTTGTCCAAAAATGCACGATAAAATCAAACGAATTTCCAAGCGATATTTGCACGGACACGGCTTTTTCTTCATCGGTAGAGATGTCTTCTATCCTTTAGCCCTAGAATCAGCTCTCAAACTCAAAGAGATCAGCTATCTTCACGCTGAGGGGTATCCTAGTGGAGAGATGAAGCACGGCCCAATCGCTTTAGCTGATTCTGAACTCTTTACCGTGGCTTTGATGCCTGAGCATTTGCTGTATGAAAAAATCAAAAGCAATGTAGAAGAGCTAAGTGCAAGAGATGCCACAATCTGTGCTGTGAGTGCAAAAGAGTTTGATGGGGCTGATGATATGCTCTATATTCAGCCTTGCAAAAGCTATATGGAAGAGTTTTTCTCTATGATGTGTGCTTTACAACTCTTTGCCCTAGAGGTTGCTGTGCGATTGGGTAATGATGTAGATATGCCAAGAAATCTAGCCAAAAGTGTAACCGTGGAATGAAGCTCTGTGGCAATATCCTGCACCTTGAGGGGTGCTGTGATTACAAAAGTAGCAAAAAATTCAAATTCACTTCTATTCCTTCCAAATCTCAAATCAAAATTGATTGCTCTTTGTTAGAAAAAATGGACTTTTCCTTTGCCATTTTTTTAGATGAATGCCTGAAAAATCGTGGGGTGAGCTATGAGCTTATCAATGCCAATCCCAAAGTTTTGGAAATCTTTTCTCTCATTCACTCACGCAAAGATTTTCAAATCCAAATCCACAAAAAAAACTTGCTTCATCGCTTAGGGGAGTGGGTGTGTCAGAAATGGATAGGGTTTTTGGATTTTTTGAATTTCTTTGGATTGTTTGTCTTTGCTTTGCTTCGCACCCTTTTCAATCCCAAACTTCTGCGATTTCGCTCTTTGCTCTATCATATTCACACTTCAGGATTCAAAGCCTTGCCTGTGGGGATTGTAACTTGTGCGATTGTCAGTGGTGCGATTACTTTGCAAGGGGTGTTGCAACTCCAAAAAATGGGTGTGCCACTAGCAAGTGTGGAAACAATGGCAAAGCTCTCGCTTAGAGAAATGGGACCTTTTATCCTAGCCCTTGTGATTGCAGGGAGAAGTGCTTCAGCTTTCACAGCTCAAATTGGGGTGATGAGGATTACAGAGGAGCTTGATGCGATGAGAGTTATGGGCTTTGATTGGTATCAATTCAATATCTTGCCTAGATTCTTAGCTCTTGTGATTGCAATGCCTTTGCTTGTCTTTGTCGCTGATGGGGCTTCTCTGTTTGTGAGTGCAGTTGTCATCAAACTTCAGACAGGAATCACTTTTGCCCAATACATTGAGCGTTTTTATGAAAATGTGGGGATTATCCATTTTTGGATTGGGGTGATTAAATCGCCATTTTTTGGGGCAGCTATTGCACTTGTGGGGTGTTATAGGGGGCTAGAGATTGAGGGCAATACCCAATCTGTGGGGAAATACACGACTTTGAGTGTAGTGAATGCTCTTTTTTGGATTATTGTAGTGAATGCTATTTTTTCAGTGATTTTTACAAGGTTTAATCTATGAGTATCATTTCTGTCAATAACCTCAGCACTGCCTATGAGGGGAGAATCATTCACGATAATATCAGTTTCC
Source organism: Helicobacter brantae (assembly GCF_003364205.1). GTDB lineage: Bacteria > Campylobacterota > Campylobacteria > Campylobacterales > Helicobacteraceae > Helicobacter_G > Helicobacter_G brantae. The sequence goes on from NZ_NXLV01000003.1 coordinate 25,383, forward strand.
AAGTGCAAAAGGGGGAGATTTTTGGGATTTTGGGAGGGAGTGGAAGTGGTAAAAGTACGCTTCTTAGAACTCTTTTGATGCTCAATCCTATCAAAGAGGGGGAGGTGAGGATTTTTGGAGAGGAGATCAAAAAACTCTCACTTCATAAGCAAGAGCTTCTTTTGAGGCGTTGTGGGGTGTTGTTTCAATTTGGGGCATTGTTTAGCTCAATGAGTGTGCTAGAAAATGTCGGCATTATGCTTCAAGAATACTCAAACTATCCTAAGAAGATTATTGAAGAAAACTCTAAAATGTGGCTTTCTTTGGTGGGATTATCTCAAGAGGTTTGCTCACTTTATCCCTATGAGCTAAGTGGTGGAATGAAAAAGCGTGTGGCTTTGGCTAGAGCATTATCACTTAGTCCTGAAATTTTGTTTTTAGATGAGCCAACAAGTGGGCTTGATCCTGCAAGTAGTGAAAAATTTGACGAACTTATTTTAAAATTACGAGAGATTCTAGGAGTCACTATCGTAATGGTAACGCACGACTTGGATTCTGTGCGAGATTGTATGGATCATTTCATCATCTTAGAGAATCAAAAAATCATTTTTGATGGTAATCTCTCTGAAATGAAGGATTTGGAGAATGTCGGAGAACTCTTTTTGAGTAAGCGAGGGAAAAGGGTATGGAAAGAAATATAAACTTTGTGCTTATTGGTGCGTTGTTTTTGAGTATCGTTATTGCAATGGTTGTGTTTGTTTTCTGGATTGGGGGTGGGAATCTCAATCAAGAAAAATATCATCATTATGTAATGTATTCTCCTGAGAGTGTGGGGGGTGTGAGTATCGGCACACCTGTGCGATACAAAGGCATTGCTGTGGGGAGAGTGCAAAATATTGGGTTTAAAAAAGGGGATATGGACTTTATCCAAGTCGATCTTGAAATCAAAGCCGATATTCCCCTCAAAGAGGGAGCGTGTATCACGCCTGAAACTCAAGGCCTAGCAGGAAGCACATTTCTTAGCCTCTCTCAAGGAGAGGGAAAACTGCTCTCTAGCGGTGGAGAGTTGTGTTATAAGAAAGACTTTGTAGGAAGATTGATGAATCATATTGAAGAGGGAGGGGGAGATGTGAGAGAAATCCTTGCAAATGTCAAAGCAATGCTTAATGATGAAAATACAAAAAATCTTCAAGAACTCATCGCTTCTCTTAAAGTCGTGGCAAAAAATCTAGAGCAAACCCAAAAATATATTGATAAACTTGCTTTAAGCTCTCAAAAGACTATTGAAGAAATCAATTCCAATGTCAAAAGAGGGGATTACAATATTAGAGCGATTCTCTCCCCTGCAATTTTGGGGTTTGAAAGCACGATGGGTGAAGTCAATCGCTTTTTCTCCAAGGCAAATTTTTTGCTAGATAGGATTGAGAAAAGCCCATATGATACGATTTTTGGACAAAGAGAGCAAAAGAAGGAGAAATAATTGAGAGTTTTAAGTCTTATTTTTGCAATATTGTTGAGTGGGTGTTTCTCACTCAAAACCCCACTTCCTGCTGTGAGTTATTTTGATTTGGATCAGAGCTTCCCCTCAAAGACTTGCAAAAAAAGCATCAATCTAGGTATCAGTGAGATTCGCTCTGCTGACTTATACAACACGCCTGAGATGATTTTGAGGAAGAATAATGGCGAGATAGTGGCATTGCAAAGCCAAGTGTGGGTTGATGTGCCAAAGAATCTATTTAAAAAACTTTTGCTTAAGAAATTTAACTCTGAATGCATTCACACCTCTATCGCTCCTTTTGGGGGAGTGAAGAATGACTTGCTTTTGAAAATTGAGATTTTAAACTTTGATATTTTAGAGAGTGGAGGGGTGAAAGTATCAGTCTTTTATGAGCTTTCAAGTCTGAAAAATTTTGAAGTGCTAAAGAGTGGAATCCTCTCTGTCAAAGAAGCAGGAGAGAGTGTCCCTGCATTTAAAAAGGCAATTCTCTCTATCCTTGATAAGCTTTCTAGTATGGTAAGATGAAAAGTATATAAAGACTTAAAAATTTATTTTTAACTTCAAGTGCAATATGATAAAATAGTGAAACTTATAATAATCCAAAAAAGGATAAATAACATTATCAAGGAAAGAAAATGAAAAAAGTATTTTTAACCTTAGCATTGCTAATGGGAGTTTTCTCTGTCGCTGATGATTTGCAAGTAGAGATGGAGAAAAAGTTTAAAAAATATGGAAGCTATCAAGAGGCTGCAAATGCTTTTCGTGAGCAGTGCAAGAGCGGGAAAATGTCTAGCTGTTATGCTTTGGGTTATATGTATGACAATGGAAAAGGAATTCCTCAAGACAAAACAAAGGCTTTCAAACTCTACACAAAAGTCTGTGATGCAAATGGAAAAAGAGGTTGCACCAATCTTGGGATAATGTATTTCAAAGGCGAGGGAGTGGAGCAAGATCGATTTAAAGCCGTAGAGCTTTATAAAAAAGCTTGTGAGATTGGAGAGGCTTGGGGATGTACAAGTTATGGAATCGCATTTTATCGTGGAGAGGGAGCAGACAAAGATCCTGTAGTAGCTTCAAAATATTTCAAGCTTGGTTGTGATGGTGGAAGTGCTTGGGGGTGCGGGAAACTAGCAGAGTTGTATGCAAAAGGTGAGGGTGTAGATAAAAATATTTTCATAGCAGTTAAGCTTTTTGATAAGGCTTGTAAAGAAGGAAATCTCAATGGATGTATTGACTTAGGATTGATGTATGAAGCAGGAGAAGGGGCAAAACAAGATAAAGCAATGGCAGTAGAGCTATACAAAAAAGCGTGTGAGGGAAATATTGCACGAGGGTGCAACAATCTAGCTTATATGTATTATGAGGGGGAAGGAATACAACAAAACAAGCAAAAAGCAAAAGAGATTTATGGAAAATCTTGTGAATTGCAAGATGAAAAAGGATGCAAAAACTTCAAGAGGATAAATGAAGATAAGTATATCCCTAGCTATCAAAGATAAGGGGTTTATTCTCCCCTTTCTCCCTTATCTTCAAAAAGTTGATGAACTTTATTGATCATATCATCTGAAATCTCAACCCAGGCATAAAGTGTCTTTCCATCTTTTGTAATCCACATTTTATCAGAACGACTTCCCTCAATGATTTTGCAGATCTTCTCTTCAAGTTCTTCTTGAGTATTAGGATTGATTTCTTTTGAATTTATGGCTATTTGATACGCTATTTTTGCTCTTGCAGAGGCAGAAGCCTCAATTATTGCACCACTAACATCAGAATCAACGATGTAAGCTGATCCAACAGCACCATAAAGCTTGTCTTTTTGATAAATCCAACTAGGCGCCCCTCTCAAATCTAAGCTATCAGCAATTAAAAAAATAATGAAAAATGTAATACACAAAAATCTCATTTTTCTCTCCTATAATTCAACAGGTTTTCTCATACGAGGACTTTTTTCATAGAATTTCTTGAGAATTTTTATTTTTTCTAAAACATCGTTAGCATATTCTTCAGCACTTTTATTATTGGCTTCACTATTTTCCCAAGAATAACCTCTATTGTAGGATTTTAAGACTTTTTTCATATCTCCCTTTCTAATCTTTTTCCACTCAAGCAATTGGTGTAGTGCAATCTTTGAGGCAAATCTTCTACTTCTTACAAGTCTATCGGCAATTTTGTTCATCTCAAATCCACTGATAGGTCGATCTATATTTTTTTCTCCACGAAATAAGCGATCAAGTTTAACTGCACTTTGAAGCAAGACATGATAATTCCCTGCACTAGGGTCTTGAGCATTGTAGCGATAAGCTCCGGCACAGGATTCTTTCCACGCTATTGCTGCCATTGTGAATCCCATCTTGTCCTTTTTTCCATAGTGGTAGGCATAGCGAAGATTTTCAAGCTGAAAGTCTTTAAAATCTTGGATATTACTGCAACTTAGGGTTGATTTAGCTAGCACTAAACTTAGAGAGAGTGAAATAAAAATAGCAAATCTTTTCATAAAAAAACTCCAAAGAGGGAAAAATGAGGCATCAAAAGAAGTTTGGGGAGGCGATCCTCCCACAGAGTAAGGAGAGAATCTTACCACTCTTCCTCAGCAGGTTTTGCAGGTTGAGCTGCAGGAGCTTGTGGTGCAGGTTGTTGAGTTGCTTGTGCAGGTTGAGTTGCAGAAGCTTGTTGAGCTTGAGCTCCTCCCTTCATTAGACGCTCAGCTGCTTCATAATCCACACCTTCATTTTTGAGAGCTTTACGAATTTGTTGAACTGCTCCAAGTGGAAGTTTTACTAAAACATAAGCTTTTGATCCATCATTACTAATCCAAAAACCGCTAGGTTGACTTCCTGCCATAACTTGAGCTGCAACTTCTTTAATACGACTTGTTGCCTTGCTTGTTCCTGATTTATCTTGTCTTTCAGAGTTTCTCTCTACTAAAGAAACAACACTCACCTCAATCTGTTTTGCAATCTCTGCTCTAGCTTGAGCAATAGCTTCAGATCTTGCTAGATCATCATCTCCATCAACGATAAATGCAGAACCTACACCACTGTATGGTCCATCACCAAGATTCAAGACCCATTGTGGAGCACCCTTAAGACCTGTTGCCTCTAGGGCTTGATCACTGATGCCATTACCACATCCGATAAAAAGCAATCCTGCAACAGCAATGCTTGCAATACTTCTAAACATTCCATCCATCCTTATTTTGTAAATTCACATCTCAACAATGTGTATGTTCCAAGAGTTAAAAACACAAAAAATCTTCCATCGCCTTTAACTTTTTTGGTTATGTGATTATAGAGTATTTTTTTCAATTTCTGCAATTTTTATCTGTCTTTCTTGTTTCATTTTGTTTGTTTTTCTCAAAAAATTTGCAGATACAACATTTTTTCTTGATAAAAATCATTAAGCATCTTGAGATTTATATTTCATAGTTTTTAAAAAGATAACAATAAACATATCATTAAAAATTCCCATCAAATAAATAGAATTCCTAGAAGAATGTGAAGCAAAGATATGGCAATCTAGGATTAAGTGTAAATGGTTATGAACATTTACACTTAAAAAAGCTATAATTGTAAATGACTATAAACATTTACGCTAGGAAAAGTGATGACAAATCTTAGAGAAATGATTGAAAAATATCAAGAGCGATTTCTGAAAACTTTCAAGGCAGATTATCAACGCTATTTGTTTAAGAAAATCAACTTTGAAGAAAAGCTTGTGGGAATCATTGGAGCAAGAGGTGTGGGAAAAACCACGATGCTTTTTCAACGCCTTTTGGAATTGAAAAAAATAGGAAAACAATGTCTATATTTGAGCTTGGATTATCCTTTCTTAAGTTCAATGAATCTAAGTGAATTTGCCTTTGAATTTGCAGAGAGAGGGGGAGAATATCTTCTTCTTGATGAGGTGCATAAATACAATGATTTTGCCTCTCATCTCAAAATGATTTATGATTTGAGTGATCTCAAAGTGCTTTTTACAGGCTCTTGTGCGATGAGTATTCTCAATGCCAAAAGCGATCTCTCAAGAAGAGTAAGTATCTATGAGCTAGAGGGGTTGAGTTTGAGAGAGTTTTTGGAGCTTTCTTCTAAGAGACATTTTGAAGTATTTTCTCTTCAAGAGATTTTAGAGCATCATCAAGAGATAGTAAAAGAATTAAATGTCAAATCTAAGGATTTTGAGAATTATTTACGCTTTGGGTATTATCCCTTTTATTTTTGCAAAAAAGACACTTATTTTGAAAGCCTACTTAATACGATCAATCTAAGCATTGACATTGATCTCACTAGCCTCAATCTCATTGAGCAACGCTATACTTACAAGCTTAAAAAGCTCTTAGAAGTGATTTGTGAAAGTGAGCCATTTGAAGTCAATTACACCAAAATCTCAACTCTAGCAGAGATTAGTCGAGTGAAACTTTATGATTATTTGAGCTATCTTAATGATGCCAAACTTATTCGCTCTGTGGATATGCAGTGCAACGGTTTAGCCAAAATGGCAAAACCTGCAAAAATCTATATGAACAACACCAATTTAATGCATATATACAAAAATCCAAAAATTGGCAATGTGAGAGAGACGTTTTTTGTCAATCAGCTCACTCCCCAATACAAGCTTCAAGCTCATCACAAAGGAGATTTTATCGTTGAAGAGAAATATATCTTTGAGATTGGAGGCAAGAGCAAGGATTTCTCTCAAATCAAAGACTTGCCTCACTCTTTCATCGTAAGTGATCAGGGTGTAACAAACCAAGAGAGAAATATCCCTTTGTGGTTGTTTGGGTTTTTGTATTGATTTTTTTTTAAAGAAATTTTAGATAGGGGGAGAGATTAGAATCTTCACCCAAAGTTAAGCGTAATCGCTCCACTTAGAGGGTCAGTAGAAATTGTTTTAGACTCAAGACAAGTTAAAAACTTTATTAGGAGTTTTTAACTTGTCTTGAGTCTTTAAAAAATATCATTTGAGCAATTTGAATTATATTAAAGATAAGAAGAAAATATTTTTTTCTAATTTGGATAAAAATATTATCGTTTTAAGCCTTATAAGGATTATTCGCAATCGTGCATTTCATTGGGAAAATCTCCACAAGATAAGAGAGGTCAATGGAAAAATTTATCCTCGAATAACAACCACCTACCCCAAAAAAGATATTTGTAGAAAGACAAAAATTGGAATCGCTCCTGAAAAAATCTTAACATTTTTAGATGATTTGATTGTAAGTATCAATAACGAGATAATGAAAATTTACAAGGATATTGAGATTAGATACAAAAGGTAGAGTTGGGTGACTCGTTTCGCCCTCCGAATGCAAAGGAGATTATATCATTTTTGATATTTAAAGATTTAGAAATTAGGGCAAGTGAAGTGAGGGAATGCTAGATTCATATTCTCTAGCTAGGCTGATATAGTGATTGGCTGAAGTTGTGATAAAGGCTATTTCTTCCTCACTTAGCTCTCGTATGAGCTTGGCAGGATTTCCCATTATCAAAGAGCGTGGAGGGAAGGTTTTGCCTTTGGTGATGAGGGAGTTTGCCCCTATAATGCTCTCACTTCCTATCACTGCTCTATCCATAATGATACTTCCCATTCCCACTAGCACCCTATCGCCAATCTCACAAGCGTGGATAATACAGCGATGTCCAATGGTTACAAATTTTCCTATCCTCACCTCTCCTTTCCCCTCATTTGGGTAATCCACGTGAATATTTGTAAGCTCTTGGATATTGCTCCCCTCATCGATAAAAATAGCATTGACATCACCCCTAATCACACTTCCAAACCAAACACTGCACTCTTTCTCTATCCTCACATCACCGATAATTGAGGTTTGAGGGAAGATAAAGGCTTGTTTGTGGATATTTGGAGTTTTGTCTTTGAAGGGAATGATTAGGGGTCGCATAGGGAATCCTTTTTTGTATTTTAAAAAAGATTCTAACAAAATTCAATAACTCTTCTTAAAATCAGTAAAATTACCAAAAAACAAAAAGGAAAAGAATGAAACCCATAGTTATCGCAGGTAATGGTCCCTCACTTGCTCAAATTGACTACTCACGCCTCCCAAAAGATTTTGATGTTTTTAGGTGCAATCAATTCTACTTTGAAGACAAATATTTTCTAGGAAAGAAGATTAAGGGGGCATTTTTTAATCCTAGTGTATTGCCAGAGCAAATTTTCACACTTCATCATCTCAAAGAGAGGAGAGAATATGAAGTAGAAGATGTGTATTGTTCAAGAAGTGATGATAGTGAATTGGTGATTGAGGGCAATAAAGTGGAAAACATTTTTCCAAGTGTGAAAAGCACTTATGATTTTTTGAAAAAGCTTCCCCTTTTTAATGAATTGGATAAATTTCATCGCTTCTTTTTTCATCAATGGCCAACAGCAGGGATTGTAATGCTCTACACAGCTATTGCTCAAGGATACAAAGAAATCTATCTTACAGGAATTGACTTCTATGGGGGGGGGGGTATTGATTATGCTTTCAAAATCAATCCTAAAAGCAATATAGCTACAAGAATCCCTGCTTTTAGAGATTCTGCTTTTCAAGACAAAGTCCATACTCAAAACCTAGATGTAGCATTTATCCAACTTGCCCTCTCTCTCCCTGATATCAAACTCCATGCAATCACTCCCAATAGTGCATTAAGTGAGATTCTCCCTCTTGCTCCTATCCAAAATCCTGAGCCTTTTAAAGTTGAAAACAAGCCACAAGGGTATATTTGTGATTGGATAAAACCTCCATTATTGTCTTGTTCTCCATTCAAACAAAAACTAAAAGACAATGGAATCAATGGGAAAAATATCTATGTCAAGGCTGTAATGGATTTGATACAACTTTGCAAGGCTGTTGTTTATATATTGAAGAATAGATAAGCAAAAAGGTGGAGGGAAAATCCATTCCCTAACCCCACTAGAAAACTTTGGGATTTTATTAGAAAAAAGAATCTTTCTAACCCCTTTTTCTCACAATTCACTCAAAATCCCCCTCCTCATCAATATCCAAACCCACTTCTCTACTCATCACATAAGGGAGGGGATTGTCATTGAAACTCGTTTGAGGGGTGAGTCTTGAGGCTAGATTGATATAAATCGCACCATTAAGCACATAGCATTTTTGCAAGTCTTGGCGACGCACAGAGCTTGAAAGTGGCAAGAGGTTTTGAAGTCTATCCTCTACAATTCTTCGCATAAATAGAGGGTTTTCTACACTCTCACACACACTTGCCAAATCCTCACACCCAAATCTCACAAATTTCTCATAAGCCTCTTTGATATGCACTTCATTTCTTAGAGGAGAGGTGGGCTGAAGTAAAATCACCACATCAAACTCTTCTCCCCTCTCTTTGTATCTCTCTAAGCTCTCAATCACACACTCAATGCTTTTGCTCTCATCTCTTGCACTCTCCTCACTCCTCAAAAACGGCACACTTGCCCCAAACTCTCTTGCAATACAGGCGTATTTCTCACTATCAGTGCAGACAAAGACTTCATCACACACTCCACTTTTTAATGCACTCTCAATACTATAAGCTAGTAGGGGCTTGCCTCTAAACTCTTTGATATTTTTATCCTTCACTCCCTTGCTTCCACTTCTAGCAGGGATAAGCCCTAGCACTCTCATAGCATATCCACAAACTTCTTTTGAAGCTTTTTATCCCAAATCTCTTTGCTCTCAAGCAAGGCGATAAACTCTTTGGCACTCTTTCCCTTGCCAAACTCTAGTCTTGGGGTGAGTTTGAGCGTTTGAACCTTTCTAATGGCCTCTAAAATCTCTTTTCTACTCTCTTTCACACTCAAAATCCCCTCTCCCTCTTTGTATCTCCCCTCTTGTCTTGAGCCTAGATTAATGCAAGGGATTCCATAGATTGGGGCTTCTCTAATCCCTGCTGAACTATTGCCAATGATGAATTTTGCATTTTTGAGCAATGTCAAAAATGCTTCAAATTTGAGGGATTTAAAGAGTGCAAAATGAGGGTTTTTCTCTAGTCTTTTATAGGCTTTGAGGATTGTCTTTGAGCCTAAGTCATTGTTGGGATAAATCACGATAAAGTTTTCCCCACATTTCTCTAATGCCCCAATACTCTGAGTGATATTCCTCTCCAAGCTCTCTTCTTCTGTAGTTACAGGGTGATAGAGAAAGATTGCATACTCTCCCTTAAAGGGTTGTATTTGATAGTAGTGTTTTTCCACAGCCTCAAGAGTAGGCAGAGAAGAGCCAAGCATTAAGTCAATATCAGGAGAGCCGATGACAAAAATATCTTCTTGCTTCTCTCCTAGCTGGATTAGTCGTCTTTTGGCTTCTTCATTTGATACAAAGTGCAAATGAGCAAGTTTGGAGATAGAGTGGCGAATAGATTCATCAATCGTCCCACTCACCTCTCCTCCCTCAATGTGAGCGACTAAAATATTATTAAACGCCCCCACAATCGCCCCTGCAAGTGCCTCTAGTCTATCGCCGTGAATGACAATCAAATCAGGCTTATACTCTTTGATGAAGTTTGAGAATTGTTTGATACTATCAGAGAGGGCTAAATCCATTCTTTCTTGGTATTTGTGGGCTTTTGCCAAAAACACCTCATCAAATCCATCTTTGAAAATCTCAATAAAAGTTTTTCCATACAGCTCTAAGAGGTGCATTCCACACACAAAGATTTTATACTCAAAGCTTTTGCTCTCTTTTACTTCTTGCACTAGGGCTTTGATCTTCCCCCAATCTGCCCTTGTCCCACTCAAAAATACAATCTTTTTCACTCTATCATCTCCCAAGAGAGATGAGTGTCGCTCTCTATATCACATTTTGCTCTCTTGCCCAAAATCTCCTCATAAAATTCAGCTTTGATTTCTCCAAGTGCAGGGCGTTTCACCCATAGGTTTTCTTTGCTAAAAATCTCACCCTTTTTGATAGGAGCGATACTCACACAAGTAGAGAATGCAAAGTCGATAGTTACTTGCTCTTCAGCCGTAGCTTTTTTCTCTCCCCCACGCATTGAGAAAATTTCTTTGGCTGAGAGGATTAAATCTCTTGTTTCTTCCTCATCCATAGAGCAGATAATATCAGGGCCAATTCTATCTTTATGATCGCTAAAATGTCGCTCGACAATACTCGCCCCTAGAGCAATAGCAGATTTACACGCATTGTTGTTGAGCGTGTGATCGCTTAGTCCAATAGGGATATGAGGATAAGCCCTCATCATCTCTTGCATTGCTCCAAGCCTCACTAAATGAGGGGGTGTGGGGTAGAGATTGGTAGTATGAAGCAAGGCAAAGGGGACTTTGAAGCTTTGTAAAATGTCTGTGGCTTTTTTCACACTCTCTAAATCATTCATTCCAGTAGAGACAATCATAGGCTTACCAAAACTAGCGATATGTTTGAGAAGTGGATAGTTATTCATCTCTCCTGATCCGATTTTATACGCACTCACTCCCATTCTCTCTAGTCTATCTGCCCCTGCCCTAGAAAAAGGTGTGGAGAGAAATATCATTCCTGCCTTCTCTACATACTCTTTAAGCTCAAATTCTTCTTCTTCACTCAAAGCACAACTTTGCATAATCTCATAAATGCTTTTATCACTATTGCCAGGAATAACTTTTTTGGCTAATGAGCTCATCTCATCTTCGATGATGTGGGTTTGGTGCTTAAGCACTTCTACCCCTGCCCTTTTAGCACTATCTACCATTTCTTTAGCGACACTCAAAGAGCCATTGTGGTTGATCCCAAGCTCAGCAATCACTAAAGGCTCATAATCACTCCCAATTCTTCTGCCCTCAATCTCAATGAAATTTGACATTAAAACAACCTTAATTTTCAAGAATTTTTGAGTTTAATTGTAACAGATTATCTTTTTGTATATAATGAAAGAGCAAAAAATGCCCTAGGGCTTACTTAAAAAGGAGGTTTCTATGGAAACAATTGTCGGTATTTTGGGCGAGATCAATGGTTTTACCTATACCTACTATTTGGTGGGATTGCTCATCTTAGCAAGTGTGTTTTATAGTTTCAAACTTAAGTTTGTTCAAATAAGTATGCTCAAAGAGGGCTTTAGAGTTATTACTGAAAAACCTGATGGCAAAAACGATGCACTCAGCTCTTTTCAAGCTTTGACAATCTCTGTGGCTTCGCGTGTGGGGATTGGAAATATTGCAGGGATTGCCACTGCTGTGGCGATAGGTGGCTCAGGTGCTGTGTTTTGGATGTGGATTATGGCATTCTTTGGAGGAGCGAGTGCGTTTGCTGAAAGCACTTTGGCTCAGATTTATAAAAGCCACGATGGAGATGGATTCAAAGGGGGTCCTGCTTACTATATCAAGAAAGCTCTCAATCAACCATTTTTAGGCTCTGTGTTTGCTGTAACTTTGATTTTTGCTTATGCTTTTGGATTTAATGGATTGCAATCTTATACGATGACTTCATCATTTGCAGTGTATTATCCCAATCCTGCCGAGTTTGAGAAAAGCGATTGGACGATAATCATTGGGCTAATTTCAGCAGGGATTTCAGCAGTTTTGTTCTTTGGCAAAGGCAATATCATCGGAAAAATCAACTCCTATGTCGTCCCTGTAATGGCGTTATTTTATATTGCTTTGGCACTTTTAGTAACCTTGATGAATCTCTCTTCACTCCCTGCAGTTTTGCAAGATATTTTTACTAATGCCTTTGATTTTAAAGCTATTTTTGGAAGTTTTATGGGAAGTGCAGTGATTATTGGGATCAAGCGAGGACTTTTTGCTACTGAAGCAGGTATGGGTTCAGCCCCAAATGTCGCAGCTTCAGCTCATACCACTCACCCAGTCAAACAAGGATTGGTTCAAGCAATTAGTGTATTGATTGGAGTGATGATTTGTACCAGCACAGCGTTTTTGGTGCTTTTCTCACAGGCTTATGCAAATCCTGAAGTAAAGGCTAAGGCTTTACCTTTGGTGCAAATGGCGATGAATGAGTATTTTGGGTCATTGGGAATGCATTTTGTAAGCATTGCTGTTGTGTGCTTTGCCCTCACTTCACTTATCGGAAACTACTACTATGCTCACGCAAATATCAAATATCTTACAAACTCTAAAATTGTAATGCTAGTTTTCAATATTTGTGCTGTGGCAATGGTGTTTATCGGTTCTCAAATGAATCTTGATTTGGCGTGGGAGCTTGCAGACTTTGCAATGGCGATTATGACGACACTCAATATCATCGCGATTCTTTTCCTCTCTCGCATTGTGGTAATCACACTCAAAGATTATATCTCTCAGCGAAAAGAGGGCAAAAACCCTGTCTTTGATCCCAAAAAACTTGGCATTAAAAATACTGAATGCTGGGAAGATGGGAAGTATTAATTTAGGAAGGATAAATTATGATTAAAAAAGCTCTATTTTGTATTGTGTTGGTTTTAATTTATTTGCATGGAACAGCAGAGAAAGAATTGATTCAGTCTGTAAAACAAAAAGAGCAAAAAAGGGTTGCAGAGATAGTAAAAAGAGGTGCTGATGTTGATTACCAAGATATGTTTGGTTTCACAGCATTGATGTATGCAGTAAATAATCAGAATATTGCTATAGTTAAGTTGCTTCTAGAAAATTCAGCAAACCCAAATTTGCAAAATATTTCTGGAAAAACTCCTCTTATGTTCGCTATTGAGAAAAATAATAAAGAATTGGTTGATTTATTGATTAAATATCATGCTGAAATTGATTTGCAAGACAACAATGGGACATCACCATTGATGCTTGCTGCTCAAAGAGCTAATGTAGACATATTTCAAAAACTTCTTGCACATGGAGCTGATGTAAATATGGAGAGCAATAATAATCAAACAGCATTGCTTTCTCTTGCCAAACATGCACCAAAAGACAGTTTGCAAAAGCTAAAACTTTTAATTGAGCATAAGGCTTTACTAAATGTTAAAAATAGAGATGGAGAAAATGCTCTCATTCTTTTTGTAATAAATTCAGAGGAAGAAGATGTTTTTAAAAAGCTTATTCAATCAGGTATTGATATTAATGCCAAGGATTTAAATCAAAAAACTGCACTGATATATGCTGCTAGTGTTCATAATATTCCAGCAATAAAAATACTTGTGGCTTCTGGTGCAAATCTTGAATGTGAAAATAGATATCAGCAAACACCATTGCTTATTGCTGTAGATAAAAATGATAGCCAAGTATTGAGAATGTTGAAAAAAGCTGGTGCGGATTTAAATCATCAAGATAGTCTTGGAAGAACTGCACTTATGTACGCTGTCAATAGAGGAGATATGGGTATGGTAAATTTTCTACTTCAATCTGGAGCAAATCCAAATTTGAAAAATAAGGATAATAAAACAGCCTTAGACATTGCAGACATTTTGCATTATAATGCAATCTCAAAAATACTAGAAAAGCACGGTGCTTTAAGATCTTAAGTAATGAAACCTATCATTATCGCAGGCAATGGTCCTTCACTAGCTCAAATCGACTACTCACGACTTCCAAAAGACTTTGATGTTTTTAGGTGTAATCAGTTTTATTTTGAGCCTCAATATTTCTTAGGCAAAAAAATCAAAGGTGTATTTTTCAACCCTTTTGTTCTCAAAGAGCAGTTTTTCACACTTCATCATCTTAAAGAGAGAGGAGAGTATGAAGTAGAAGATGTGTATTGCAATATCACAATGGGGCTTTGGGATAGGCAGTGGAGCAATGGAAAGCCAAAGAATTTGGAGCAAGAGTTAAGATATGACTTCCCAAGTGTAAAAAATACTTATCCATTCTTAGAGCAAATGAGTGAGTTTAATGCGTTGCATAAATTCTATGCCCTCTATTATGAAAAACGCTTTACAGCAGGGATCATTATGCTTATTGTCGCATTAGCTCAAGGATACAAAGAAATCTATCTTACAGGGATTGATTTTTATGAGGCAGGGGGATTGAGCTATGCTTTTGATATGGGAGGGAAAAGCAATTTGGCAGAAAAAATGCCAACTTTTACTCAAGAGGATTTTAGAGATGAGGTGCATGAAAAAAATGTCGATATAGAAGCCCTCAAACTTGCTTTGAGTTTGCAAGATATCAAGCTCTACTCTCTTGCCCCTCAAAGCACAATGAGTGAGATTGTCCCTCTTGCACCCATTCAAGGCACAGATTTTGAGCTTCTTGCCAAACCCAAAGATTATATTTGTGATTTTGTGCCCTTGCCCCAAAAAGAAGAAAAACCCACTCCTACCCCCCCCCCCATTGAAAGCAAAAATCAAGGATTTCTTGCTAGAGTGTGGGATTACAAAAGAGAACTTTTTTCTTAAAATTCTCACTGATATTATTCAAATCATCAGAGCTATCAAGAGGGCAGGGGGATTGTTTTTCAGAAAATAATCTCCTCTACGCTCCCCACACCCTCATAAATCCATACCTTTGCCATAAGTTTTTGAGACTTTCTGACTTCTTGGATTTTTGGATAAGGTAGATAGGTATCTTTGATTTTGAAAGAGATTCCATAGGGAGTCTTTACTCCTTTGATGTAGGAACTGCTAGGAGGAGTGCAAGAAAAATCTCCACTCAAAATATGCCCTCCCTCATCTCCGACGAGTTGAGCAAAAAACTCTTGACAAGGTAGAGCATTGACATCGGTTTGTGTGCCATTGAGACTTGGTGTAAACAAAATATATCCTCCAAATGGCGTCTTTAGAGTTTGAGGAGTTTCAACTTTGAGAATATAGGCTACACCAAAGAGACGAGGGAGGAATGCAACCACAAAACAAGCTCCCAAAATACAGACAAGCAAAACACCAATAAATGATAGCCAAAGGGTTTTAGATTGCATTTTTGCTCCTTACAATAGTGGTGGTAAAGAATGCAACACAAGAGAGTGTCAAAAATAGTCCAAGCCTAGAATATTCCTCCTCAATCCCAAAATATTGAAGTAATACAAAACAGCACAGGACAAAAAATCCCAAAACAAGCCACCTCACAATAAACTCAATCCAAACCATAAAAAAGAGTAGCCAATAGTAAAAATACGCCTCTTCTTGTCGGATAAGGATGGGTTCAATCAGCAATCCGCTTATGAGCAATAAGATAAAAACAGCGACAAACTGCATCTCCTCAAGCCAAAGCAGTAAAGCAAGGCTAATGAGTGCAAAAACCCATATCCAATTCTCTTCTAATATGCTAGAGATTAAAATATCTGATTTTTCAAAAAAGAGGATTAAGAGCATTAAGGAGATAAGCACCAGCTTGTCTATGGTATTTGAGGAGAGAGAAGGGATTTTGTGTGAGAGGAGAATAGCAGAGATGACAATCCACAAAAGAACAATCCAAGAGATTTGTTTGAAAAAGAAAATGAGTGTAAGGAAAGCAAGTAGATTGAAAAAATTGAGAATTTTTATCCATTGTCCTTGACTTTTGAGTGCAAAATAAAAACCCAAAACAAACACAATAAGAAACCCTAAGAAGGCAATAGAAAAATTAAAGAGTGCATAAATGAGGGCAATATAGAAAAATACAAGGCTTTGAAAAATCAGCACTCCTCCCCCCAAACAAAGCGTTAGTAACAAGGAGCAATACGCAATGGCATACAAAAACAAAGCAAGACTAGAGGTAGAATCATAAGTTTGTCTAATCCAAAGCAATGTAATTGCAAATACAAGATTGACTAAAAAGGCACAAAAATGAGAGAGTGGGGGATAAATGTTTAAAAAATAGAAAACTCCAAAGAAACTTATCCCCAAAGCTCCAAAGAGCATAAGAGTTTTGCTGATGTGAGAAAGATTTGCATTGAGCATTAACACCACAAACAGCAAAGTAAGAAAAACAATGGCAAAAAACACCAATAGACATTGAAAAGTAGATGTCTTTTTCTGTGAAAAGCAATATTCAAACACTAGCTTCTCCTTTTTTGGCTAGATTAGGAAAAATAGGGGAAATCCCCAAAACTAGGCATCTTAAAGCAAAAATCAAAAAATGAGAGGGAATTATATTTTTTACTTTTTAACAAATGGTATTTTTGGAGGGAATTAAACCATAAGGGAGAATCACTCTCCCTTAGCCTTATCTTCAGGCAAGATGAGGTTGAGGACAATTGCACAGATTCCCCCAGCAGCAATTCCTGAAGAAAGCAGGGTTTTGAGGAAATTTGGGAGGAATTGCAATATATCTTGATTATTGCTTATGCCTAGTCCTATGCCAAGAGAGATAGCAATGATGAGGATTGAGCGTCGTGAGAGAGAATCTTTGGCGATGATTCTTACTCCTGTGGCAGCGATTGTGCCAAACATTACAAGGGTTGCCCCTCCCAAAATCGGCTCAGGGATTTGAAGCGTGAGATTGGCAACAAGGGGGAAAATCCCCAAAATCATCAAAAGAATCGCCACATAATAGCCCACATAGCGACTTGCCACGCCTGTGAGGGCGATAACGCCGTTGTTTTGCCCAAAACAAGAGTTGGGAAAGGTGTTGAAAAAGGCTGAAAGGCAAGAGTTTAGCCCATTTGCCAAAACCCCACCTCTAAGCCTTGAAAAATACTTCTCTCCCTTGACTTCTTGTCCTGACACCTCACAAGTGGCTGTAATATCTCCTATGGTTTCAAGTGAGGTAACAGCATACACCAAGATAAGAGGCAAAATCAGATTGACATCAAGCCCTAGCCCAAAGTAAAGAGGTTGGGGCAAGATGATTGAGGGAAGAGAGGGGTTGAGTGAGAAGCTAAACCCCTCAAAGCAAAACGCCAAAAGCACCCCACATACCATTGCGATAAAGAGTGAGGAGATTTTGAGATAGGCGTTTTTGAAGAGGTTGAAGATGATGATGAGAGTTACTACACTACAAGCCAAAAAGAGGTTTTCAAACGAGCCAAAAGTGCCATTGGCTTTGGCAGAGAAACCCCCTCCTGCATTGACTAATCCCACATTGATGAGGCTCAATCCGATGATTAGCACTACAATTCCTGACACCAAAGGCGAGATGATGCGTTTGATAAAAGGCAAGAATTGAGAAATCAGCATTTCTGTAAGAGAGCAGAGCATTAGCGTGCCAAAGATTGCCCCTAGCATTTGGGTATCACTTGCCCCTCCACTCTTCAAACTCAATCCCCCCAAAATCAGAGGAGAAACGAAGTTGAAGCTTGTGCCTTGAATTGAGAGAAGCCCTGAACCCACAGGTCCAAAGCGTCGGATTTGAAGCAGGGAAGCCACCCCTGAGGCAAAAAGCGACATTGAGATGATACGGCTTGTATCAAGCTCACTTACTCCTAGCTGTTTGCAGATGATGAGTGCAGGGGTAATCACAGCCACAAACATTGCCATAAGATGCACGAGGGCAGAAAATAGGGCTTTGAGGAATGGAGGCTTGTCTTCAAGCCCATAGATGAGATCTTGGGTGTTTGGATTCATAGAGTGCCTTTGTGTGGAAATGTAAAAGGGTATTATAGTTTGTATGGGGGGAGAGTTGCGAAAAATATTGCCAAAATCAAAAAACCCAATACCTCACAATGCAAACCAAACTCAAATAAGCACAAAACTTCCAAATCAATTTTTTGATATTTCCAAGATAAAAAGTATCCTTTATTTTATATTTTGCTAAAATATGGGGTTTAAATGTTTTTGAGGTGAGTGAGATGAAAAGAATCGTCTTATCAATAATGTTGATTTTTTCTAGCTCTTTTGCTGTGGGATTTATAGAAAAAATGTTTATGACTGATGAGCAGATTGCAGAGGCTGAGAGGATTGAGGCTGAGATAGCAAAACGCACTAAGCATTTTTTTGGAATCGAGGGGGGTGTGGGGTATTATGATTTTGCTTCAGCTATCGTTTTGACGACAAATCCTTTGTTTGGGGGAAGGAGTGAAGCCCCTACACTTGGGTATCATCTTGGCGTTCAGGGAGGGTGGCAACGCTATGATAGCGAGAGAAGAGGGGTAAGACATACTTTTGGGACAAAATTTGAGTGGGGGAATCATATGGGGAAGTTTGGGGGAGCTGACAAATCAAACTTTTCTGGCAATAATTTTTTGGTAATAGGGATACTTTATTATGCGTTTGATGGGCTGTTTGATTTGTCAAAAACTGATGATACGCATCGCTTTGGAATGAGTTTGGGGGTGGAGGCTGATTTGGGAATGAGTTTGGATACTCATCACAAAGAGGGGAACAAAGAAATCTTTGGAGTGGGTATCAATGGGCGTTTTAGATTTGGGCTTTATACACAAGTGGATAATAATATCTTTGATTGCACCCTTGCCTTTCCTGTGATTGGGCTTGGATTTGGAGAAATGATGATGCCCTCAGATGTAACATTGAGCTATAAACGACTTTTTTAGGAGAGTGGAATGAAAAAGATTGTTTTGATTTTGGCATTGGTGTTTGGGAGTGTTTGGGGTGAGGAGTCAGAGGATTCTCAATGGAGAGGATTTTTTGGAGTTGAAGGGGGAGTGGGAGTGTTTGGAGTAAGTGGTAGTGGTTTTATTTTTTCAGGTAACTCACTTTTTAATACAGAACACAACACTCTAGGACTTGGCTACTCTGTTGGTGTTTTGGGTGGTTGGCAAAAATATACAAGCGAAAAGGTAGGAATGAGAAATACATTAGGTTTTTCTTTTTCTTATATTCCAAACATTTCTTCAATCAAAAAAGGCGAAACATATAGGGAGAATTGTCTTTTTAATTGCAAAAATGCCAAAGAATACGATTACAACAATCGCAAGGCTCAGCATTATGACGTATATTATGCTCTTGACGGATTATTTGATTTTGTAAAAAATGGAGAAAATCGCTTTGGAATGAGTTTGGGGTTTAGTTTAAATCTTTCTGTTGGTGCTTCACAAGGGGTTGGAGATTCTGTTGGTGGGATTACAGGTTTTTTCGGTGTTAGAATTGGACTTTATTCGCAATTTCAAAACAATGTTTTTGACTTAGTGTTAAAAACTCCTCTTGGTGGATTTTGTGGATCAGACAACATAAATGGCAATACCCTAACTCTAGGCTACAAATACCTCTTTTAGGAGATAAAAATGAAAAAGATACTTTTAATCCTCACGCTTTTGCTCTCTTGTGTTTGGGGTGAGGAGTCAAGCGATTCTCAATGGAAAAGCTACTTTGGGGTTGAGGCAGGGGTAGGCAATATGAGTTTTTGTCTTGCACTTTTTGCCTCAGCTAACCCCTCTATGTTTAAATTCAATCGCTCAACATTTGATTGGGCGTATGGAGCTGGAATTGTAGGGGGTTGGCAAAAATATACAAGCGAAAAAGTAGGAATGAGAAATTCTTTTGGTTTTAAAATCTTTATTGATCCTAATACCCAAGCCTTAACCGAAGATAGAAATAAGGGGATAGTAACAACAGAACTCAACCTTTATTATGCACTAGATGGATTGTTTGATTTTGTAAGAAATGGCGATAATCACTTTGGAATGAGTTTTGGTTTTTCGACAGACTTGCTTCAACTAACAATAGGGCATAGGGTTGGATTCTCAGGACTTATTCGTATTTCTCCACGCTTAGGTTTTTATACGCAATTTGATAATCATATTGTTGATTTTATCGCCTCTGTTCCAATTGTTGGCTTTATGGATTTTGGGAAAGTTGCCTATAATTCCACTTTTATCCTTGGCTACAAATACCTCTTTTAATCTCTCCCTCTCCCTATTTTTTCAAAGATTCCAAAAATAAACGCAATTCCTCATTTTTATCAATATAATACGCATACATACTAATATAAGGAGTAAAAATGAAAAAAATGTTATCTGTGGCAATGGGTGCTGTGTGTATTGCAAGTTTTGCAGTAGGTGGGACAAAGGCTGAGGATACCTCCACCCCTCCCAAAGAGATTTTGGCTCTCTTGCACGATCATACACCTCTTGCCCCTACCCAAGTCTTTGACAATCTCTATTGTATCGGCACCAAGAGTGTGGTAGCGTGGGCGTTGAAGACAAGTGAGGGGATTGTGCTGATTGATTCGATGTGGGATGATAATGATGCAAAGCTGATTGAGAAAGGATTGAAGCTCTATGGACTTGATGCCAAAGACATTAAGCTCATCATCATCACTCACGGACACGGCGATCACTATGGAGGAGCAAGTTATCTAGCCAAAAAATATGGAGCTAAAGTGCTGATGAGTCAGAAAGATACTGAGTTTATGCTCTCCTACAACAAAGGGCCAAACACCCCTGAGTATCCCAAACCAAAAGTAGATAGATACATTAAAGACGGAGAGAAAATCACTCTAGGAGATACGCAAATCATCTCTGTGGAAACCCCTGGGCATACTGTGGGAGGGATTTCACTCATTTTCCCAATCAAGTATCAAGGAAAGAACTATGAGGCAATGCTATGGGGAGGCACAGGGATTCCCAATGACAAGACATTGCAGAGGGCTTATAGAGATTCTTTGGATAAATTTGAAAAGTATGCTAAAGAATATGGAGTAAGTGTGGAGCTTACAGCACATTTATTCCAAGATAATGGCTACTCAAGGCTAGAATCTGTATATAATGAGAGTTTTCAAGGAAATCACCCTTTTATCGTAGGGAAAAGTGGGATTGAAAAATTTTTCACAACTTACAAAAAAATGGTAGATGATAAGCTTAAAGACTAGGAAGGATAATGCAAACCATAGGGTATGAGATTTGTCAGAGTGCAAGGAGAGTGTATCAGTATTTGGATAGTTTGTTTGCAGAATATGATGTTACCCCTGAGCAGTGGGTGATTATCAAGCAACTTCTCCAAGAGGAGGGAATCTCCCAAAAGGAGCTTTCTCTTGCAGTGCGAAAAGATCAAAACACAACTAAGGCTATCGTCGATAAGCTTACAAACAAGGGATATATCCATAGAGAGGGCAATCCTTTGGATAAACGAGCCTTTATCCTCACTCTCACACCCAAAGCTAGGGAAATCGCTCCAAAACTCTCCAAGCTTGATGAGGAGATGATAGAAGCTCTCAAAGAGGGATTGAGTGGAGAAGAGCTAGAGGTTTTATCCTCTACTCTCAAAAAGATTCAAAGAAATCTTAGTCTTGATTAGAGTTGATGATTTCTTTGAGTGAGATAGCAGGGTGGCGATAACGCTCTTTGCTTTTCTCTCCTTTGAGCGTGATTGAGTGGGTGGGGCAGTGGTGTGTGCAGGCAAGGCAGAAAATGCAATGGTCTTGATATAGGGGTTTAGGGGAAGAGGGGAGGATATTATCCACAGGGCAAACTTGGGTGCAGACATTGCAGTTGATACAAGAGTCTTCTATGTGGAATTGTTTGTGATAGGAGATGAAGTTAGAACACCAAAAATAAGTCATTTCTGAGAGCCATTGATAGAGTATATTGCTTTTGGGCTTGTAGTTTTTTCTCTCCTTTATGTCTTGCAGGATTTGCTCTAGCTTCTCTTTGGTCTTCTTTTGGGGGAGTTTTTTCCCTTGCTCTCTCATATCCCAAAATTTTAGATAATTATCTTGCATTGCAATTTTGTTGAGATAGTTGAGTGTGAGATTATTTTTTTGTGTGAGTTTGACATATTCATCTAATGCCCCCAAAGTTGAGCCACCACAAGTAAAAATAGTGAAAAAATAATCGCATTTGAGGGAAGCTTGAGAGAGAAAGAGTCGGATAAGGGTGGGGGTGGAGAAGTTGTGAGTGGGGGTGATGATGCCTATAATTTCATCGCTAAAGCTAAAGTTTTTTTCTTTTAAGAGTTTGGGGATAGAGTAGAGGGTGGAGTCGGGAAAGGATTTGGCGATATAGAGGCTATTGCCTGTGGCTGTGAAGTAAAAAATTGTCATAGTTTGTATCTTTGTTTGATTTGGGTGATGATTCTCTCAAATCCTGCGTTTTCCCTCTCAAAAAGTGAGGTTTGGAAATCCAAGTGGTGGCGGTTTTTGTGAGGGTTGAAAGAGCTTAGAATCTTTTGAGTGTGAGAGAGGACTTCTTGAGGGGTTTTGGTGTGAATCATCAAGCCATTTTCTATCAAATACATATCGTGGAAAAGCAAAAGGGAGCGAGTGGAGATTGTGGGGATTCCAAGATAGCAACTCTCTAAATTCATCGTTCCCCCTCCACCGATGAGTAAATCAATATAGGGATAAAACTCCCTAGGCTCTAGCTTCTCTTCTAAAATATAGACATTTTTACTTCCCAAAAATCTCTCTTTAAGCTCTAAGGAATCATATCTTGGCATTATCACGATATTTGCCTCAATGTTTTCAGAGAGCAAGGCAATACTCTCATAAATGATAGGGAGCTTTTCTTTGACATAGTGGGCTTTGTATTCTTCCTCACGCACCAAAATTGTGGGGAGAGAGAGATTGATATTGAGTTTTTTTCTGAAATCCTCTCCTGCTCTAAGGTTTTTTAGCCACAACGCCACATCGATAAACCCATAAGAGAGGATATTTTCTCTCTTCAGTCCCATTGCCTCATAGCACTCACTTGGCACGACAAAGGGGCGAAAGACAAGATCGCTTAGAGGGAGAGTGAGGCGAGAGAGGATAGTGATGAGATTAAGATCAAAGCTATGTCCTGCGATAGGTGTATCAGCGAAATTTACCACAGGGATTCCAAGCCCATAAGCACATTGCACCCCCTCCACACTTGCCCCTGTGATAAAAAGTCTAGGAATCTCTCCAAGATTTTCAAAAAGCTTGAGAAATCCTTCTTGCCTTTGCATTCTTGCTTGGAGTTTGCCTAGCTTTGTATTGCCTCCATAAGAGCCGATTTTATGAGCTTCTATGCCAAAGAGATTTAAGAGATTGTGGCACTCACTATACCCCTCTCCTGCCCTTGTGGTGATGAGAAGAGGGGAGAGTTTGGAGAGAGAGGGAATCATCTCTTTGAAAAACAGCACATATTTTGGATCGGTAATATCTAGCCAAATCATTATTTCTCTCCTAGCAAAGTTTGAATGATATTTAAGATTTTAGCTTGATTACTAGTTAGATTTAACTCCTCACTAGCGATATGGGAGTTTTGCTTGTAGGTTTGCACTTCTTCTAAGCTCAAAGAATTGATTGCTTCAATGATAGAGGAGGTGGAGAAGTCAGAGGAGCATTTGCCAAGCTTGTATCTCTCTATCAGTGGAGCAAGAGAGGGCAGAGGGGTGGTGAGGAGGGCAAGTCTGGCTTGAATGTATTCAAAAAATTTATTGGGTAGGGCGTGAGTGTTGTTGAAGCCATTGGGTTTGAGGGTGATAAGTCCGACATCAAATCTAGAGGTAAAAGGGATAATCTCCTCTAGCCTTACAGGGGGGAGTAAGGAGAGATTAGGAATGTTTTTTGCCTCATTTTTAAACTCTTGTAAGAATTGAGTGTGATTGCTTAAAACCATTAGATTCATCTCTATGCCACTTCTTAGATTTCTAGCAATCTCTAAAAGATTTTCACTCTCCCTATCTGAGCTGATTAGTCCGTGATAGATGAGTCTAATTGTGGTGTTTTGGCTAGGGGTGAGGGGATAGTAGGGAGGGAGGGAGAGAAAGAGGGTGCAGGGCAGAGAATAGACTTCTTGGTATTTTCTAGCAATCCCCTCACTCACCGTGAGTGCAAAATCCACCTTATGGAGGAAGTGAGAGCAAAGATATTCAAAAAACGCCCCAAAGCTCCTAAGCCAAGAAGAATCATTCTCATACTCCAAAGGATAAAACTCTCTTAAATCTATCATTATTTTGCATTTGGGATTTTTCTCTTTGTAAGCTAGGGCAAAGGGAAGCAAGGTAATATCCTCAACGATAAGCAAAGAGAGGGAAGGGGTGGAGAGGAGCTTGTCTTGAAGGATTTGTCTCTCTTTGGTGTAGAGGAGAAAATCAAAGTTTTTTTCCAAACACGCTTTTGCTATGGCGTTGTTTTCCTCTTCACTTCTTTGAGAAGAGCTTTTGGAGAGGGGAAAGCTCACAACTCTTTCACTCTCCTCAATCCCTCTGCCAAAGACAAAGAGAGGATAGTAATCTTTTAGCATTTCAATCATTCGAGCAGGGCGAGGCTTGAGGAATGGATTGCTGTCGCACAAAATGGCAATATTTTTCATTTCAACTCCCAAAATAAAAATAGATTTTAGATTATCGACAAAATGAAGTCAAGGGATAGAAAATCCACACAATCTTCCCAAAAATTTATTTTAGTTTTCTTATTTCTATAATTATGAGTATAATTCTCATTTTTATTTCTAATATCAAGGAGCAGAAAATGAAAAGATTTTTTAGATTTTTCATTATGGCTATTGTATTTTTAGGTGGAGTATCTTTGGCTAAAGAAATCATCATCAAAGATGTTTTAGGAAGAGAAGTTGTCTTAAAATCTCTCCCTCAACGCATAGTCTTAGGCTTTTACTATACAGACTATTTGGCTGTTGGAGGGATAAAGGCTTTGGATAAGGTAGTAGGGTTTTCAAAGGCTGTATGGACAGATTGGACTCCTGCAAGTTGGGAGCTTTACTCCAAAACTCTCCCAGAGCTTAAAAAAATCGCTGATGTAGGAGAAGTGGAAGTAGGGACTTTCAGTGTAGAGAAAGTCTTATCTCTCAAGCCTGATTTACTGCTTTTGGCTGATTGGCAATATCAAGTTTTAGAGCTTGATTTAGAGCCGATTGAGAAGGCAGGGATTCCTATCATAGTGATTGATTACAACAAAGAGCTTCCCTCTTTGCATATCCTAAGCACTCAGATTCTAGGACAAATCACAGGGCAAGAGAAAAGAGCAGAGGAGCTATGTGCGTTTTATAAAAACACTTTAGAGCAAATCCAAAGCACAATTACAAAAGCCAATCGAGCTAAGCCTAAAGTCTATGTAGAGTTTGGCAATAAGGGACCTAGTGAGAGTGGATTTACTTTTGGGAAAAATATGTGGGGACCATTGATTGAGTTGGCAATGGGAGAGAATATCGCCAAACCCTTTATAGAGCAGTGGGGACCGATGAATCCTGAACAGATCCTAGTTTCTAAACCTGATGTGATTTTTATTGCAGGGAGAGAGACTGAACTTGGTAAAAACAAAGAGGCAATGGTAATGGGGGTTGAAATCCCTAAAGATGAGGCAAAAAGACGCTTAGAGGCTTACAAAAAGCGACTAGGGTGGAGCTCACTCCCTGCAATCAAAAACAATGCCCTCTATGGTGTGTATCAAGGAGCTTCAAGGACTTTGGCAGATATTGCTATGGTGCAATTCTTCGCCCAAGCCCTCTATCCTGATTTGTTTGAGGGCATTGATGCACAAAAGACTTATATTGATTTTCACAAAAAATACCTACCCATTGTCCCTAGTGGAACTTTTGCAATCCGAGCAAGTGAAAAGTAGGGAAAGTGGGAAGTAGGGATAAATGAGTGTGAAAAGTATTTTACAAGCTCATCGTCAAAAGGAAAGAAAGAAGCTTTATATTATGCTTGGGGTAGGGATTTTGATGATGATTTCATTTTTGTTTGATATTTCCACTGGTCCTTCTATGCTTCCTTTGAGTGATGTGATAAATGTCATTGCCTCACATTTTGGCTCAAAGGCTAAGATTGATCCTTCAGTGGAGATTATTGTCAATGATTTAAGACTGCCTATTGCTTTAATGGCGTTGTTTGTAGGGAGTGCTTTGGGTGCTGGGGGTGCAGGGATTCAGACTTTGCTTAATAACCCTATGGCAAGTCCTTATACTCTTGGACTTGCAGCAGCTTCAGGGCTTGGAGCTTCGCTTGTGATAGCTTTTGGGACTTTTGGCTTACCTTTGCTTTTTGCTGTGCCTTTAGGGGCATTTGTAATGACAATGATTGCTTCTTTTATCCTTTTTGTCTTTGCCTCTTTTAGGAATTTTGGAAGCTCAATGCTTGTGCTTGTGGGGATTGCATTGCTTTTTTTGTTTCAAAGCATTCTCTCCCTTATCCAATACCTCTCTTCCCCTGAAGTCTCTCAGCAGATTCTTTTTTGGCTTTTTGGGAGTTTGCAAAAGTCAAATTGGGTGAATCTTTGTGTTGTAGGAGGGGTAACGCTAGTTTGCACAACTATTTTGCTCTCCCACTCTTGGCAACTCACAGCCCTAAAGCTTGGAGAAAGTAGGGCTTTGAGTATGGGGATCAACCTCTCAAGACTAAGGCTAAAAGTGCTTATCCTTATCTCAATTATGACAGCCACAGCTATAAGCTTTGTGGGAGTTATCGGATTTATTGGACTTGTTGCACCCCATATTGCAAGAATGGTGGTGGGAGAGGATCAGAGATTTTTCTTGCTAGGCTCGATGATTATTGGGGCGTGTTTTCTCTCAATCTCCTCAGTTCTCTCCAAAGTAATTGTAATGGGAGCGTTGTTTCCTGTGGGGATTGTTACCTCATTTGTGGGTGTGCCATTTTTCTTTTGGATTATCCTCTCAAGGAGGAAATTATGCTAAAGCTAGAGAACTTTTCTCTCAATCGTGGAGGGAATTGCATCGCTAGGGGGCTGAATTTGGAGTTTGCTGAGGGGAGGGTATATGGGATTTTGGGGAAAAATGGAGCAGGAAAGTCCTCACTTATCCGATCAATCTTTGGAGAGCTGAAGTTTTGTGGGGAAGTGAGTTTGGGGCAAGAGAGATTCTCTTATCAAAAGTCTTGGAAGAGAAGATTTGGCTATATGCCTCAAGATATTGGGATTGATGCGAATTTGAGTGCATTAGAAGTGGTATTGCTAGGAGATATTGAGGGGCTTGGAGTGAGGGTAAGTGATGAGTGCTTAAACAAGGCATTGGAGGTAATGGAGTATCTAGGAATTTCATCTTTGGCAAATCGTGATATTTCCTCACTTTCAGGAGGGCAGAGGCAAATGGTGTTTTTTGCTCAAGTATTGCTTAAGAGTCCTGAAGTCTTGCTCCTTGATGAGCCTGTAAGTGCATTGGATATGCATCATCAATGTATTTTGCTTGATTGTGTAAGGAAGCAAACAAAACAAGACAATCTCATTACCCTTATGGTGCTTCACGATCTTTCTTTGGCTTCAGAGTTTTGTGATGAGATTGTGTTTTTGCATGAGGGGAGTGTGTGGGCTAGAGGTTTGCCCTCTGAGATTTTGGAGTTTTCACTTTTGCAAGATATTTATAGAGTGAATGCAAAGATTTTTTATGATGAAGCAGGAATCCCTGCTGTGGTTGCTAAAGAAGCGATATTAAAGGAGTTAAGATGAAAAGATTGTTATTTGTGTTGTTGTGTGTTTTTGGGCTTGAGGGGAAGAATTATGAAGTAAAAATGCTTGATATTGATGAGAAGGGAGAAACTATGGTGTTTGATCCTGCATTTTTACATATTGAGGTGGGAGATAGTGTAACTTTTGTGCCAACTCACAAAAGCCACTATGTCCAAAGCAAAGTTATCCCTGAGGGTGCAAAGCATTTTCTGAGTGAGCTTGATGAGGAGGTAACCTATACCTTTGATACTGAAGGAATTTATATTTATGTTTGCCCTCCTCATCAAATGATGTCAATGGTGGGGATTATCCAAGTAGGCAAACCCACAAATCTAAAAAAAGTCAAAGAAGCTATCCCAAAACTTGAGAGAAGAGCAATGACAAATAAGGGGAGATTGAGTGAGTATGCTAAGCAAATCAAAGAGTAAAATCCATATCCTCACTTCAGCAAACTATCCTAAGGGAAATGAAGATTTGAGGGCATTATGTGGGGCTGTGAGAGAGCGTGGGGTGGAATGTGGATTTTTGCTATGGGGAGAGAGTGGGGTAAGAGAGGGGGATATGCTTTTGGCTTTGGGGGTGTGGGACTATGCAAAAGATTATAAGAAGTTTTTGACTTGGCTAGAGGAAATGCAAACTTTGGGGGCTAGGATATTTAATCCTCTCTTGACAATAAAAAACAATATCGACAAACGCTATCTTTTAGAGCTGGAGCAGAGAGGGATTCCTATCGTGCCTAGTGAGTTTGTAGAATCTAGAGATTTGGCAAAAAGGGATTTGGCAGGGAAAGTCATCAAGCCTCCTGTCGGACAGAGTGGTGTAGGGGTGGAGAGAGGAGAGAGAGTAGAGCTTTTGGCTTATCCTCTAGGAGCAATCGTGCAACCCTTTATCCCTAGCATTCAAGAGAGGGGAGAGGTGTGCTTGGTGTTTTTTGGTGGAGAGTTTAGATATAGCATTCTTAGAAAACCCAAAGAGTGGAGGGCAAACTCAAGCTATGGGGTGAGTGTGAGTGCAATTACCCCACAAAAAGAGTGGATAGAGCTAGGAGAGAGGGCTTTAGAGGGGGTAGAATATCTGTATGCAAGGGTGGATATTTTCATAGAGCCTCTGCTTGTAAGTGAAGTAGAGCTTATCGAACCTGCATTATATTTTTTTGCACATCAAGGGGCAATGCAAGAGTTTGTGGGGCGTTTGATTCAAAGATTTGTGCAAAAGTGTTGAGATTTGTAATCTTTTAGGGGGGGGGGGAAGAACATTTACTATTTGTAACTTTTTTAAACAGAAAGATAAAGAAAACCCTATACTTTTGCACCGATTCCCAAGATTTTTCTCTAAACTTCTAAACATTTTTAAAATTTAGGAGTTGATATGAAAAAGAAACTATTGAGTTTGGTAGTGGCGTCTTTGGTGTGTGGAAGTGTCACAGAAGCGAAGTTTTATCTAGGAGTTGAGGGAGGATACAATGGCAATCTCTCTACTTTTACTTATGAAGACAATGGACTTGCACCTTCAAGCTTCAAGCGAGAGATAAAAGAGAAAGGTGTAGTAGGAAATGTAGTTTTGGGGACAGAACATTTCTTTGGAAGTGGATATTTTGGATTGAGATGGGGTGTATTTGCAGGATATGGAAGTTCTTGGGGAGAATTTGAAGGAGAAAAAACACGCCTTGATACAATCTCTATGGGAGCAAATTTTGATATGTTTGCTAATTTTGTTGCCAAAGAAAATCTAATGAGCGGTTTTTTTGTGGGTGTAGAATATGCTTATACTCTTTTGCGCCCAAAAGATGAGCTGATTCTTGGAAAAACCTATACAACCAATGTGGGAACTTGGAGTCAGAGTGCAGATTATTATGTCAGCAATAAAACTGCCTCAAATACAGCAGTAGTGCGTGTGGGATTAAGCACAAAAGTTGCAGAGCATCATCGATTTGAGATTATGGCAAAAGTGCCTGTAATATTCTCAGAAAACACATCAAGCTTTAGTTTTACAAACGAGCTCAATGGACAGATTAAACAAAAAATAGATGATACTTTCAAATTCAATTACAAATACATTCAAGGGCTAGTTAGCTATAAATATGTATTTTAAGTAAAGTAAGGAGTAAATATGAAAAAGAAACTATTGAGTTTGGCAGTGGCGTCTTTGGTGTGTGGAAGTGTCGCGGAAGCAAGATTTTATGTGGGGGTTGAAGGTGGATATACAAGTGCATCGGGGATTTTAGATCCATTAAAGTTTGGCGAATCTAATAAAATCAACTTTAATACCATTCCGGCTTCAGAAATCAAAAATGCTTTTAAAAGTATGAAGAGAAATGTGCAAAATGGAGTGTTGGAAGTAGATCCTTATAAAGGATATAGCATTGGAGTAAATTTTGGTAGTGAGCATTTGTTTTTGCGTGATTATTTGGGTTTTCGCTGGGGAGCAAGTGTCGGATATTCCAATATGAGTGGAAAGTATATTTCAGTGGATAACTCTGGAGATATAGGGGCAAAAATTGAAGGAAAATATTCTTTTTTGGATACAGGATTAAGTCTGGATTTGATGACAAATTTTTATAGCAGTCAATCCTTTGCTATTGGTATTTTTGGTGGAGCAGAGCTAGATTATCATTATATGCTTACAGGAAAATATGAACACAAAATATGGGATGAAGAAGGTGATATGAAAAATCAAGTTCCCTCTCGTCATTCGCTTGATTTGTCTGGGCGTGTGGGAATTACAACGCTTATCGCTTCTCATCACAGAATCGATTTAACTGCTAAACTTCCTATTGGAAGCATTACAGCAGGAAAGGCTTCAAATATCAAACTTGGAGAACCTCTTGTACGAATAACTTTTAGTGCAGGATATAAATTTGTGTTCTAGTTTGAGTTTGGGGGTGGCTAGAAAATGTGCTTATAATTGATTATCAAGCTCTCCCAAAGTCAAGAAAAAGACAAGAAAACTCCCACTAAGATTCCAATTTGTAACATAGCATTAAGAAATGAGATTTATTATCATTCCTTATAGATCAATCTTGAGGAGAGAGAAGTGTATTTTGTTTTGCTGTGTATTCATTTATTGAGTGCAGTGTGTTTTGTGGGGTATGTCTTTTTTGATGCGTGTATTTATCCATTGGCTTATAAAAGTGTGGATAGGCAAGAGTGTGATGAGGTGAAAAGAGCTTATAGCAAAGGGGGTGCGATGATTTTTGGACTCCTTTTTGGGGTATTGCTTTTTAGTGGTGTGGCATTGCTTTCTTATTATGATATTGCAAGTGTGTTTTCTCTTGGCAGTGCATTTTCACTCTTTTTTGTCATCAAAATGGCTTTGCTTCTTTTGATGTTTGCCCTTACGGCTTATTCGGTGTTTGTGGTGTATGCCCTCAAAAGAGCCGATCCATTCAAGAAAAAATCCCACCTTATCGCCCTAGTGCTTTGTGTGGGTATCATCATCTGTGCTAAGGCAATGCAAAGCTTTTCATTCTAAAATATAGCTATATCCACTTTGAGGCAAGATAATGATGCTAAGCTCTTGAGAGGCTTTTTTGAGTGTGATTGTGAGGGGTTGGGTGAGGGGTGTGGGCTCTTTGCCACAATAGGGCTTACCCAACTCATCAAAATACACTCTCCCTCCACCCCTCTCTAGGCACTTTGCCTCTCCACTTAAGCTCATCTCTTCAATCCCATACTTTTCTTTAAGTCTGACATTGGGGTGGGTGTTGTTTTTGCAATAGTCAGATACATTGGTGTTGTTGTATCCGCTTAGACATTGATTGTTTGTAGGCTCCAATGCGATAAAATCCCCACTCATCGGTCGCCCATCGTAGTTTGTGGTAGGGGAGATTCTAGGGGTGTCGTGATAAATGCTATAACTATTTTGTGTGTAAGTGCCTGTGGTGTGGAACTGAATCTGCCACATATTTTTCTGTGGAGAGCTAAGAAGCAAACTCTCATCTATGGAGGGAGAGAGGGATTTGGTTGTGGTGGTGGAAGTGGGATTGAGAAAATGGCGACTATCTTGGAGAGCTAGGTTTTGGGTGTATTTGATGTGATAGAGGAGGTTTTGGGTGGCGTGGTGGAGGGAGTAGTCGTGAGGATTGAGAGATAGAAGTGCAATCAGGCTTAGGATAAAGCAAGTAATCAGTAGTTCTAATAAACTTAAGGCTTCTCTCATAAGAGAGATTATGCCTTATTTGTGAGGGAATTTATGAGGATTATTGCCCATTGCAAATCTCACTTCTCCCCTCTCATCTATATCATAAGCCCCTCCAAAGCCCTTGACATATCGCCCTTCTTTGAAGTGCAATTCAATAAGATGAAAGTCCTGCATTCCTTTGATTGTGTTAAGCCCTCCTGCGTGGGGGTGGCTTAGCTCAAAGCTAGAGAAGATTTTTTCAAACTCACTATCTTTCTCTCTAAACTCTGCCCTTGCTTTGTATCTCAAACGCTTTCTAGCAATCACAGATTTTGCTTTGCATTCATCTTCCAAAAATAGCACCTCAATTTTCTCAGGATTGGCTTTGATAGAGTGATAATGCTCTGCCACTTCGCTGATATAGATAAAAAATCTCCCCTCATATCTAAGAAGTGGGGCATAAGAGGCGATTGCTTGTCCTTCTTGATCCACACTTGCAATCATCACAGAGCCAAAGCTTTCTCTAAAGGATAAAATTTCAGACTTTATTTTATCTTCTTCTATATCTTTCTCCACAGATTGGCAGAGTTCTATGATTGCTTCTTTGAGTTGAGGGATTGTAACTTCTTGAGGGAAATCCACTCGGATTATTTTCTCATCACAGAGGATATCTAGCCCCTTTGTATCGACATTATCCAAAGTGATTTTTTTGATCTCTTTGATTGCTCCAAACCTCTTGGCTAGGGCGATAAGTTCTTTTTGATGATGCTCATTCATATGAGAGATAATTTTTTCAATCATTTTTTACTCCTTTTTTTGATTTTACTCTTTCTTAGTCAAAAGAGAGGGGAATTATAGACAAAAAACATATATTTTGATAATCATTCTTATTTTTATAAATGATTTTATGATTATAATCCACAAAATTTTATTGAAGGATTTTTGAAATGAGAAAATTAGCAAGTGTATGTCTATCTTTTATCTCTTTGGGAGGAGTGGAAACCATAGAGATGCAGACAATCAATGTCAATGCCACTCAATACAAACTTGATGAGCTTAATCGCAACGCTTATTACACCAATCAAGAAATGATAGAGAACAAAGGGTATAGCACATTAGAGCAAGTGATGACTTATATGCCTTTTGTTACCTTTAGCAATAGTGGATTGGGACAAAATATTGACTTAAGAGGGCAGGGTGCAAGTGCCAATGTCAATACTCAAGTTTTGCTTAATGGTATAGGGCTGAATATGCTTGATTCCTCTCATGGTGTCGCACCTCTGAACTCTTTGGGAGTGGCAGAGATTGAGAGCATTGAGATTTTGGCAGGGGGAGGGGCTGTAATGTATGGGAATGGCACAAGAGGAGGGGTGGTGAATATCACGACAAAGAAGCGTTATGAGAGTTTGAGTGCAGAGATTGGAGGAGGGTATGCTTATAGTAATGGAAGCGAGGCAAAACTCAATGCCAAAATTGGAGGAAAGCTCTATGATGAGGGAAGCTCAAAACTCTATGGCAGTGCAAATGGAAGATATGATTTCTCACAAGGCTATCGCAATGGGGATTACTCTCATCTCTACAATCTTGGAGCAAATCTCACTTATGATTTTCTCTCCAATCACTCTCTAAGCCTTGATTTGGGGTATTTTAGAGGAGTGGAGGATACTACACCCTATCTTAGGTTTAGCCAAATCTCCTCTCCTAGCAAAAGTGATAGAGATAAAGCAGGAAATGGAGCAATCACAACCTTGCAAGATAGAGTAAGCACTGCTTTAATCTATGACTACAAACCTAGCACCTCTCATCATCTAAACCTCAAACTCTCTTATCATTACTACAATTCAATCTATGATAAAAACTTGCAAATAATGGATTACAACTACAATGGCTTAACCCTTGATAACACTTCAATTGACCAAAAAGGAAGCTATTTTCAAGATCAAAAGATTGCCTTTCAGACTCGCTATGACTTCAATCACACCAATGGGAAGTTCATTGTAGGGTTTGATAGCATTTATAATCTTGGGGTAAGGAATTTGGATATGGAGATTGATTGGAGTGGGAGTGTGGCAATGGGGGGCATTCCTGTTACAAGTTATTTTCACGCATTGGATTCTTATGTCAAAGCCCAAAAGTGGAGCAATGCTTTGTATGCCATAGAAAAATATGACTTCACTCAAAACTTCTCCCTCACAGGTGGAGCAAGATATGAAGTGGCGTGGTATGGGGGCTATCGCACTTTGAGTAATGATATGCTGATTTCTATGTCTTCGCCCATACCCTCTGTGCCTATCATCTATCAAAAATACAAAAATATCTCTGATTTACGCCACAACTACGCTCTAGAGCTAACCCCAAAATACAGCTTTGAGAATGCAGACTTTTATTTCAAATACGAAAGAGGTTTTCGCTCTCCCAATCCTGACAATCTCACAAGTAGAGGAAGTGGCTCAAAAAGTGAATATATGGATACCAATGTCAAATCTGAAACCTATGATACATTTGAGTTAGGCAGTAGTGCCTTTCTTGGAGAACATACCACGCTTTGGGTTGCACTCTTTTATACTCTTACACATAACGAGATTTACACTCTTGGAAGCCCTCACAATATCAGTGGGTTTGAGATAGGCAATTATGATTTCACACAAAGGGCAGGGGTGGAGATCGCAAGTGAGCAGAGTTTTTTAGATGAGAAGCTCAAGTTTTCTGAGAGTTTTAGCTATGTAGATGCAAGGATTTTGGAGAGTGGGGTGAGTGGGGTAGCCAATAATACTCCAATCCCCTATGTAAGCAATTTCAAGCTTACATTAAGTGGGAGCTATGAGTTTTATGAAGGGTTAAGCCTTTGGATTCAAAGCTCTTTTATTGGAGAGCAAAAAGATACAGCTCAAAACACAATTCCAGCCTACAATCTCACAAATATCGGAATGGATTATAAGCATAAGGGCTTGACTTTGAGCTTTGGGGTGAGAAATGTAGCAGATAGCCTTTATTATGAGTTTTACAACAAAGACAGCAGAGATGAGATTACAGGATATGCCTTTTTGATTGGAGAGGGGAGGAGCTATTTTATTGAGGCGAAGTATAAGTTTTGAGTGCGTATTCTCTGACTTTCACTCCCAAATATTGCACTTTGATTTCCCCTCCATTTTGGGGAATGAGCTGAAGTGAGGGGGAGTTTTTTATCCCATAAAATCTTAGTTGTTCTTGAAGTCTTGGGCTAGTTTGGAGGGCATAAATATCTCTAGCCTTCAATTCTTTGGCAATCTCTTTGGCATAATAGACATTGTCTAAAAAGTGGTGTTTGTCAAACAAAAAAATGATTTTATTCCCTGCAAGGAAAAAGAATTCAAACAAAAGTGGCAAAAGCAAGATATAAAATCTTCGGACATAAGAGCGTCTAAAATCTTTAAGTCTTATCCTTAGATCGTGCATAAAGACTTTGATCATCACAGGCAATCCCACAGCACTTAGAGGCAAAAAGGTATGCAAATCAATCTCTTGACGCAAAGAAAGCAAGAGAGTAAAGAGAATCGAGGTTGCTCCAATATAGAGGATAAGGGTATGCTCTTTTTTGCTGATACGATGATAGAGAGTATAGACATAATACACAAATAGCACAGGAGAGTAAAGCAAGGCCAAAAGTCCAATAGTATCAAGGAAATGTCCGCTTGGAATCCCATTGATTTGGGGATTGAAAAAATACATATTGATTCCAAAACACACTAGGGAAAAAATCAAAGTGTGATTGTGTTTGTGTCTAAAGGCATAGAGCAAAAGGGCTAGGAAAATAATGCTAAAGCTATAATCTAGGAAACTTGCAAGAAAGCAGAGTGGGAAAAATATGGCATTAAATCTTTTGATATGCAAATAGCAAAGCAAGAGGGCCAAAAAGAGGACAAAAACGCTTTTGGATACCAAAATCGCAATGACATTAATCCCAGGGAGCAAGGCAAAAATCCCCACACACAGCAAACTATCAATGGGTTTTTTAAGATAGTGATTGCAGATCCCAAAGACAAAGCAGAGATTTGCTAGGTGTGCAAGTAAAAAAGGCAATCGCAATGCAATGTCGTTTTGTCCAAACCATTGAGTGCTGATATGAGCGATAAATCCTGCAAAATTATCTTGAGAAAAAAAAGACAACGCCTCTCTGTAACTGATACTAATCTCTGAACTCATCAAAAGCAAAAAGAAGCAATCAAGCAACAAGATTGCAAAAAAGCAAATCCATATAGTGCTTTTTTTAGTTTTCATATTTTTCTCTCTCAATCTTAATGCAACGATTTTGAATAAAGCTGATATGGTGAGCTTTGGCAAGTTTTTTACTTGCTTTGTTTTTGATTCCAAGCTGTAACCAAATGGCTTTGACTTTGAGATATTTTACAATCTCTTGGGTTACACTCAAGCATTTATCACTTGCTCTAAAGATGACAACCATATCTATTTTTTGATTGCTTAACTCCTCGATACTTCTATACACCTTCTCTCCCAAAATCTCCTCTTCTTTGGGATAGATTGGGAAGATTTTGTATCCCATTTTTTGCAAATAAGAAGCCACTTGATAACTCTCTTTACTAGGGTTGGGGGAGAGTCCAAAGATTGCAATATTTTCACACTCAAAAAGAAGCTTTTTGATTTTTTTCCCTCTTTTAAGCTCTCTAAAATCTTTGATAAATACAGGTAGGGCAATCAAAAGTCCAGAAACGATAATCAATGCGATACCTAGAGAGGTTTGAGTATCAGGCAAGGAATCCCCAAGCCAGATTCCAAAAAGAAGACTAAAAATAATTTTTGCATAATCAATGGGAGAGATGATTCCTGCAGGTGCAAGCATAAATGCTCTAGTCATAAAATACTGCCCCAAGGTTCCAAAAATCCCCATAAGAGCGATATATAACCATAAATCTTTTGAAATGGGTTCCCACGCAAAAACCTCTAAGGGCATAAAGATTCCAATCCCCAAACACACTAGACTAATCAGCACTGAGATAAATCCAAAGGCCAAAATAATCATTCTCTCCTCAAAATAAGCCTTGCAACTTCTCACGCTCACAAGTGCGATTGCTGAACCCATACCACTCAAAATCCCCACAATAACATTATGCAAAGGGATATTTGAGCTAGGATCACTGATGAGAACAATCCCAAAAAATCCTAAAATTGTGGCGATAAAAACGATGGGGTGCAAAGATTCTTTGAGGAAAAAATAGGCAAAAAACACAGCATAAAGTGGCACGGTTTGAGCAAATGTGGAGGCGATTCCTAGAGGGATTGTGGCGATATTATAGAAGGTGAGAAGCACACTAATCCCTCCTGCAAAAGCCCTAAGGGATAAAAGTCCATAGCCTCCTTTTTTCTCACTTCTTTTAAGTGGAGTGAAGAGAAAAAGCGAGAGGATAAACACGCACATCAAAATTGAGCGAAAGAGCATTGACTGGGTAGCAGAAATATCACTTGAGAGAATCTTAATACACGCATTCATCAGTGAGAAAAACAGCGTTGCTAAAAGCATCGAGAGAATGCCTAAGGAGTTTCTATCATTCATTTTTTACTCTGTAAAATTTTTGCGGGATTTTATCAAATGTTCCACCCCCTTTTCCCCTTTTTTAGGCTAGATAAAACTTTTTACCTCTTCCATATTGCAAGAGCTTCTTGACAAAAAGGCCATTGCTCTTATCGGCAAATACATCACCACAAAGCACGATTTTATCAAATCCACCGACAATATCTCCAAAACTCTCAGCATAGCTATCAATCACCCCATAGCAAAGTCCATAAATATCAAGCCCTCCCACAGCATAGGAGAATAGTGGGTTGATAAATTTTGAGAAATCTACATTGTATTTACCCTCAGCATTGGCTTTGAATTTCATTGCATATTTACTTGCATAGTTGTGGATAAACTCTTCTGCAAGTTTGGGTAATTCTTGGTTTTTGTAATCTCTATTTTCTCCTACTAGGCTACAAATCGCACTAAAGAGATCGCAAAGATTTGAGCTTTCTCTGGGAGTGTCATCTAGAGAGTAAATATAATGTTCTTTTGTGGGGAAAGCTTTGAGGTAGTTGTCTGCTAACTTCCCACCAATTTTTGTTTTGGTTTTGAGGGTTTCAAAGAGGATTCTAGGATTGCACTCAAAAGAAATTTCACTTACCTCTTTGCATTCATCATTTTCAAAAGCAATAAACTTGCTAGGTTTATCAAACCAAAGAGAGATAAGCAATGCTTTTTCAATCTTTTTCTTATGGCAGAATGCTGAAAAAATGCTTTCATCTTGGATTGTTTCAGTGATTTCAAACTCTGCAAGTTTGGGGTGGTATTTGCTATCAGGTGTGAGTTTGGGGATATTGTTTCCCATAGGATCTTCAAATTTCCCCATATTATCCCAAAAGTTTGGCTCACTGCACCCAATACAGCCGTGTCCTGCTTGGATAGGCCAACTCATTTTTGAGTTGAATTTTACCTTTCCACAATTATTATAGACATAAGGACCACGACAACCTACTTTATAAAGACAATATCCTTCTTTTGAGCCTTCATCTCCAAACTCTTCTACAAACTCTCCTGCACCAAATGCACCCTTTCTCTCACAAAGATCATGAACGGTTTTTCCGTGCGACCATAGGGGGCGAGAATAGCTATCAAGCTCAGGAGCTTCTCCCATTAGGGTAAGATAAAGCAAGGTAGTGCAAATATTGGTATCGCTTGGAGGACAGCCTGCGATATTGATTGTCGGTTTTTGCACGATTTCACTCAAAGGCTTAGCTTTGGAAGGGTTAGGATGAGCGACTTGAATCCCACCAAAAGAAGAGCAAGAACCCACAGCGATGACAAACTCAGCTTTTTCAGCTAATTCTCTGCACTCTTTTGCTCCACTATGAGCTTCAGCCCCAAGAGTTAAGAACATATCTCCCTCTTCAGATACACTTCCCTCAACAATAAGAATATAAGGATTGCCCCCAATACTCTCTTTGAGGGTTTGCTTAGTTTGGTGTCCGCTATTTGCCATAAGCATATCGTGATATTGGATTTGCATAAAGTCAATGACAAATCGCTCAAACCCAAAATCAGGACTCATCAAAATACTCTCACTACACCCTGAACACTCCTCCATATGTAGCCAAATGACTCGGTAATTTGATCTTGTAAGAATCTCACAATAGGTATCAAGATGCTCTTTTGGCAATCCCAAAAGTGTAATGGCACTTTTTACCCACTCTTTTTCTTGCTCACTAAAAACTCTTAGAGAACAAGACTGAAGATTTTGCAATCGTTTATTGAGTTTCTCTACTAATTCTTCTTGCATATTTCTGCTCCATTGTG
Organism: Helicobacter brantae; assembly: GCF_003364205.1. Taxonomy (GTDB): domain Bacteria; phylum Campylobacterota; class Campylobacteria; order Campylobacterales; family Helicobacteraceae; genus Helicobacter_G; species Helicobacter_G brantae. The sequence continues at coordinate 64,358 of NZ_NXLV01000003.1, forward strand.
TGATTTATAAACAAAAGTATTTTGAAATGATATATTGAAGTTTGAGAATTTTCATAAAATATACAAAAATTTCTTGCAAAAAATAATCTAAATGTAACCAAATAGAACTTTTTTTGAAGGTTTTTGCATTTTTTATATTTTTTTGCATTTTTCTCTTGACATTTGATTTCAAAAAAAATATAATCGCATTTTTCATTTTCAAATTCAGCTTTCACAAAGGGCTTTTATGACCCGTTAGCTCAGTCGGTAGAGCAACTCCCTTTTAAGGAGTGGGCCGTTGGTTCGAATCCAACACGGGTCACCATTTTTTGATAGTTAAACGCAGTGGCCCCTTCATCTAGCGGTTAGGATACCACCCTTTCACGGTGGCTACAGGGGTTCGAGTCCCCTAGGGGTCACCACTTTAACTTCTTTTCTCTTTTTAAATCAAAGATACTAGGTCGCTTAGCTCAGTTGGTAGAGCGCTACCCTTACAAGGTAGATGTCACAAGTTCGAGTCTTGTAGCGACCACCACTTTGATTCTGCTTTTTGGAGCGGTAGTTCAGTTGGTTAGAATACCTGCCTGTCACGCAGGGGGTCGCGGGTTCGAGCCCCGTCCGCTCCGCCACGATTTCCAAGACTTTTTATTGACCCCTTCATCTAGTGGCCAAGGATACTACCCTTTCTAGGTAGTTACAGAAGTTCAAATCTTCTAGGGGTCGCCATTTTATTGGACTTTTTTTCTAAATCAAAAAAAATTTTTTTAGCATTTCATATAAAATTTATTTTTCATTTCTAAAATTCTTTTCGTGCCTTCACTTGAGTTTTCATAGTTCCTCCAAAGTGAGGGCATAAAAAATTTTTTTAAGGAGTTGTGATGGGTAAGACTTTTAGGCTAATCCACATTTATGTCAGTTTGTTCTTTTTGCCTTTGGCATTGTTTTATGCGTTGAGTGGGGTTTTGTTTTTGTGTGGCTTCAATCAAGATAGCGGTGCAGAAAAAAAATCTTTTTATATTGATTCTCCTTTCGTTGCTGAAAAGATCCCCACTGAAATCAAAGATTTTTTGGAGAAAAACAATCTAAGGCTTCCTAGCAGTTTTGAGGGTAAGAGTGCAAAAGGAGGTGGAGTAATGTTTGGCACTCCAAGTTATAGCGTGACAGCAAAGCAAAAAGGTAATGGAATCAGCGTGGAAACCACAGAGAGAAGTGTGATTGGACTTGCAATGCTTCTTCATAAGGGCAAAGCAAAATGGTATTTTGATCTTTTGGCTTATGGATTTGCACTAGCTTTGGTTATCCTCTATATCTCAGGTCTTATCATCGCAAACCTTAGTAAGATCAAAAATAAAGCGTGGGCAAGTGTGTTTGCAGGAGTGATTGCAATGATTGTTTTAGGATATTTAAGTGTGATTTAGGGAGTAAGAAATGAGAAAGTTTTTGAGTTTAAGCCTTGTTGTAGCAGGGTTGGTGAGTGGAGTTTTTGGTGTGGATTACTCTAAGATGAGTAATGAAGAATTGATTGCTCAAAGTGGAAAATTTGATCCAAAAGAAACTTTGGATTATTTCAAAGAAGTTTTTAAAAGAACAGAGAAAATGAGTGAAGCACAGATTAGAGAATTTAGATTCAAACTCAGTGAGGAGAGAATCAAAGCAGAAGAAAATATGCTTGTAAAAGATTATAGAGCAAGAAAAAAAGCAATCTGTGCTGAATTTCAAAAAGAATTTGCAAACATTAAGCCCAGCAAGGCTCTAAGAAGCATTGCCAAAAGCTATTGCAAAGCTGAGGGCAAAAGAGGAGAAGGTAAAAGGGGTGAGGGCAAATGTCAAGGCAAGGGCAAGGCAAGAGATAGGGGAACTTGTGGTCAATCTTGCAATCAAAAAGCATATTAAAGGATAGAAAATGATTTTACTTTTGGAAGATGAGGTGGTTTTGTGTGAAATGGTTGAGGAATTCCTCATCTCCAAAGGCTTTGAAGTCTTTAGTGTAGATAATGGAGATGACGCATTAGAGCAGGCAATGAGTGGAAAGTATGAGCTTTTTATCTTTGATGTAAAAGTGCCTTTAGGCAATGGGTTTTCAATCTTGCAAGAGCTAAGAAGGCACAAGATTACTACACCAGCGATTTTTACAACCTCTCTTAATACAATTGCAGATTTGCAAGAGGGTTATGAAAGTGGCTGTGATGACTATCTCAAAAAACCCTTTGATTTGGAAGAGCTGTATTTGAGGGTGCAAAAACTTTTGGGCAAAAAAGAGGGGGAAGTGATTGATTTTGGCAATGGAGTGAGATTTGATTTAGCTCAAAAGTTGCTTTATAAAGGAGAATCTTTGCTCCCACTTACCAACAAAGAAAACGAGCTTTTGGCAATGCTGATAGAAAACAAAGGACAATACCTTACCTTAGAAGAGATTTCTTATCGGCTTTGGGGGTATGAAGAGCCAAGCTTTACCTCACTTAGGGTGTATATCAAAAACATTCGCCAACAAATCGGAAAAGATTGTATCCACACCAAAAGAGGACTAGGGTATTGCTATGAATGAAACCAAAAAAACCACTCTAAGTATCCTCTCTGCTTATATGATAAGCACTACAATCTTTTTGAGTGTGATTTTTGGGATGTGGTATCACGGAGAGCTTGATTTGCTCAAAACTCGCTCATTTCACGAAGTCAAAAACTTAAGCAAACGCCTCATTCACGTCTTGGCAAAAAAGGGAAGATATGGATTTTTTGTGCAATCCTTGGAGGGACAGAGAGCGATTTTGCAATCTATTTCCCTAGAATCGGGCTATCTCATCGCAGCTTTCAATAAAAAAGGAGAACTTGTTTATAGCAATATGAAAATCAATCCCCTCTCTATCCCCAAAGAAAATGGTGTCTTTATCATCGATCATCATATCGTTTTGAGCTCTTATGGGAAGCCTGATTTTCTCTACAAAAAAAATCCAAAAGCCCAACAAGAGAGAGAGGCAAGAGATGTCCCTCCTCCAATCCCTGAAAAAGAAGAAGATTCTGTTTTTGGGGCTTATGGAAAGTTTGATTTTTCTAGCAAAAACACAAAAAAAGAGCAACAAGACAAAGCTCAAGAAGATTTTAGAATCATCATTGATGGGGGAGATATAGAATCTTTGCTGTGGAAGTTGCGATTAAAGATTTGGGGGATTTTTGGGGTTTTACTTGTCGCCTCTGGAGTGGTAGGGTTTTTCTTGGTGCGTTTGGCTCTCAAACCTCTCAATCAAAAAATAGAAGAGCTTAATCTCTTCATCAAAGATACCACTCACGAAATCAACACGCCTTTGAGTGTATTGCAAATGAGTGTGGATCGGATTGATAAAAGTAAGCTAGAAGAGAAAGATATCAAAAAATTCAACTCCATTATCGTGGCTTCAAGGACACTAGAGAGTATCTATCACTCTTTGATATACACCTCTTTTGGGCGACTTGAGAGCAAGGTTGAGGAGATTGAGCTCTCAAATCTAATCAAAGAGAGATTGAATTATTTTGAAATGCTCTTTGCACAAAAAAATATCGCTATTTCTGTGGATTTGCAAGAAGTGAGTTTGCAAGCCAATGCCAAAAGCATTTCACTTGTGATTGACAATCTTTTGAGCAATGCCTACAAATACACGCCAAAGAATGGAAAAGTAGAAATCAAAACCTATAAAGAAGGAGAGAGTAGCTATCTTTCTATCAAAGACAATGGCTATGGAATCGCCCCAAAAGACTTGGAGCATATCTACAAACGCTTTACGCGTTTTGATAGCTCTAAGGGTGGATTTGGACTAGGGTTAAGTATTGTCAAAAAGATTTGTGATGAGTTTAAAATCAAGATTGAATGCAAAAGTGAGCTAAAAAAAGGGAGTGAATTTATACTTCAATGGCGTTTTTAAAGGATTTTATTTTAAAATTCTTTAGTTTGTTTTGAAAGGAAGGGTAAAAATGGCAAAGAGAGTATTAGTGAAATTTTCAGGAGAGGCACTAGCAGGTGAGGGTGGCTTTGGGATTGATAGTGAGATTTTGGGATTTATCGCTCAAGAGATTAAGCTTTTGGTTGAAGATGGTATTGAGGTGGGGATTGTGATTGGTGGGGGGAATATTATCCGAGGTGTGAGTGCAAGTGCAGGAGGGATTATCAAGCGAACAAGTGGGGACTATATGGGAATGTTAGCCACTGTGATTAATGCTATTGCAGTGCAAGAAGCCCTAGAGCATATTGGGATTAGCACAAGAGTGCAGAGTGCAATGGAGATTAAAGAGGTGTGTGAGCCCTATATCTATCGCCGAGCTATTAGACATTTGCAGAAAGGAAGAGTGGTGATTTTTAGTGCAGGGACAGGGAATCCTTACTTCACTACTGATACTGCGGCGACTTTGAGGGCAGTGGAGATTGAGGCAAATATGATTATCAAAGCCACAAAGGTTGATGGAGTGTATGATAAAGATCCTGCAAAATTCTCTGATGCAGTAATGTTAAATGAACTAAGCTATGATGACGCACTCAAAGATCATATCAAGGTAATGGATGATACAGCCATTGCTTTGGCAAAGGACAATAAACTCCCTATCGTGGTATGCAATATGTTTAAAGAAGGTAATCTTTTGAAGATTATCAAAGGAGAAGAGGGAATCTGCTCTACCGTGAAGTAAGGATTTTATAGTAAAATAAAAATAAAAAAGGATAGAAAATGAGAACAGAAGAAATCGCAGCAAAAGCATTGGAAAAAACAGGAAATGATCGATATGTGCTTTCAAGCCTTGTATTTGCAAGGACAAAAGAGCTAAGCAATGGAGCTAAGCCACTAGTTGATATGGATTTAAAAGTGCATAAACTTGCAGATATTGCAATGATGGAAATTGCAGAAGAGAAAATCACACTCACTTCCATTGAAAATCCCCACCCAAGAGGATAGGGGACTCTATTGAATCTAGTGCAAACTCTTCAAGGGTGCAGAAGCGTTGAAGAGTCTTGCTCTCTTTTGGCTTCATTCACCACTCTCACTCCCAAGATAAAAAAAGCCATTGATTTTGCCACAGAGGCTCATAAGGGGCAATATCGCAAAAGTGGAGAGCCTTATATTATCCACCCTATTTGTGTCGCAAGTATTGTGGCTTTTTATGGGGGAGATGAGGCGATGATTTGCTCCTCTTTGCTTCATGATGTGGTAGAAGATACACATTTTTCTCTCCAAGAAGTAGAAGTGGAGTTTGGCTATGAGGTGGCTCAAATTGTCGATGCACTCACTAAAATCGTTTCTCTTAGAGATGAGAATATTCCTCAAGGCATTCCCAATACCAAAATGCTCTCCTCAGCCCTTTCATTTCGCAAAGTGCTTTTGGCCTCTATCAAAGACATAAGGGCGATTTTTATTAAGATTTGTGATCGATTGCACAATATGCTGACTTTGGAGTCTTTGAGTGAAGAGAAGCAAAGAAAGATTTCAGAAGAGACTTTGGTTGTCTATGCTCCTATTGCTTATCGATTAGGAATCTCAAGTATCAAAAATGAGCTAGAAGATAGGAGTTTTTACTTTCTTTTCAAAGAGGAATACAAAAAGATTGAATCTTTTTTGGGTGAAAATCGCTTGATTTTGGAGGGTAAGCTAGAAGAGTTTGTGGCAAAACTTGAAAAGCTTTTATTTCAAGAGGGGTTTAAAGAGGGAGATTTTGAGATTCAGCGAAGGCTAAAACGCCCTTATTCAATCTATCTAAAAATGCAACGCAAAGGCGTGGGGGTGGAAGAGATTTTGGATCTTTTGGCTGTGAGGGTGATTGTAAAAAATGAGATAGATTGCTACAAAGTGCTAGGAATCGTGCATCTCCACCTCAAACCCATTGTGGCAAGATTCAAAGACTATATCGCAATCCCCAAAGAAAATGGCTATCAAACCATTCATACTACGCTTTTTGATGAAAATAGTATTTTTGAAGTGCAGATTCGCACATTTGATATGCAAAAGAGTGCAGAATATGGACTTGCAGCTCATTGGAAATACAAAATGGGCAATCAAATCTCTCTTGATTGGTTAAGCAATATTGATTACAAAGATCAAAATATTGCTGAATTTTATGAGCTAGTTAAAAGTGATTTATACAAAGAAGATATCGCAGTTTTCTCTCCTAGAGGCGATGTATTTTCTCTCCCCTCAGGTGCTGTGGCATTGGACTTTGCTTATGCTGTGCATACTGAACTGGGTGAAAAAGCTGTGGGGGCATATGTCAATAATCAAAAAGTAAGTTTGCTAGAGAGATTAAAAAGTGGGGATATTGTGCGAATCATCACAGGAGAAGAGAGAGGGTTAAGGTGCTCTTGGATTGATTTGGTTAAAACTTCCAAAGCCAAAAGCAATCTTAAAAACAACTGCCAAAACAAGCTTAGAGAAATCAACAACAAAATTACTTTGCAAATCCTCAAAACACTATTTAATTTCAATAAAAGTGCTGAGCAAATCTCCCAAACAATCGAGTATCTAGGACTAAAAACCTCTTTGAGCTGTGAGGGAATCAAAGAGCTTTCTAAAAACCTAGTTGAGTTTTTCAAAAAAGAAGGCTCACTTTTCTCAAGACTAAGATATCTGAATTGGGAGATTAAAAAATATGAGATAGAAAATCTCAAAATCCTAAGCCACAAACATATCGATGGGATTTTGTATGATTATTGCTGTTATCCCAAGCAAGGCGATGAGTTAATGGGGATTTTGGAGAATGAAAAAGTCATTATTCATCATCGCTTATGCGAAAAAGCCAAAATAGAAGAAAAAACAAAAATGGTATATGTGGATTGGGTGGGGAAAATTTCTGAGAAATACAAAGTGATTGTTTTGCTTGAAGATACCAAAGGCTCTTTGGCAAAATTCTTGCTTGATTTAGCCAAGCTTGATTGTAATCTTGTAGGGATTTCTTATAAGGGATACAAAGATCAGTTTTTGACGCACTTTGAAATCATCTTGGAGTGTGGAGGAAAAAATATCAAAGAGCTAAAAAATACCTTGATAAACAAGTATAAAATTGTAGAATTTCAGAATATAAAAGATGCGTATCATTAAGGTTTAGGAGAAAGTATGCAAGAGAGGATTAAAGAAGCACTATCTGAGATTATGCGAGGGAGTGCTGAGATTATTGGCATAGAGAGGATTGAGGAGCTAGTCAAGAGGTTTTTTGAGAGTGGAGAGAGGTATATCCTCAAAGCTGGATTTGATCCCACAGCACCGGATTTGCACTTGGGGCACACCGTGGTGCTTCAAAAACTTGCAACTTTTCAAAAATATGGAGCATTTGTAAAATTTCTCATCGGAGATTTCACAGCTTGTATTGGCGATCCCACAGGCAAAAGTGAGACAAGAAAACCCCTCACCCAAGAGCAAGTCCAACAAAATGCCCTCACCTATCAAGAGCAGGTTTTTAAAATCCTAGACCCCTCTTTGTGTGAAGTGGTGTTTAACTCCACTTGGCTTACTCCTTTGGGAAGTGTAGGAATGATAGAGCTTACAGGGAAGTTTTCAGTAGCTAGAATGCTAGAGAGAGATGATTTTACTAAGCGATTTAAAAGCAATCAACCTATCTCTATTGTGGAGTTTATCTATCCTTTGCTTCAAGGCTATGATTCAGTCGCACTCAAAAGCGATATTGAGCTAGGGGGGAATGATCAGAAGTTTAATTTGCTTATGGGAAGGACATTGCAGAGGGCTTATGAGATAGGAAAAGAGCAATCTGTGATGATGATGCCACTTCTAGAGGGGCTTGATGGGGTGCAAAAAATGAGCAAAAGTCTAGGTAATTATGTGGGAATCACAGAAGAGGCTAAGCAAATGTATGCTAAGATTTTAAGCATTTCTGATGATTTGATGTGGAAATATTATGAGCTTTTGAGTTCAAAAAGTTTGACAGAAATTGAGGAAATTAAACAAAATGTGCTAAAAGGCACTTTACACCCCAAAGTTGCCAAAGAAAATTTGGCTTTGGAGATTGTGGAGCGTTATCACGACACAAAAGAGGCTTTTGGGGCAAAAGAGGCTTTTGATCGTGTGTTTAGCAAAAATGAGATTCCTCAAGAGATGGAGAGTTTCACTTTTGGCTCAGGAGAGTGGGTTTGCTCTATTGCTAAGGAGAGTGGGTTGGTTGATTCCACCTCTCAAGCTCGGCGTGAGATTAAAGCAGGGGCTTTCAAAATCAACCAAGAAAAAGTTAGCGATGAAAATCTAAAGCTCCAAAGTGGAGAATATGTTTTTCAAATCGGAAAAAGAAAATTTGCAAAAATTATTATAAGGTGAAATGATGATTGAACTCAAATCATTGAAAATTGGAAAACATACCATTAAATACCCTATTTTTCAAGGAGGAATGGGTGTGGGGATTAGTTGGGATAATCTAGCGGGGAATGTAAGCAAAGAGGGGGGATTGGGGATTATTAGCTGTGTGGGGACAGGGTATTATAAAAAAATGCAATTTGTGGAGAAAATTGTCAATTCCAAACCCTTTGAGGCTATCAATTTCTATTCCAAAAAAGCACTTGAAGAGATTTTTAAAAATGCAAGAAAAATCTGTGGAGATAGCCCATTGGGAGCAAATATTATGTATGCAATCAATGAATATGGGCGAGTGGTAAGAGATGCGTGTGAAGCAGGAGCAAATCTCATCGTTACAGGTGCAGGGCTTCCTACAAATATGCCTGAATTTACCAAAAACTTTCCTGATGTTGCCCTTGTTCCTATTGTCTCTTCAGCTAGAGCATTAAAAATCATTTGCAAACGCTGGAGTGAGCGATATCAAAGAGTGCCTGATGCTGTGGTGGTGGAGGGACCACTAAGTGGAGGACATCAAGGCTTTAGCTATGAGGAGTGTTTCAAAGAAGAAAATCAGCTTGAAAATATCCTTCCTCAAGTAGTGGAAGAGGCAAGAAAATGGGGAAATATTCCCGTGATTGCTGCTGGGGGGATTTGGGATAGAGAAGATATCAATAGGATGATTTCTCTGGGGGCAAGTGGAGTGCAGATGGCGACAAGATTTTTGGGGACTTATGAGTGTGATGCTCCTTATTATCGTGAGCTTATGCCCAAGCTTAGCAAAGAGGATATTGAGCTAGTCAAATCTCCTGTGGGCTATCCTGCAAGAGCGATTAAAACAGGAGTGCTAGAGAGAATCAAAGAGGGAACTGCTCCTAAAGTTAGGTGTATTAGTAATTGTGTTACTCCTTGTCATCGAGGGGTGGAGGCAAAGGCTGTGGGGTATTGTATCGCTGATTCTTTGAGTGCAGGATACAATGGAGATGGCGTGAATGGATTGTTTTTCACAGGAGCTAATGGTTATAGAATCAAAGAGATTATTTCGGTAAAAGCACTTTTCCAAGAGCTAGTAAAGTAGGCTTATGGCAAGGCTTCTTGCATTTTTTTTCGCCCTTACCTGTTGGCTTTACCCAGCAGGTAACCCCAAAGATTTATATATCACTCAAGTTGTGCCTTATGGCAAAAGCAATATCAAAATAACTTTCAACAAAAAAATCACCCTTGCAGACATCAAACAAAAGACTTTCTCCCCTACAAAAGAAGTGCTAGATATCCAAGCCATTCTCTCAACCAAGAGAAGAACCTATCATTTCCCTGACAAAAGCAAAGCACAAATCGCTCAATACAAGCCCAAAATCACAAGAATCGTCCTCACTTCTCCCAAAAAGCTTAGCTATGGAGTGCGTATTGTAGAGAAAAATCTCTATATTGAGATTGATCCCAAAGATAAAGAGGAGGGAGATAAAATCCTCAAAGATCTCCCACTTTCTAAAAAATCTCCAAGCAAAGCACCCCAAACCCCTTCTTCAAAGAAGCGAATCGTTATTGATGCAGGGCATGGGGGGAAGGATTGTGGAGCCATAGGGGTGGTAAAGGTGTGTGAGAAAGTCATCACACTTGATGTGGCAAAACTTTTGGAAAATGAGCTTAAAAAGAGGGGATATATTGTCTATATGACAAGAAGCAAAGATACCTATCTAGGGCTTAGAGAGAGGACACAATATGCCAATGCCAAAAATGCAGATTTGTTTATCTCAATCCACGCCAATTCTGTGCCTAAACGCTCTTCAAAAAATGCCAATGGGATAGAAACTTATTTTCTCTCTACTGCTAGAAGTGAGAGGGCTAAGAATGTGGCTGAGAAAGAAAACAAAGATGATATTGATGCGATGAATTACTTCTCTAAACTCTCTTATCTCAACTCTATGAATACTCATCGCCTCATTGCTTCCAATAAACTCGCTATTGATATCCAAAGTGGAATACTAAGAGAGCTTAAAGCCAAATATCCAAATCTGATTGATGGGGGTGTGAGAGAGGGACCTTTTTGGGTGCTTGCAGGGGCTTTGATGCCCTCAGTGTTGATTGAGATTGGCTATATCTCCCACCCCACAGAGGGCAGAAGAATCAATCATCGTGATTATCAAATCACCTTAGCCAAAGGGATTGCTGATGGGATTGAGGGATACTTTGCCAAAAACCCATAAGGAGAGAATATGAAAGCTAGAGTGGATATCGTTTTTTGTTATGTGTTTTTTTTCTTGTTTGTCTTCACTTCTCTTGCCATTTTGGTTTCTAATCTCTCTTCCACTTTCTCTCAACTCTACTCCCTGCTTACTCAAGATGGGAGGATTTTTGATATTTTTCTGTATTTTTTCTATTTTTCAGGCTTTGCTATCTCTCTTTTTTCTCTTATTCTCTCAAGTTGGAATCACAAAGATGAGGCAAGATATAAGGGGGTAATGCTAATTTTGGCATTGCTTTTTATGTTTGCTTTGACTTTGGGATTATTGTATTCTACTCATCAAGTGGCATTGCTTGATTTGGTCTTTAGTGAGGGGGCAAAGGGAGGGTTTGAGAAAAATCCTTATGCGATTTTTATTTTGGGCTTTTTTTATTGTGCTTTTGTGGTTTTTCCTCTAAGCTATTGGCTTTTGGGATTGAGATTTAGAGCAAATGCATTGGGAAAGTTTCTTGAGTACATCAAACCCTCAATCAATGTCGTGATTTACACGCTTATGGGCTTTGCCCTTCAAGGCTACTATCACAAGGCAAAGCCTATCTATTATCTTGATTTGGCTTGTTTTTTGGTGGGATTTTTGGCTTTGCTTTGGGTGTTTTATCGTTATAGGAAACTTTTTGGGTTTTATGAGATGGTTAATCTCTTTTTGCTGTGTTTGGCAATCGTGTTTTTTGCATTTTCTTCTAGGGTGATTGAGAGTGTGGATTTTGCAGGAAGATATTGTTTTTTTGCTTGTGCTTTTGTGGCGTGGTGTGCTGAGTGGATGATAGGATATGCAGGAGAAAGCAAGGCTTTGGGGAAAAAATCTTCCAAAAAAGCGTTATAATTTCAGCTTTGGGGCTGACTTGGCTTTCGACAGGAGCTAGATAGCTTAGACTGCATGTCGGATGGCATTCCGTAATCCTGCCAGTTTAAAATTAAACGCAAACAACAAAAATTTCGCTCCAGCTTACGCAAAAGTAGCGTAAGTCTAACCAACTCTTCGGAGCCGACTGGGTAGGCGATACTAGCTAACCCACCTAGTCGTCATCACAGCTAGTTGCTTCTATCTCTAACCTAGAGGGATAGATTAAGATTATAGGTTGCGATATAGGGTGTTTTGGGGGTTGAGCCTCTATATTTAAGTTTTTCAACCCTGTCTAAACATGTAGAGGTCTTTGTGGGTTTGGTTTTTGGACTGGGGTTCGATCCCCCACAGCTCCACCAATTATTCTTTTTTGTGCTATATTTCCAACCTTACTTTATCTTACTTTTTATGGAATAAAAATGAATCGCTTTGTTCTTTTGGCAGTTTTGGCTGAAGCATTTATCATTTATGCAAGTGTGCTAGTCAAAGTGGTAGATATGTCGCCAATTATCGTGGGATTTTATCGTATTGCTTTGGCAATGCCTGTGTTTTTTCTCTTGGCAAGATCTCAGATTGGTAAAGTAGCTAGGAAGGATATGTTTTTGATGCTGAGTGCAGGGGTGTTTTTTGGGCTTGATTTGGTGTTTTTCAATGTTGCAATTCACAAGACAAGTATCGCAAATGTCAATCTCTTTGCTTCTTTAGTATGCTTTATCCTTGTGCCTATTGGAGCGATTTTTTACAAAGAAAAAATCAAAGCAGATTTTGTGGTGGGATCTTTGATTGCCTTAGCAGGAGTGTTTGTGCTGATAAAGGGGAAGGGTGGAGAGAGTGTAGCTACGCCTTTTGGGGATTTTTTGGCATTTATGAGTATGGTGTGCTATGGGATTTTTCTCTCTCTTGTGTATGGACTTCGCAAAAAGTATGATACGCCAATCCTTATGGCCTTTGCCTCTATTGGTTCAATTATCACGCTTTTGTCTGTGGGGATTCCAATGGAGGGCTTCTCACTTCCTAAAGATGCTAAGACTTGGTGGATATTGCTATGGATTGTGATTTTTGGACAGCTTTTGGGACAAGGGTTTTTTGGCTATATTATGGGAAAGGTTGATGCACAAGTTTCTTCTCTCATCTTGCTTTTTACTCCGATGATTGCAGCACTGATGGGATATGTGTTTTTGGGAGAGAAGCTAGGGGTGTTTGAGTTGGTGGGAATGATGATTATTATCTTTGGGGTGTATCTTGCTAAAATGAAGAGAAAAAAGAGCAAAGAGTAATCTCAAAAAATTAAAATAGAAAATAAAAAAGGGGGATAAAGTAGTGGCGGACAGAGAGGGATTCGAACCCTCGGTAACCTTGCGGCTACGCATCCTTAGCAGGGATGTGGTTTCAGCCAACTCACCCATCTGTCCAAAGAAAAACGCAATTCTACCTTATTTTTTGATTTTTTTTCTCAAAAATTGCATTAGGGTTGATAAAACAGAGTTTATGCTACACTCTCAAAAATATTTTTACCACAAAGGAAAGAAATGAGATGTGCGTTTATTTTCCCTGGACAGGGAAGCCAAGCAAAGGGAATGGGAAAAGATTTTTATGATAATTTTTCTATTGCAAAAGAGCTTTTTGAGTGTGCTAGTGATACTTTGGGGCTAGATATGAAACACCTTTTGTTTGAGGAAAACGATAAACTTGATCTAACTCAATACACCCAACCTGCAATTTTTTTGGTGAGCTATATCGCTCATAGTGTGTTTCAAAATGAGCTTTCACTCTCTCCTACCCTAAGTCTAGGGCATTCTTTGGGAGAAGTGAGTGCTGTGGCTGTGGCAGGTGGGGCAAGTTTTGAAAATGCCCTTAGGCTCACTCATCAAAGAGGAGGGCTTATGGCAAAGGCGTGTGAGGGGCAAGATGCAGGAATGATGGTAATAGTAGGACTTGCTGATGGTGTGCTAGAGGAGTTTTGCTCTGCTCAGAGAGAGAGTGGAAAAAAGGTATGGTGTGCCAACTACAATGGCGATGGGCAAGTGGTTTTGGCTGGGAAAAAGAGCGATTTAGCCTCTTTGGAAGCTCCTCTTAAAGAGCTAGGAGCAAAGAGGGCGTTACTCCTAGCAATGTCTGTGGCAAGTCATTGTCCATTGCTAGAGAGTGCGTGTGGAGAGTTTGAGGCGTTATTAGAGGAGTATTTAGAGCCAAAAATGACAAATCCAATCCTCTCTAATGCAAGTCTAGAGCTATATGAAGACAAAGCCCAAGCCAAAACTTTGCTAACCCAACAGCTTGTAATGCCCGTGCTTTATAAGCAAAGTATCCAAAAGATTTCAAGTGAGGTTGATGCTTTTATTGAGTTTGGAAATGGCTCTGTGCTAAAGGGACTGAATAAGCGATTGAGTGATAAACCTACATATAACGTCAGTGATGTAGCTACTCTTAAAGAGAGTATTGCAAATTTGAGCTAAGGAGAGAGAATGAGAATCGCGATTTTGGGAGCAATGCGTGAGGAAATCACGCCATTTTTGAAAAAATTCCCCAACTACACTCAAGAAGAAGTGGGGGGAAATACATTTTATAAAATCCCTTATGGGGATTATGAGCTAGTTTTGGCTTATAGCAAGATTGGAAAAGTGCATTCAGCACTGAGTGCAAGCACAATGATTTTGAAATTTGGTTGTGAGAAGTTGATTTTTAGTGGTGTGGCAGGGGGACTAAGCCCTAAGCTAAAGGTGGGGGATTTGATTGTGGCAAATAAGCTTTGTCAATATGATGTAGATATTACAGCTTTTGGACACCCTCTAGGATTTATCCCTGAGAGTAGTGTGTATATCGAGGCAGATTCTCATCTTATCCAAGTTGCCAAAGAGGTGGCAAAAGAGAAGGGAATCAAACTTGAGGAGGGAATTATCGCTAGTGGAGATAGCTTCATTGCAAGTAGTGAGAAAAAGCAATGGTTGATAGAAAACTTCAGTGCAGATGCAGTGGAGATGGAGGGGGCAAGTGTGGCAAATGTTTGTCATCTTCTCAAAGTGCCTTTTTGCATCTTAAGATCAATTAGTGATAGTGCCGATGGTGAGGCAGATGTGAGCTTTGATGAATTTTTGGAGCATAGTGCTCAAGTAAGTGCAGATTTTGTGGAGGCAATGCTAAATAAGGGGGTTTGATTATTTACTAGGAGGAGACTATGAGAAATGCCTTTAGTATGCTAGAGCTTGTGTTTGTGATTGTGATTTTGGGGATTTTGGCAGCCATTGCTATCCCTAAATTTTCTTTCACACGAGGGGAAGCTCAAGCTGTGAGTATTCAAGCAGATATTACCCAAGCTTTGAGTGCGATTCAAAGAGAGGCATTTGTCAAAAATCCTCCAAGCTCTGCAATCAATGGAGATTGGATTTTGCAAAATGCAGGGCTTAGCAAAACACGATGGATTGCTGTGGGCAATGGAGTGAAGTTAGCCAAGAGTGGAGCTGTGGATAGCGAGAATGATTGCGTAACTTTTGAGTTTGTAGATCAAAGAGATATTTTGGTAGAGATTACCCCTAAGCCTAGCTCTTCACTCTGTGCAAAACTACTAGAGAGCATTGAAAACAAAAGATATCCTCTCATCGCAAACTAGGGCTTTTAGTCTCTTTGAGGTGGTGGTTTGCACTATTATCTTATCTCTCTTGCTTTTGATTGCTTTGCCAAAGAGCAGTTCCTTTGCTCATCGCAAATGTGTCTTTGTCTTGCAAGAGAGGTTGCAAAGAAGTAATCAGGCCTTTATGGAGCTTTACAGCTCCAAAGCTCTAAGGGGAGAATCCCCTACTTCAAGTGAGATTGATGAGGCTTTATCAATCTTATTAGAGAGAAGAAGTGGGGAGAATTGCTATTTTCAAAGAAGCACAAAGGGGGTAGATGCCAAGATTGAGGGCAAAACTTTGAGCTTCACTCTCTCCCCACTTGATTTTTCCCATAAGCCCAAAATCTACTGCCAACTTACAAATGAGCTTTGCCGTGAATTTTTGGGGAAAACTTCCAAAAAATAAGTAAAATCTCTCAAAAATTATCAAGGAGAGAGAGTGAAAAAGTTTATTTTGCTGATTTTATCTGTGGGATTGTGTTTTGCAGAGCTAAGGGTGGATACTCAAGAGAAGAAGGTAGATATTGGATTTTTTGTCGGTGGGGGTATAGGGATTGGTGCAAATGCAGTGCAATACAACAATGTATTGCACCCTAATGGAGGATTGTATGAGCAGAATCAAAGTTTTGCTTCATTTGTGGCTTCTGTGAAAGTGGGGGCTTATCATTATTTCAATCCCACTCTTGGATTAAGGGTTTATTATAATCTTGATTTTAATGTCTTGCCCTTAGATGAATATACCTATAATTCAGGATCTTTCACCCCTTATATTTTTTCTGCCTCACATACAATCAATGCTGATGTAATCTACAATGTCTTTTCTCAAAACAATATTGATGTCGCAGTGATTGGGGGAATAGGACTTGGGGCATTGAATGGGGAGGCAATAACAAAAAATGAAAGTGTTTATTATAAAAATCCTTTAAGTGGAGATGGATTTTTGGATTTTGAATTTCGCTTCAATATCGGAGCTAGAGCAATGTTTAGCAAAAAATATGGAGTAGAGTTTATGGCAAAACTCCCTGTAACTCCAGCTACAATGGTTATCAAAGATGGCAATAGCAATGTCAAATACTCCCCCTATTACTTCACGATTGATTTTGTAATGGAGAGATTTTAAGCTCTCCATTGCAAAAAGTTTGAAAACATCTCGTATTTGGCGTTAAAATTTCACAAAAACTTTTAAGGAGGGATTGTGAAGAGATTGCTAGATTGCTTTGATTATATTAAGCGTTATCAGGTTGATATTTTAGAATCTTTACACATCTTTCTTGAGTTTGCTCTGCTCAAAAAACATAATCTTCATAAATCCCTGCTTCTAAAAGCTTTGAGGAGAAAAAAGATTTATCAAGATTGCGTTGAGGTAATGCAAAAATATATCCCCTATTTTATCCCTCCAAACCCTAATCTCAATCTTACCAAAATCCTTAAAAGCCTTGATGAGAGTGAGCTAGATTCTCAAAGTCTAAGTGCCTTTTTTGATGTGATTACCCAAAAAAAGACACAAAACAAGCTCTATTTTTATGCAATGCCAAGTGAGGTGCAAACCCTTATCCTCTCTTTGCTCTCACTCCAAAGGGGGGAGAGCTTGTATCATCCCTGCTATGGGATTGGAAGCTTGTTTTTGCAAGTAGGGGAAGGTGTGGAGGTATATGGAGAGGAGTTAGATGAGCGATTTAGCGTGATTGCAAAGCTAGTATGTGAGCTTTGTGGGAAGAGTGGAGAGAATCTGCTTTCAAATGATATTTTAAAGCAATCAAGCTTTAAGAGTGCAAAGGGTTTTGTCAAGTTTGATGTAATGATTTGTAATCCCCCCTTGCATTCACATATGGGAACTCACTATATCAAAGAAGATGAACGCTTTGGAGGTATGCTATCCAAAAGCTATCCTGAGCTAGTTTTCCTCTCTCACGCCTTAGTGCATTTTGGGGGGAGGGGAGCGTTTTTGCTAAGAAGTCAAATCTTTAAAAACTCCACTTTAGAAAACAAGCTCAAAAGCTCACTAGAGGGGAGGATAGAGTGTATTATCGAGCTACCCAAAAATCTTTTTCCTTTTCAAAATTATGATTTTTGTCTTGTGCTTTTAAGAGAGGGGGCAAAAGAGATTTTATATATCAATGCAAGTGAGTTTTTTATCAAAGAAGGGCGATACAATCGCTTAAGCAAAATTGCTCAAATCCTCTCACTCTATGAGAGCAGAACTTCAAGTGCTTATAGCAAAGTGGTAGGGGGGATTGAAGAGATTTTTGGATATGAGAGAGGAGAGAGGGATTCTAAGAGATTGGGTGAAGTGGTGGAGCTAGTGAGGGGGCAGAGGGTGTATGGAAGCAACAAAGATGAGGAGATTGAGTATTTTGAGGTGGGGGTGAGTGATTTTGCACCTTTGGGATTCACTCATCATTTTAGCAATCTAAGAAAACAAGGCAATAGAGAAAAAATCCAAAAATACACCCTCAAGCCCTATGATATTCTCATCGCTCTAAGGGGAAATTCTCCCAAAATTGCCCTGCTTCCCCACTCTCTTCCCCTGCCTTGTATCGCAAATGTAGGGGTTTTGGTGCTGAGGGCAAAGAGTGAGGAAGTGGCAAAGGGATTGTATGGATATTTATTTTCTAGTGAGGGGGAGAGGGCATTGCAGGGGGTGTGTGATGGAATCCTTGATATTACCAAACTTACTCAAATGCCCTTGCCCAAAGATTTAAGCACCTACTCTCATCTTGAAGAGATTAATCTTTTGGCTCTTAAGCTTGAGAGGGTAATGGAGGAGATTTCAGTGCTGAAGGAGAGGAAGTGCAAGTGTTAAAAAGTGGGATAGTCAATGTCAAATCTTCAAATGGAGTAAAAGTCATTGAGCCTTGCAATCTTTATGGTTGTGAATTGTGTGAAGATGTGTTTGTAGGACCATTTGTGGAGATTCAAAGCGATGTGAGGATAGGGGCAAGGAGTAGGATTCAAAGTCATAGTTTTATCTGCTCTTTGGTAGAAATCGGAGAGGATTGCTTTATTGGACACGGAGTAATGTTTATCAATGATCTTTTTTCTGAAGGACACCCCTCAAAGAGTTCAAGTCAGTGGAAAAGCACAAAAATAGGAAATAATGTCAGCATTGGTTCAAATGCGACGATATTGCCTGTGAATATTTGTGATGGGGTTGTGATAGGGGCAGGGAGTGTGGTAAGTAAAGACATTGTAGAGCGTGGGGTGTATGTGGGCAATCCTGCAAAGAAAATTAGAGATTTATAGGAGAGAGTAAGTGAGAGTTGCGATTATTGGATATGGATATTGGGGGATAAATATTGCTAGGACGATTGAGAAGCTCAAAGAGAAGGGAGTGGGGTTTGAGATAGAGACAATCTTTGATATGGATAGCTCAAGGGTAAGGGAAGCTCAAAAGCTTTATAGCTTTACCCCATATGAGAGTTTTGAAGCGATTTTGAGGAGTGATAAGATAGAAGCTCTTTTTGTCATCACGCCCCCTCACACACACTACTCTATCGCCAAAGAGGGGATTAAAGCTAGAAAACATATCTTTGTAGAAAAACCTTTGACAACCAATGTCAGAGAGGCGTGTGAGCTCTATGATTTGGCAGAGAGAAATGGTGTGATTTTGCATTGCGATCATGTGTTTTTGCACTCTCCTGCTGTCAAATATCTCAAAGAAAATATCCATACTTTTGGGGATATTGTCTATATCAATTCAAGGCGTATCAATCTTGGATTGTTTCAAAGCAGTGTTGATGTGATATGGGATTTGGCAATTCATGATTTGAGTATCATTGATGCACTCATCAAGCTTGAGATTAAAAAAGTCAGCACTTTTAAGCGAAAATATCAAAGCTACCCCAATGACGCACTAGCCAATATCAATATCGAGCTAAAAAGTGGGGTAATTATCACGATTAATGTCTCTTGGCTAAGTCCTGTAAAAGTCAGAGAGATGATTATCGGAGGGACACAAAAAAGTGCAGTCTATGATGATACCAAGAGAGAAAAAATCAAGATTTATGACTCAGGAGTGGTTATCAAAGATGAGCTAGACAAAAATAGCCTTTATGCCAAAATGGTGGAATACAAGCTTGGAGAGGAATATATCCCAGAGCTTCCAAACTATCTCTCACTTGATAAATCCATTGAGTGCTTCTATGAGTGTATTTTGCAAAAGACTCAAGAGGATAGAGAGCATACTTTGAGGGTGATTGAGGCGTTGGAGGTGATTACAAAAATCTAATCCCTCCTAAAACCTTAAAAAATATATTTGTAGCTAAGCAATCCTTGAATTCTATTGTAGTAGAAATCATATCCTATATCAATATTTCTTCCTCCTTCTGCATACCCAAATCGAGTGCTAATCAAGGTTAGATTGAAGGGGATTTGGGCTATCACCTCAAAACGATGGTGTTTGTTGAAAAGTGTTGAAAACCCCAGTCTGAGCAAAAGTGAATTAAGATAGGTTTTGTTTGTGATAGCCAAATCTTTATCAAGTATAGGGGGCATAGCCTTGAAACCAAGCTTGATTTCTCTGCTTGGCATCAGAGAACTAAAGTCATATCCCAATCCACCAATGAAACCCACTTGTATTTTTTCCTCACTCACTAGGTTGGTAATCGTATCAAAGATAGAACCTGCTGAGAGAATCTGCATAGAGATTTTTCCCAGTTCATTGTGTTTTCCTTGTGTGTAGCCATATCCTCCATAAATCCCCCAACGGATTCCAAATCGCTGTGTTTCACCAAAGAAATGCTCTGTTCCTAAAATGAGATTTGCTACACCACCATTTTCTACAATACTCTCTTTCCAATCTTTGCCTACAACAACATTTCCTTTTGTTGTGTATTCAAAAATAGATTCGCTCCTCATATATCCACCCTCAATTCCCATATAAAATCTTCCCAAAGTGTACTTGAACAAAGAAAAAAGCCAATTGCTATGAGCTTTTTGATATTTCTTGCATTTGTTTTCATTTAGATTCCTTACAAATGATTTAAATACAAAACAAATAATGGTTTGTATCAACTTCTATAAAGGATGACAAAAACTTCAAGAAAGTGCATAAGAATTTAGAAAGGTTAAATCAAAATAGAATAGATAATGATAAAAAGTAGCAAATAATAATAACTAAGAAATGTAGTGTTACAAAAATGCACAATTTTACACCCCCTTTAATTCCTAGAATACATATTTATAGCCAAGTAGCACTTGAATGTATTTGTATTTAAAAGTGTATTTTCTATCATCTTTTGCACCATTCCATTGTTGTCCCTCCATTATAAAGTGTTGAGAGTGCTTCTCAAGATAGATGGGGATTTTTGTCAAAAACTCAACTCTGTGATGATTGTAAACTAAAGCACTAGCCCCTATTCGGATTGAGAGGTTGTTGATATGAGTTTTATTGCTTACAAGCATATCTTCTTTGGGTAGGGTGCTTGCTGCTCTCTCTCCGATAGAGATTTCTTTGTTGGGTTTAAGGAGGGTAAAATCATATTCTGCTCCCACAAATAACCCCACTGTGAGTTTTTCTGTAACATAAAAATTGAAAATAGAGTCAAAATTTACCCCAAGACTTAGAGTGCTAAGGGTGATATCTCCCCATTGGGAATCTTTGCTTTGAGTAAGTCCATAACCTCCCAATACTCCCCACCTAATCCCATAATAGTTTTTCCAAAAGAAATGTTCTGTCCCCAAAATAAGACTGGTTACTACCCCATTGCCTACAAGCTCTTTATCCCAGTTTTCTTCTCTACCTGTGGTTGTGTTCCCACTATTATCCTCATAAATATAAGTAGAGTAATCTCTCATATATCCACCCTCAACCCCTATGTAAAATCTCCCCCAAACCAAATTCACAAAAGATAAGAAAACAAAAAAGATGATAGTTGGGAATGTGTTTTGATACTTCATATCCTTCTCCTTTTACTTTTTGGAGCAAGGATATAAAGAAAGTACTAATAAAAAGTAATAAAAATATTATCTTTTATATTTTGTCTTTAGAATACATATTTATAAGCAAGTAATCCTTGCACATATTCGTATTTGAACTCATATTTGCTTGGAGCAATTTTCTTGTCGTGATCTTGGACATATACAGGCACTTTAGCAAGAAGCTCAAGTCTGTGGTGGTTGCCAAAGAGTGTGCTAAGTCCTACACGTAAGGCAAGGTTATTGCTTTGAGTTTTGTTGTTTACGCCAAAAGGTGCTTCTTTGCTAGGTTTTTGTATGATATAGTCATACTCCACACCCATAAACATACCTGTCATAAAGTCTTCTTTGGCATAGAAGTTGAAAAACATATCAAAGTTTGCTCCAGCCCAAAAAGTTGTCAGTTTGCTCTCTCCAAACTCACTATCTTTGCTTTGACTTGCTCCATATCCTCCAAAGATTCCCCATCTCACTCCATAGTAATTTCTCCCAAAGAAATGCTCTGTCCCTAAGGTGATATTTCCTACTAGCCCATTACCTAAGACTTTTTTCTCCCATTCTGTTTTGCTTACCCCTTTTTCCTCATACTCATACACTGAGCGATCTCTCATATATCCACCCTCAACCCCTATATAAAATCTTCCCCATAGCAAACTTGATGAAGTCAAAAACGCCAAAAGTGCAACTTTTACATATCGTGTCATCTTTTCTCCTTAACTCAAAAATTAGGGAGGAGATTATAGAGGAAAAAATGCCACTTTAAGCTAGAAAATACACCAAGACAAAAATCATCACCAAATCTAGGGCTTGATAGCCAAACTCCACAGCAATGGCTTTGGGACTTCTTTTGGCAAAATAGAGGTTTTGGATATGCACACTTGCAATCAAAAAGATAAAAATCCCACCCAAGAGAGTGTATTGAAAGAGATTGCTAGAGAGTTTGAGGGCGAAACTTGCACTTAGCACTTTTAAAAGACTTACAGAGAGATTGATTGCAAACACTCCTAGAAATAGAGCAAGTTTGCTAGTATTGGGGTTTTGCTGATGATTTACCCCCTCACACCAAATCTTCCCAAAGAGTTTGGGAGAAAACCATAATCCCCCAAGAAAAAAGGACAATAAAGTAAGCAAAATAATCATTGAACTTCCTTGTGATTGGAAAATAAAGGCGGGATTATAGCACTCCTAGATAACGCTCTAATATGATAAGAGCTGAGAGGCTATCTAGCTCTCCATTTTTGATTTTTTCACTCCTTTCTTTTTTGCCTAGAGTTTTCAATCTCTCCATTGCCTCAACTGAGCTATATCCCTCATCAATATAGATAACTTCCCCTCCAAAATCTAGCAAGGAGATAAAATGTCTAATGCGTCGCTCCATTTCGTGAATCTCCTCTTCTCTCTGACTTTTGGGGAGTCCGATAATGAGCTTGGTGATTTGTCTTTCTTTTAAGAGGGTGCTAAGCTCTAGTGAGGCTTGAGTGCGATTTTTTCTGAGGATTGGAGGGAGGGGGAGGGCGATTCCTTGTGTGTAGATTGCAACTCCAATGCGTTTAAGCCCAATATCGCAAGAGAGAAGATTAGCAGACATAAATTCGTCCATTTTCAATCTTAATTTTCCCCTCTACCTCGTATTCATAGAGTTTATCTCCAAACTTTTGATAAGCCACTTCAAAGCCCACAGGATTGTAACAAAAGCTCAAAATCTCATCATCTTGAGGACAAAACAATGTCCCAAAATGCTCTTTTATCCATTCTTGAAGATTATAAATGGCTTGAGCTTTTTTGTCTTGAAGCAAAGAGTTTGTCCCCTCACTCTCTCCAAGACGATGAGGCAAGACATAGATAGGCTTATTGAGAGAGAGGGCGATTTTGGCACTCTCCATTGAGCCACTTCCCAGATCAGCTTGAGGAATGATGACAATATCGCTCAATGCAATCACTAAGCGATTTCTCTCTAAGAAGTGATAAGGCTTTGGAGAGGGGTTGTTTTCATATTCACTCAAAGCTAGGGCTTTTTCATAGATTTGTTTGATGATTGAGGCATTGGTTTTGGGGTAGGGAGAATCTAGACTTGAGGGAGAAAACATAATCGTTCTTGGCATTGCACCAAGATGAGCGATGATATCCACTCCCAAAGCTCCACCACTGACAACCACTCCCCCACTTTTGGCAATCAACTCAGAGAGATTGTGGGTGAGGAGTTTGGTATAGGGATTGGGTTTGCGAGTGCCTACGATTGCGATTTTTTTGGGAGCTTGGAGCAAGGAGAGATCTCCTTGAGCAAAGAGAGTTTTTGGAGGGCTTTTGAGAGAGAGGAGGGGATGTGGGATAGGAATCATTGAAGCTCTATGATTTGCTCTTGGGGAGTGGTGGGAATATCTTGAAGTTTGAGCTTTGGCATTTGCACCTCTTCTTCCACTGCTTCTTGTGTGCTTTGCTTCTCTTGAAGTGGAACTTCTTCTTGAATGCGTTCAATCTTTGGCGAACCACACCCCACAAAAAACAACAATGCTAAAAATGATAATCTTAGTGTGTAACCCATGGCATTAATCCTCTCATTTTCTTTCCAACCTCTTCTATTTGGGATTTTTGAAGTATTTTACGCTCTCTTCTTAGCTTGGGGAAGTGAGTGTCCCTCTCTTTGAGAAAACTCTTTGCAAATTCTCCACTTTGGATTTTTCTTAGAATCTCCCTCATCGCCTCTTTACTCTCTGCTGTAATGATTTGCTTCCCTGCCATAATATCTCCAAACTCTGCTGTATTTGAGATATGCTCTCTCATTGATTGCAACCCATTAGCATAGATAAGATCAGCGACAAGTTTAACCTCGTGCAAACATTCAAAATAAGCAATCTCTTCAGGATATCCTGCCTCTACCAAAGTCTCAAATCCTGCACGAATAAGAGCGTCCAATCCTCCACAAATCACGCTTTGCTCTGAAAACAAATCGCACTCACACTCATCTTTGAAACTGCTCTCAAAAATCGCACTTCTTCCACTCCCCAACCCACACGCATATTCCAATGCGATATTTTTCGCCTCTCCTGAATGGTTTTGCTCCACTCCTATAAGGCTCACAATCCCTCTTCCTGCCACATATTCATCTCTTACAGCCTTTCCTGCACCTTTAGGTGCGACCATAATCACATCGACAAATGGAGGAGGGGTGATTTCTTTGAAATGGATACTAAATCCGTGAGAGAAAAGCAAGACTTGATTTCTTTTGAGATAGGGTGCGACTTCATCAAAGACTTGTTTATGCCATTCATCAGGAAGCAAGAAGGCAATCACATCACACTCTTGTGCCACTTCTTGCAAAGTGCAAACTTCAAATCCTAGCTCTTGGGCTAGGGGGATTGATTTTGAGACACTTTTGAGGGCGATTTTTACTTTCAATCCGCTATCTCTGAGGTTGAGAGCTTGTGCTTTGCCTTGAGCTCCAAAACCGATAATCCCTATGGTTTTATCTTTGAGCAAAGAGGTGGTTAAATCTTTTTGTGTATAGATTGTAAGCGACATAGCAAACTCCGAGTTTTTTGGGGTGGATTATAACTCAAAGTGTATAATTTTGAAAAATTTTGGGGCTAAGAGTATGGAAATAAGAGAATTTTTGGAGCGTTTGTGTAGTGGGATTAAAGAGATTCCCAAAAAGCACCACGCACTTTTTTATGCATTGCAAAAACTTGATGTGATTGTCAAAAAGACTAAAACTTTTCAGCTCAAAGAGGGGTATGCCATAGGAAGTCTTGATGTGGTAAGAGAGGATTTGGTGTTTCTCAAAAGCTTTTCCCCCACTCACCAAAAAGACTTTAAGCTAGTGAGAGTGCATAGAGGGCTAGTGAGTGGGGATATTGTGCTAGTTAAAACAATATCCAAAAGCACAAAAGCTAGATTAGTTAGTTTGCTTTATACTCCAAGTGTGCATACTTTGGTGTATTTGGAAAAAGTCAAAGGAAAAATCTGTGCCTTAGAGCTTAAAAGCACCCAAGATAAGCCCCTCACTATCTCTCTAAAAGCAAGACAAAAGGCTCTGGGCTCTCTCCCTCCTCACGCAGTTTTGAGGGTAGATGTGAGAAATGGAGAGATTTTGGAAGTTTTGGGTGTGCTAGAAGATGAGAGAATTGATGAAAAAATTGTCTTGCAAAGCTATGGGCGGGAAGAGGGATTTTCTCCTGAGAGTTTGCAACTAGCCCAAAGCTTTGGAGATGAGGTGTATCCCTCACTTTATCCTCAACGCAAAAACTTGCTCTCTCTCCCCTTTTGCACCATAGATCCAAGTGATGCCAAAGATCACGATGATGCGATTTATTTTGATTGTGAGAATTTGAAGCTTTATGTGGGGATTGCTGATGTGGGTGAGTATGTCAGTAAAGATAGCCCACTAGACAAAGAGGCAAAGATGAGGGGATTTAGCGTATATTTCCCCCACAAAAGTATCCCTATGCTTCCTAGAGCTTTGAGTGAAAATATCTGCTCTTTGAATGAAAAAGAAGTGCGTTTAGCCCTTGTGTGGGAGATAGCTCTGAGTGAGAGTGGAGAGGTGAGGGGGAGTAAAGTCTATGAAGCACTCATTCAAAATCATTGCAATCTCTCCTATGAAGAAGTTGATGAGCTTTTGAATGGAAAAAGGACAGAGAAGATTCCAAAAAATATACAAGAGAGTATTTTGGGATTCTATCCTCTAGCTAAGAAGATAAAAAAGCAACGCCTCAAAAAAGGACATACATTTTTTGGCGATGAGGTTAGGCTAAGATTAGATGAGAATCAAAGCTTAGAGAGTGTGAGGGTAAGCAGTGAGGGGGAGAGTCATTGCATCGTGGAGGAAGCAATGCTACTAGCCAATATAGAGAGTGCTAAGATTTTGCAAGGCTTAGAGGTGGAGGGGATTTACAGAATTCACGAAGAGATGAAAGAAGATAAACTTTTTGAGCTTTTATCTCATCTAAGAGGACTAGGATTTGAGGGTAAAGAGAGGGAGGTGCATACGCTCATTTGTCATATCCAAGAGTGGAGCAAAAAGGCAGGGATAGAAAAAGAGGTGGATAAGATGATTATCAAAGCCCAAAATCAAGCAATGTATTCAAGTGAGAATATAGGGCATTTTGGTTTGGGATTTGAAGTCTATACGCATTTTACCTCTCCGATTCGGCGGTATTCGGATTTGTGTGTGCATCGTTTGATTAAAGACACTTTGGTGGGTGGAAAGCGACTAAAGTATTTGAGTGAGGAGTATCCAAGCCTTGCAAAAAGCCTAAGTGAGAGTGAAAAAATTGCTTCCAAAATGGAAATGGATTACAAAGATAGGAAATTTGCTCACTGGGCAGATAGGCACAGGGGAGAGGAGATAGAGGCGATTGTGATTGATGAGCAATACCCCTTCTTGCTCCAAGCCCAAGAGAAAATCATAGGTGCAAGAATGGTTTGTCAAGATAAAATACACGCTGAGAAATTTGAGAGATTGAGAGTAAAAATCCTCTCAAGCAATCTTGCAAATGCAAGAATTTATGTGGAAGTGGTGGATTAAAATGTATAAAAAAGACTTAGATTTATATTTGCAAAAAAGCACCCCTCAAGCAAGTTTGCTCTATGGGGAGGAGAATTTTTGGATAGGGTATTACTCCAAGCTGATTGCCCAAAGAATCACCACACCTGAAAATATAATGACATTTTATTATGGCGACTATAATTACTCTCAAGTTTTTGATTTGCTCAATCAATCCTCTCTTTTTGGGGACAGCACGCTTGTAGTTTTAAAAATAGACAAAAAAATTTCCAAAAAAGAGCTAGGCAATTTTTTGGAAGCGATGAAAAAAAACCCCAACAACTCTTTGATTATCGAATTTTATAAAAGCGATTCAAAAAGTGTGGGAGAGTATGGGAGAGATTTCAAAGAAATGGCAGGGGCATTCAAAGGAGAGGGGGTGGTGGAAGTAAGGTTTTTTGAGCTTAAGGCAATGGAGGCTCAAACTTTCTTGGTGCAAAGAGCCAAAGAGCTAGGAATCAATATCCACCCAAGAAACCTCTCACGCCTTCTTGAGATGCAAAATTGGGATCTCTCTATCGCCCTCAAAGAGCTAGAGAAATTCACACTTTACTCCAAAGAGATAGAAGAAGATGACATTCTTAGGCTGTGTTCGGATTTGGGGAGCTTTGAGGTGGAGGACTTAATCCAAGCGTTGCTAAGGAGAAAAGATGTGATGAAAATCTATGCACGACTTGAGGAGGAGGGGGTAGATGATATGAGCCTTGTGAGTGCAATTAGCTCACATTTCTATAAGCTCTTTTTGATTTTCTCCTATATGAGGGCGTATGGTAAAGTCGAGATTAAAGAGGCTTTGGGATATGTTTTGCCCAATCATATTGCTGATTCTTTGACGCAAGAAGCCCTAGCAGTGAGAGAAGATCAATATAGAAAAATCTTTGAGGTTTGTTTGCGATGGCGACAAACTATTATGAGTGGAAAAGCAAAAATTCTCAATCCTTTGATAGCTTTGGGAGAATTTCAAGAAATTTTACGATAGAATCAAAAGCTTTTTATTCACTAAAAAGACCTTGCTTGACTTTGACAAAAAGTTGGGCGGAAACCATAAGGAGTTTTTATGAAACATTACGAAACGATGTTTATCATCAAGCCTACTCTTGTAGAAGATGAGATTAAATCAAAAATCGAATTCTACAAAGAAGCAATCATCAAGAATGGCGGTGAGATTGAAACTTGCCTAGATATGGGTATGCGACATCTTGCTTATGAAATCAAGAAAAACAAAAGAGGGTATTACTTTGTAATCTACTTCAAAGCTGAGCCTTCTTTGATTTTGGAGCTTGAGCGACTTTACCGAATCAACGAAGATATTTTGAGATTTATCGTTGTGAAGTATGAGAGCAAAAAAGAGCAAAAAGCGTGGGAGATTTTGGTAGATAAAGCTAAAAATCCACAAAAGTATGTCAAAAAACCTGCAAAGAAAGAGGAAGCTCCTAAGGCAGTAAAAGCTGAAGAGAGTGTAGAGGAAAGCACAGAAGCTTAAGGTTGGAATATGTATAATAAAGTGATCTTAGTAGGAAACCTAACCCGAGATGTAGAGTTGCGTTATATGCCAAGTGGGAGTGCTGTTGCTACAATGGGAATGGCGACTAATCGTCGTTACCGAAAGCAAGATGGCTCACAAGGTGATGATACTTGCTTTATTGATGTGAAACTTTTTGGACGCACTGCTGAAGTAGCCAATCAGTATTTACGCAAAGGAAGCAAGGTTCTCATCGAGGGGAAGCTTACCTATGAGACTTGGAGCGATCAAAGTGGTGTGAAGCGAAGCAAACATACTGTGACTGCTGAGAGTATGCAAATGCTTGATACGCGTCAAGAAGTTGGAGGTTATGAAGCTCCTATGGGTGAGCCTTATCAAGCTCCTCAAAGCTATGCTTCTCAATCTCAATACACACCACAGCAATCCTATCAAGCCCCTCAGCAAAACACTTATGCTGAGAATCACTATCAGCAAAATATTCCTGAAATCAATATTGATGATGAAGATATACCATTCTAGGAGAAGTTAAAATGGAAAAGAAAAAATATTCAAAAAGATATTGCCGATACACAGAGGCAAAAATCGACTTTATCGACTACAAAGATGTAGAGATGTTGAAGCACTCTCTCTCTGAGCGATACAAAATTATGCCAAGACGCCTTACAGGAAATACAAAAAAATGGCAAGAGAGAGTTGAGAAGGCAATCAAAAGAGCTAGACATATGGCTTTGATTCCTTATATCATCGATCGCAAAAGAGTTGTAGAGCACCCATTCAAGCTCTCTTAATCCCCTCTCCCCCTTTGTGGGAGGTGAAATGAATCCCCTAGTCAGCGTAATTATCCCTATCTATAATGTTGCCCCCTATCTCAGAGAATGTCTTGATAGTGTCCTATCTCAAACTTATTCAAATCTGCAAATTATTTTAGTCAATGACGGAAGTAGCGATGAGAGTGAGAGCATTGCCAAAGAGTGTTTGAGAGATAATCGAGTAGAGCTAGTGAGTGTGCTTAATGGAGGATTGAGCTATGCTAGGAATATTGGCTTAGATAGAGCTAGAGGAGAGTATATCTATTTTATAGATAGTGATGATTATATTGATTTGGGTTATATTGAAGAGCTAGTGAGTGTGGCTAGGGAGTTTGGAGTGGAGTTTGTGTGTAATGACAATATTGCTCCTTTTGGATTGGGGGAAGTCAAAGAGAGACCAAAATCTTCTCCACAACTCTTAATCCCTGATTCTCAAAACATTGCCTTGGGTGGAGCGGTGTGGAGGTGTCTATTTGCAAAATCCTTGCTAGAGCGAAGTGGGGTGAGGTTTTTGGAGAGGAAGATTTATGAAGATGAGGGGTTTTTGTATATGATTCTTCCCTTTCTCTCAAGCTTTGCACGTTTTAGCGGATTGCCTTATTTCTATCGCCAAAGAGAAAATAGCATAATGAGTAATCATAAAAAGTTTAGAAGCTATGATTTGCTTGATGTGTTTGAAGCCATTTATCGCTTCTATCAAGAGAGAGGATTTATCCAAAAGTTTAAACCCCCATATTATTTCCTCTACTCTTGCTCTATTGGATATGAGAATGAGAGAGAGTATTTAGCAAGAGCCAAAAAACTTGCAAAATCCTTGCATATCCCCCCCCCCCATAAGGGAAAGATAATTTATGCTTTTTTATATTTGCCTCCTAGAGAGTTTGTCGTTTTTTTGAAGTTTTATAATAGAATCTCTTCAAAAGCTATTAGAGTGAGGAGTTTTCTTGCAAGAAAGATTAAGTTTTGGAAGTGATTTTGGAGAGATTATCTATACCCTCTATCATCCTAAGAACCCCAATGGGGCTATCGTGCAAATTGCTCATGGAATGATTGAGGAGAGAAGCAAATACGAAGAGTTGGCACTAGCTTTGAGTGAGTGTGGCTATGTGGTGGCGATAAATGATCATCGCGGACATGGAGAGAGTGTGGGGGGAGTGAGTGGGGAGTATGAAGTGGCGTGGGGAGAAATGGGAGAGAGGGGCTTTGAGAGGGCAGTGGAAGATATGTACTCACTCACAAAGATTTTGAAAAATCGCTTTAGCGGGTATGCTTTCTTTTTGTTAGGGCATTCTATGGGAAGTTTGCTCTCAAGAGTGTATCTGCAAAGATATGAGAGTGAGTTAAATGGACTAATTCTTATGGGGACTCCCTCACCCAATCCTCTAGCAGGGTTTGGAGTGGTGTTGTGTGAGATATTTAATAAGCTAGGATTTAATGCCATAGGTTTGAAAGTGATGAATCTGCTCACACTTGTGGGGTTTAACAAAAAGTTTAGAAAAGAAAATCCAAGCAATCCTCCCTATGCGTGGCTAACGCGTGAGCTAGAGAGTGTTAGAGTGTATAAAGAGAGAGGAGATTATCAATTCTCTTTTACTCTCAATTCTTTCAAAGGGCTTTTTGGGGGAGTAAAGCAAGTCTTTTCTCCCTATCCTAATGTGAAAAATACAGCTTTGCCTATAATGTTTATGAGTGGAGATGATGATCCTTGTGGAGAATTTGGGGCTGGAGCATATAAGGCTTACAAACACCTCACCTCTCAAGGGTATAGCAATGTTGAGCTAAGGCTTTATAGTGGAGCAAGACACGAGTTGCTACTAGAGAGCAATAAAGAGAGGGTGATTAGAGAGATTGTGGAGTGGTTTGAAGGAATAGACAGGGAAGAGAAGTGAATCCTCCATTGCTTTCGGTAATCTTGCCTACATACAATCGAGATTATTGTGTTGGGCGAATGATTGATTCAGTTTTGGCACAAAATTTTAAAGATTTTGAGCTAATTATCATTGATGATGGGAGCAGTGATGAAACTCCAAGAGTATTGCAACGCTATGATGATAGGCGTATTGTAGTGCTAACTCAAAGCAATCAGGGAGTTTCAAGTGCAAGGAATTTGGGATTATCTCAAGCAAGGGGAGAATATATTACTTTTGTAGATAGTGATGATTATCTTTTGCAAGGATTCTTTGAGGATATTGCAGGTTGGTTGTCCAAAGAAAAGAGTGATATTTTGGTTTATGAGGGAGAATTTGTTGAGAATTTTACAAAAAAGACTGCCCCAATTTTTTGGGAAAGGAAAGAGTATTGCCCTAAAGAGGCAGTGAAGGGAGGAGAGTTTTTAGAAGAGTTTTGTCTTTATGGGGGTAATTCTTGGGCGTGTGCGAAAGTGTTTAGAAGAGGTTTTTTGCAAAAGTATTCTTTGAGTTTTGATGAGAAAATCTCTTATGGTGAAGATATGCTTTTATTGCTTCAATGCTATGAGTTGGCACAATCAATTAGGGCGATTCAAAAGCATTATTATGTCTGTGATCGAAGAGATGAGGCAAGTCTATCTCAAAAACAAACCCTGCATATCAAAAAGGTTGATGATTTGTTTCAAGCCTACTACCAGCTCAAAAAAAGTACACATCATATTTCTTGTATTGCACTCAATTATATTAAACACTCAAGACAATGGTTAGCTAAACAGCCCCTATCTTATCAAAATAAAATAGATATTTGCTCTCTTCATAGTGATTGGAGAGGAGAGAGGGAGGGGGTAATGGAGGAGATAGAATCTTGGCTTATATCAAAACATAGGTGGGGATTATTAAGAGTGTTTTATATCCTTTTCCCTAAACTTTGTTGGGGGATTGGGGCTTATTATTTTTTGTATCCCAAAACCATTGGTTTGACTAGAAGGATAGCAAAAAAACTCCTCTCTCCTTTTTGGAGTAGAGGGAGTTTGAATAAAAAATAAGCTAAAAAATTTAAAAATAATAAAAACCCATTAAGAGGGTTTGTCTCCTTAGAGCATCATAGGTGCTAGGAGGAATCCTAGTGCCACACTTAGTCCGATAGCTAAAAGCCCTGGGATCATAAAAGAGTGATTGAAAACATATTTTCCAATCTTTGTGCTTCCTGTATCATCCATTTGTACTGCTCCTAGAAGTGTAGGATAAGTAGGCAGGATAAATAACGCACTCACTGCTGCAAATGAAGCCACGACGATATAAGCATTTTCTGTATGTCCGCTACTGATTCCTAGTGCTGCAATTACCGCAGGCATCAAAGCCTTAGAGGTGGCAGCTTGAGAGTAAAGAAGCATTGAGCCAAAGACAAGTCCCACTGCAAGGAGATAGGGATAATCTGTTACGATAGCAGAAGCGTAAGTTTTAATCTCCTCAATATGAGCTTTGACAAATGTATCTCCAAGCCAAGCCACGCCAAGCACACAAATACAAGCTACCATTCCACTTTTAAACACACTGCTTTCAGGGATTTTCTCAGGGGAGACTTTACAAAAGAAGACAATCAAACTTGCCACCACAAGCATAAAGCTCATAATCGCCCCATCTCGTGGCAAAATCACAGGATCAATCAGTCCAATGTTTTTAGAAATTGCACACGCATAACTCACTACACACAACACTCCCAAAGCGAAAAAATATACAGAGCGTTTTGCCTCTTTGCTAATACTTCGCTCACTTTGAGGTTTGGGTTTGGCTACAAGTCCTTGAGCTAGTCGCTCTTGATAAATCTTGTCTTTGCTAAGATCAAGAGAGCTAAAAGTGCTAACGATAAAGGCTGTAAGCATACACGCACTAAAGGTGGTGAGAATCCAAATCCCTAGCAGTGTAAGATAGCTCATTCCAAAAGGCTCTAACACCCCTGTCATATACACAACAGCTGCTGAGATAGGGGAGGCAGTAATAGCAATTTGAGAGGCAACCACTGAGATACTTAGAGGGGCTGAGGGTTTGATATTGGCACTTTTTGCCACATCGACAATCACGGGCATCATTGAAAACGCCGTATGTCCCGTCCCTGCAAAAAGTGTGAGGGCATAGGTGATAATGGGAGCAAGATAGTTGATATATTTTGGATTTTTTCTCAAAATCCTCTCTGCTAAATCTACTAGATACTCCATTCCTCCTGCGACTTGCATTGCTGAAATTGCTGCGATGACTGAAGCGATGATGAGGATAACATCAGTAGGGATAGCTCCCGGTTTTAGCCCTAATCCAAGAGTGAGAATCACCACCCCAATCCCTCCTGCATAGCCAATGCCAATCCCACCCATTCTCACCCCTACAAAAATTGCTCCAAGCAAGACGATAATCTCTAAGGCAAGCATATTTTCTCCTTTGTGTTTTTGTGTTTACTTCCACCCCCCTTTTGTAATCTAGCGTTGCATTTTTTGCTTATCTTCGCTTGTCATATGAGGCTTTAGCATATTCTCAGGCTTAAAGATTTCATCAAGTTGTTCTTGAGTGAGAAGCCCTCTCTCCAAAACAATTTCTCTAACCCCTTTGCCTGTTTTTAGGGCTTCTGTGGCGATAGAAGCTGAATTTTCATATCCGATATAAGGATTGAGTGCTGTAACGATTCCAATAGAGTTGAAAACATAGTTTTTGCATACTTCCTCATTTGCCACAATTCCATCAACACACTTACTTGCTAGGGTTCTCATCGCTTTGCCTAGCATTTCCATTGAGTTAAAGAGTGCATAGGCTAGGACTGGCTCCATAACATTGAGTTGAAGCTGTCCAGCTTCAGCAGCAAATGACACGGTTACATCATTACCAATAACCATAAAGCACACTTGATTGGCAACTTCAGGGATTACAGGATTGACTTTACCGGGCATTATGGTGCTTCCAGGTTGCATTTTTGGCAACACAATCTCTCCAATCCCTGCCCTTGGCCCTGAGCTTAGAAGTCTTAAGTCATTGCATACTTTTGAGAGTTTGACTGCTACACGCTTTAGCACACCACTCACTTGCACATATGCTCCATTATCTTGAGTGGCCTCGATAAGGTTTCCTGCTGTAATAAATGGCTTACCTGTAACTTCTTGAAGTTTTTTCTCCACCACTCTTGCATAATCAGGGTGAGAGTTCATACCTGTTCCAATCGCTGTCCCACCAAGATTCATCTCTCTAATAAGATTTCTAGCCTCTAGCACCCTATCAATATCTTCCCCAATCATAATAGAAAAAGTCTTAAACTCTGCCCCCAAAGTCATAGGCACGGCATCTTGAAGTTGGGTTCTTCCCATTTTGAGAATATCTTTGAACTCTTCAGCCTTTCTATCATAAGAGGCTTGGAGAAATTTCATACTCTCTGCTAAATCTGTCAATCTATCATAGATTGCAATCCTCATTGCTGTGGGATATGCGTCATTTGTGCTTTGGCTTAGATTGACGTGATCGTTGGGGTGGCAATATTTGTATTCACCTTTTTTGTGTCCCATAAGCTCAAGGGCAATGTTTGCGATAACCTCGTTTGCATTCATATTGGTGCTTGTCCCTGCCCCTCCTTGAATCATATCCACCACAAATTGATCATTATACTTTCCACTCATCACCAAATCACACGCTTGGCAAATATAATCCTTAAGCTCATCGCTTAATAGTCCTAGCTCATTGTTTGCCAATGCGGCTGCTTTTTTGACTTGTGCTAATGCCACAATAAAATTAGGGAAATTCTTTAACCTATCGTGAGAAATGTCAAAGTTCTCTAACGCCCTAAAAGTCTGCACTCCATAATATACATCTTCAGCAATCTCAAGATCGCCCAAAAAGTCGTGTTCAATTCTTTTCATTTGTTACTCCTTGTGTTTTTTTGAATTGACATAGTGAGAGTGTAGTGCTTTATGGTTTAGCTTACATTACTTTTTTAGTTTTTAGTTTTGGAGAAAATCAAAAAAATATACCAAATGTTACACATTGGATTCAAAAAGCTACTTCTTTAACTTTTTGAACTATTTTTTAAGGTTTTATATCAAATTCTCAGTTAAAAAATTTTTAAACTACTCTTTAAAGTTGAGTTTGAAGAGTTGTTTATCAAAGACAGCGATATGAAAAGTGGCTTCAAAAATTTTAATATCTAGCAGAGTTCCTCTAACGCTAATTTCAAATTTTTTGGCATTGGACTGCTTAATGGTTGCCAAAAACATCATCTCTTGCTCAAACTCCACAGGGGCTAGAAACTCCACTTCAGCACCGATTGTGATTGCGTGAGGTTGATTGACTAGACACATTGCTGCATAATTCCCTGCATTGAAAATAAAGCCTGAATGAATAAGATTGCTCTCATCACTAATCATTTGCTTGGTTGGGACAAATTTTGTAATCACTTCTTCATAAGTCATTTTGATGATACTTCCACACATTTCAGATTTGAGTGAGGTGCAAGTTTGAAGCTCAATATTGCTTTGTTCAAAATTTTCTTCCATTGCTATTTCCTTTTGAGTTTAAAATATCCACGAATAGGGGCTTGATACCCTTCAATTGTCTTGTTTGGGTCGTTGGGAGAGAGAAAATCCTCTAAACTCATTGATTCAATCCATTGGGTTTTTCTCTGCTCATTGCTTTGAGTTTGCTTACTTTCTAATAGCTCTACACTCTCAAATCCTGCTCTCAAACACCACCCCTCTAGTGCCAAAGGAGAGGGGATAAAATAAGCATTACTCATTTTAGCATAGCTTATTTTTGGACATAGTGCAATCTCCTCATTGCTTTGCAAAATCAAAGTATCCAAAATCACTTCCCCTCCACTTTTGAGCGATTTTGCTAGGGTTTTGAGTGTGGAGATTGGATCGGTGCGATGATATAGCACACCCATACAAAAAATCACATCAAATTTTTGAGGGTAAAACTCCAAATGCTCCACTCCCAGCATTTCATAGAGAATCGGAGTTTGGGCAAAGTGGTTGAGAAAATCAAACTGACATTTAAAAAGAGCGTAAGGATCAAAGCCTATGATACTTTTTGGGGAATGGGAGAGAAATTTAAACATATAATATCCATTATTGCACCCAATATCTGCAATCTCTTTGCCCTCCAAATCAAGATAGGGAGCGATAAGATTGTATTTGATTGAGCTATCCCACTCACTCTCAATCCTAAGACTTCCTATCTCAAATGGTCCTTTCCTCCAAGGCTTAAGTGCCAAAGCACACTCTAAAATCTCCCTCTCTTGCTCCAAATCTATCTCTTCAAACCTTAACCTCACACAATCTTCTAGCTCTAAATGAGCTTTGAGGTTGGGAAGAGCATTGATTTTTTCAATCAGAGGAGCAATATTTTTGGCTTGAAGCCTTTTTCTTGCCTCGCTCCTTGCACTCTCAATCATCAAAAAGCCCTGCACCCTCTTGTGCTTCTGTGAAGTGTTGAGTGATAAAGTCCTCTCCCACTCCCAAAATCATTCCAAAATGATAGTTTTCCTTAAGAGAGCATAGAAGCTCTTCTTCACTCTCATATCCTACGCATTGGGCGATTGAGGAGAAGATTTCTAAAAATTGAGTAGGGACAAATAGCAAAACTTTCGCCCATTTGGCATTGTGGAGGATATAGGCACTATATTTCTTGAAACTCTCCAAATCCCTCTCAGCGATCAATACCCTACCACTTTGTCCAAATCTGCAGAGATTCCCCCTTGCATCGATAAAATGAGGTTTGAAATAAGGAATGCTTTGAAAATGAGCTAAAGTGAGGGCAATCTCTTCGGATTGACAAAGCACAATCACAGAAGCAAGTTGCTCCAAAAATAAGCTAGGGAGTGGGAGGGTGTAGCGTTGAGAATCAAAGTAGATTTTGCTATCAAAGAGAGTGTAAGAGAGGAGTTTGAAGGGTTTGTGCTCTACATAAGAGCCTTGTGTATATTCAAGTGAGATTTCTAAGAGTTGAGGGTTGCAAGTGATGATTTTGCCAATAAGAGGGTTTTGGGTGGCTTCCAAAAGATCAGCATACCCTCCACTCACCAAAGCCACTCTTTCATCTATGATAATCTCTTGTGCGATAGAAAACTCAATATCATCAAAGAAAATTACACCAATTTGCTGTATCAAAAGCCTATGTCTTATAAAGCGAGTCATTGCCTCTTGGAGCAAATCCACCCTAATCCACGCCACTTCATTATCAATCATTGGCATATCCCCATCTTCAAAGACGATTCCATACGCCCCTAGAGCGATTGCTTCTTTGGCACTCTCAGGAGTGGTAGCGATAAATAAACTCCCCCTTTGCACTCTAGCAAGGTTGGCTGTGATATTCTCAAAGCTTGAGAGTGGTGGGTTGTTTAGAAGTGTGCCGTGAATGATTTCTACAATTTCATTGATTCTCAAATCTCTTCCTTAGCCGATTTTACTTCCATTTTTTCGTTTTTCTTGAGGGATAATGAGCTTTAATCCATTCTCATCTTTGACAGAGAGGATCATTCCCTCACTCACTAGCCCCATAAGTTTGGCAGGTTTGAGGTTGGCAACGACACATACTTGTGTGCCGACTAAATCTTGAGGGTTGTAGTATTGAGCGATTCCTGAAATGATTTGTCTAGGTTTTTCTTCTCCCAAATCCACTTGGAAAAGAAGTAATTTCTCACTTCCCTCAACATTTTTGCACTCTAGCACCTCTCCCACTCTCAAATCTGAGAGGAAAAAATCATCGATTTTGATAAGAGGGTTTTTCTCCTCTACTTTTACCTCTGCCTTTTTTTCTTCCACTTTTTCTTCCTTTTCTTTTTTCTCCACTCTTGGGAAAAGAGGGGTGATTTTTGTAATCTCAAAACGCTCTTGATAATGATTTTGGATAATCATCTTCTCAAAACTGCTTGGAGCAATCTCTATTCCTAAACTATCGGCAATTTTTTGAGCTGTTGTTGGCATAATGGGAGCAAAAAGCAGAGTTCCTTTAAAAAGAGCATTGCACAAAAACACCAAAAGTGCTTCAGTTTTCTCACTCTCTCCATTTTTGATAAGACTCCACGGCTCATAGCGTGCAATCATCGTGTTTGAGAGAGAGAAAATCTTCCAAACTTCTTCTAGGTAGCGATGAAATTGTGCATTTTCCACTAATGGCAGGGCTTGAGCGATGAGGTTTTCTAGCTCATTTGCCTCTGTGGGGAAAAACTCTTTGGCTTTGCTAGAGTTTAATGAGAGAGAAAAATACTTCTCACTCATTCCAATCAAGCGATTGAGGAGATTGCCTAAATCATTGCTAAGTTCAGAGTTGATTCTATCAACCAAAGCATTGAGTGAGAAATCCCCATCTTGTCCGAAAGGCACTTCACGCAAGAGAAAAAATCTAAAAATATCATTGCCAAACTCATCGCTCACTTCTTTGGGGTTGATGACATTACCGATACTTTTGCTCATCTTTTGCCCCTCATTGAGCCACCAGCCGTGAGCGTAGATTTTTTGAGGAAGTGGCAATCCCAAAGAGAGCAAGAATGCAGGCCAATAAATAGCGTGGAATCGCAAAATATCTTTTCCTACTAGATGAATGCTTCCTTGCCAAAAAGACATATTCTTCTCATCTCCCCCATATCCCAAAGCACTCACATAGTTTAGCAATGCATCAAGCCATACATAAATGATATGCTTTCTCTCCCCCTCTTTTTGGTTAGGAATCTCAATCCCCCACTCAAATGTCGTGCGAGTGATAGAGAGGTCATTTAGTCCATTTTTGACGAAATTTATCACTTCATTTTGACGATAGCTTGGAAGAATAGGATTGCTCTCATACCACTCTAAAAGCTTGTCTTGGTATTTTGAGAGGGCGAAAAAATAGCTCTCTTCTTTTACTCCACTTGTGCTTTTGCCACAATCAGGGCAAAACTTCCCCTCTTTGAGCTGAGTGGGGGTAAAAAAGCTCTCACAACTCACACAATACTGCCCCTCATACTCTCCTTTGTAGATATCTCCTCTCTCTCGCATTTTCTCAAACGCTAATTGCACGGCTTTGATATGGTAATCATCAGTTGTTCGGATAAAGTGATCGTAGTCTATCCCAAACTCATTCCATAACTCTCTAAACTTCCCACTTACCTCTGTGGCGTATTGCATAGGGGTTTTGCCTCTTGCACTTGCACTCTGCTCAATCTTCTGCCCATGCTCATCTGTGCCTGTGAGGAAAAAGGTTTCATCTCCTCTTAGGGCATAAAAGCGTTTGAGAAAGTCAGCGATAATCGTGGTGTAAGCGTGTCCGATGTGAGGCACATCATTGACATAATAAATCGGAGTGGTGATATAGCGTTTCATCATTGCTTCCTAAAAAATAAGAATTAAATATCAAGCATTATATCCAAACTCCTTAAAGTGGGGAGGGATTTAAAATCCCTCTTTAGAAGAGATAGGAATATCCAAGTGAGAGATAGTCAGAGGATTTGATTTTGATTTTGTAAGCAATCTCATCACCACCTGCAAACGCTCTTAGCATATCTCCCTCAGTAGCTCCACTATAAGCGACTCCAAACTTGCAATTTATCTCAAATTGATGAGAGCCACAGTAGTAGTGAAGTCCAAGTTGAGGGAGAAAGGCGTGAATCATCATATCATCATAAGCATTGCTTGTATTGACTTCAGAAGCAACCTCTCCATAGGAATTGCCCAATATCGCTTCTGTATTTTTGTAGTAGCTAAACCTATATCCAATCCCTGCACTTAAGCCCAGTGTATGCTCCCCACTCTCCAAAAAATCCCATAAGAATTTTATATCTAAGCCCACTTTGATAGGAAGATAAGAGGCCTTGAAGATATAGGAAGCATCTTGTGGGTCTGAGGGGTCTTGTGGGATAAATTTTGCATAGGTTTCTCCACTGATAGGGACTCCTGCTCCGATATAAAGACTTGCACTCATTCCATAGGCTTGTTTTACCCCTAGAGCTTCTTTGTCAAAATAGTATTGATAGCCAAGCTTAATGCCTCCATCAAAAGAGAAGTTATCTGTGCTTATAGAGTGATTGATAAAATCTGTCGCAAGATTGCTTTGCATAATCAAGCTATCATTGCCTAAATTTGCTTCAATCCCTAGCATAAAGCCATTTTTAGATTTGGAATGTTTTTGGGGTGTTGTGGGGGATTCTTGTGAGATTTGTGAGCTTAGTGCCTTACCCCCCCCCCCATAGTGGCTAGAGAATCATCATCTTGTGCGTAAGTATAGGATAGCAACACACTTGCTAAAACTAGGCTAATGCCAAACTTTTTATCCATATTTTACTCCTTGTTAAAAATTTACTTGAATATTTTACATAAAAAATTTGCTGAGTGAGAGATTTTTGAGTGAGAGGGGATTACCCTCTCTTAGACTAGAATCGATAGGAATATCCAAGTGAGAGATAATCAGAAGCCTTGATTTGAGTTTTTACTTTTCCGAAATTATCACCCTCAATTACAATATCATCACTTAGTGTGCTACTTGATGAAGTCATAATTCCTCCAAAGCGATATTTAAGTGAGAATTGATGATTGCCATAATTATAAGCTAGTCCAATCTGTGGAGCGAAAGTGTGAATCATTTGATTGCTTATTTTGGTATTTCCCATATTTGTGTTTAGGTTATCTACCTTATCTTGTGCAATCATCTCTCCGTCTTTTGCGATTAGATAGGTAAAGCGATACATTGCCCCTGCAATCAGTCCTAAAGT
Organism: Helicobacter brantae; assembly: GCF_003364205.1. Classification (GTDB taxonomy): domain Bacteria; phylum Campylobacterota; class Campylobacteria; order Campylobacterales; family Helicobacteraceae; genus Helicobacter_G; species Helicobacter_G brantae. The sequence continues at coordinate 104,690 of NZ_NXLV01000003.1, forward strand.
ATGCTCTCCACTCTCCCAAAAATCCCAAAGAAAATTGACTTCAAAACCTGTTTTTATGGGGGTATATGAAGTATTAAGCTGATAAAAAAGCAAATCGATTGGGTAGTCGTCAAGTCCTATTGCAAATTTCCCATCAGTGGGAATTCCTGCTCCGATATACAAAGAAGTGCCGATTCCAAACTTTTGACTTTCTCCAAAATAATGCTGATAGCCAAATGTAATGCCTCCATCAAAAGCAAAGTTATCCACGCTATAAAAAGTTTCTCTTATAAACAATGCTTTTACAATTGAGTGCTGATTGATTTGCAAACTTCCAAAATTTGCTTCAATCCCTAGCATAAAGCCATTTTTAGATTTGGAATGTATTGGAGGTGTTGTGGGAGATTCTTGTGAGGTTTGTGAGCTTAGTGTCTTACCCCCCCCCCCATAGTGGCTAGAGAATCATCATCTTGTGCGTAAGTATAGGATAACAACGCACTTGCTAAAACTAGGCTAATGCCAAACTTTTTATCCATATTTTACTCCTTGTTAAAAATTTACTTGAATATTTTACATAAAAATCTTGCCAAGTGAGAGATTTTTGAGCTAGAGAGGGGATTGCCCTCTCTTAGACTAGAATCGATAGGAGTATCCAAGTGAGAGATAATCTTTGGAGATAAAGGCTGAATCATAGTTGTATATTCCATTCCACAAATCCCCATCAGAGCTTGAAGTATCTTGCTTGACTGCATTCTCAATCCCTCCAAAATCTAGGCGAAAATTGAGTGAGAATTGATGAGAGCCATAATAGTAGTGAAGCCCAATTTGAGGATAAATATTGTGAGAAATCATATCTTTCAAGGGTTGGCTAAACACATCGCCTTGAGCAGGTTGTCCATTAACCACACCGACTGCTTGAGCGTTGTTGTCGTTTTTTATGCTCTTGTAGTAGTTCATTGTATATCCAATCCCTGCACTTAGTCCTAGTGTATGCTCTCCACTCTCCCAAAAATCCCAAAGAAAATTGATATCAAGTCCAAAATTGATAGGGAGAAATTGAGAATTGTATTTGAAAGTTTGCTCCCAATTTTGAAAATTAAACTGAGTGTATTCAATAGTGTTGTTTATGGGAATCCCTGCCCCAATACACACGCTTCCTCCGATTCCATAGGCTTGTTTTACCCCTAGAGCTTCTTTGTCAAAATAATGTTGATAGCCAAATTTGATTCCTCCATTGAAAGAAAAATTAGAAAGTTTTCTTTCTTCTCCTAAGACTTGTATATCGATGCCATAGCGAGGGGTTTCTTTTGTGATGAGTGTTGCTTCTCCAAGATTGATTTCAATCCCTAGCATAAAGCCATTTTTAGATTTGGAATGTTTTTGGGGTATTAGAGGGGTTTCTTGTGTGGGCTGTGAGTTTAGTGTATTACCCCCCCCCCCATAGTGGCTAGAGAATCATCATCTTGTGCGTAAGTATAGGATAGCAACGCACTTGCTAAAACTAGGCTAATGCCAAACTTTTTATCCATATTTTACTCCTTGTTAAAAATTTACTTGAATATTTTACACTAATTATCTTCTTCACTCACACGCTTTTCAAACTCTTTAAACTTCTCAAACCACTCAGCAAAACTCTCTGCGATTTTGTGCCGATAGGAGAAATCCACATTATACACCCCTCCATCTCGGCAACTTAGCACCACTAGGGTATTGAGATACTCATCAAAATGGATCATTAAATCATCATTATTGAGAAGTGGGTGATCTCTGTATCGCTCTGTAGCTCCTATCACACAGGGATAATCTCCAATATCCTCAAAGCTCTCAAGATAGCCAAACACATCATAATACTCGCCATTATAATACCCCTCACGCTCAAGCCATTGAGCGTAATCGCTTGGGAGTTTGACTCCCAAACACCTCTCAACGATTTGGGTTCTGCTTGGCATAGGCGTAAAAAAGTAGCACCAAAGACGCTCCAAGCATTGCAAAGCTTAGAATCTGTCCCATACTAAAAATCCCATAATATCCCATTTGGCTATCAGGCTCACGATAAAACTCTGCGACAAATCTCATCAGCGAATACCCCAAAGCATACACCCCAATCAATGCCCCATCAAATCGCAAAAACCTCTTAGCCACCCACACAAACACAAAGACGACAATCCCTTCCAAAAACGCCTCAATAAGCTGACTAGGGTAACGCAAAGCTCCATTGATATAGATCCCAAAAGGCTTCCAAAAGCTATCACTCTCAGGAATCACCCTTCCATAAAGCTCGTGATTGAGGAAGTTTCCAATGCGTCCAAACACATAGGCAAGGGGGATACTTAGAGCCATTAAGTCAAGATATTGTAAGAAATTTTGCTTTTTTATCTTTGTATAGAGGTAGCTAGAGAGCAAAAAGCCCACGATTGCTCCGTGATAGCTCATCCCTGAGATTCCCACAAATGCACCATTTGAATCAAAGGGGTTGAAAATCTGCCAAGGGTGAGTGAGATACTCCCACCTCTGTGGAGAATACACTAGCACATACCCTAGCCTTGCTCCCAAAATCACGCCAAGCTCGGCAAACAAAAAGTAGTTTTCTAGCTCTTTTTTGGAGATATTGCAAAACCTTGAATCTTTGCGGAAATATTGAGCAAACCACAATGCACTCAAAAGTGCCAAAATATAAGCAATCCCATACCAATGCACTTTGATAGAAAATAGCTCAAAGGCTACGGGGTTGAAGTGAGAATACCATTCATTCATACAGACACCTTTTGATATTTGACATTAAATTTCTCAAGTAAGTATAAATCTTCTAGCATTCTAAAGCAAGAGTAATGCAAAACTAGAAGGTGGATTTCATAGCTATCGATTTTTATAAATTTTAGAAGTAAGCCTAGAATGTTCATATCAATGTTGGGTTGCTCGAAACTCACTACTACGCTTTTGCTCTGGGGGTATTGGGTGAGGGTAGAGCAAAAAAAGTTTTTAAACTCCATTCTATCTCGCTGAGGCTTGTATTTGCCTGTGCAGGTGATTTTGATTTGATTATCCTCTAGGAGCTGGGCTTCAAGTTTCATTGCATTAAATCCTTGAAAATTTTTGGTATTTTTGAGGTAATTTCATAATCAAAAAGTTTGATTTTGTGAGCGTGGAGCATTAGGCGTTTGGCATTGTTCCCTCCATAGAGGGTATCTCCAAAAATGGGGTGGTTGATGCTTTGGCAATGCACACGGATTTGATGAGTGCGTCCTGTTTTGATGATAGCTTGGATTAGGGTTTTTTTGCCACTGACTTGAAGAGGGGAGAGATGAGTGAGTGCAGGAAGCCCCTCTTTGCTGATTTTGCTTTTGGCAAAGCCTTTTTTTATCGTGAGGATTGGGCGATTGATTTCAACCTCTTCGCTTAAGATTCCATTGACGATAGCTAGATATTCTTTATAAACATTTTGTTTTTTAAACTCTTCTTTTGCCCTCTTGTGAAACTCGCTTCCCTCTTTGATAAGCAAAATCACCCCACTTGTCTCTCTATCAAGTCGATGAAGCAAACTCCAATCTTTGAAAAACTCGCACAAATCATAGCTTTCTACAAAGGCAGGTTTCTCCACTGCAAGGAGATTGTCATCTTGGAAGAGAATTTCAGGCTTACTCACCCTCTCCACTACAAATACGCTTTTCTCACTCAACTCTCCCCTAGCGATATTTAAGCGTTTGCCATTGACACTCACTAACCCTCTATCAATCAATGACTTAGCTTGTGCGTTTGAAATCCCCTCTTGAAGGGCAAGAAGTTTATAGGCTTTTTGCATTGCTTTCCTCTATGTAAAAATCAAGGTTGAATTTTATCGTTTTTGAGTTGTTGATTTGGCTAGAAACTTTGTGTGGAGTGTATATCCTTGATTGACTTGCACTCCACTAAGGCGTTTTGCACTCCCAATCCCAAGAAAGGGAGAGCTAATATGACACTGCTAATTATAGCTTTACCATTATGCCTTATTTTGACAAACGCATATTAGCAGTTGGAGGGGTTTCCCTCCTGTTGTATTTTCCTTAAAAATCAGTTTTGAATTAGCAAAATCAAATCCTCAAGCTTGTTTTGACTCTCTTTAATATTAGTTTTTGGGAGAGCCTTGTAATCCTTGAGCTTATCTGAAAGCTCATTATCTTCTGCTAGCTCATAGCCCTCTATGAGAGAGAAGAGGGCGTTTTGGTTATAAATATGCTTTCCACTTAGAATGGGAGCGTGGAAGTAGGCAGGTTCTAGGGGGTTATGCCCTCCCACAGGGACAAAGCTCCCACACAAAATCACACAATCAGCGATTGCATAAAAGTTGTTAAGCTCTCCCATAGCATCTACTAGCACCACATCTCCCCAAGATTGCCTAAAAGTGGAAAAAGTTTTGTCGTATTTTTGAGAGAACTCAAGGCAGAGTTTTCTCACTTCCTCAAATCTCTCAGGGTGGCGTGGGACGATGATAAGTGTGGCATTGAGATTGAGGGGGAGAAAGGATTGCAAGATGAGTTTTTCCTCATCTTTGTGGCTTGAAGCACACAAAATCACATCTCTATCTTTGGTGTAGGTGTGAGTGATTTGAGGGGTGGAGAAGATTTTGAGATTGCCAAAAAAGGAGACATTTTTAGCTCCTAAATTCTCTAATCTCTCCTTATCTATCTCACTTTGAGCCAATACACAATCCACTAGGGCAAAAAGTGAGGAGTAAAACCATTTTGCCCTCATATAGCTTTTGAGTGAGCGATTTGAGATTCTAGCATTGAGTAGCATTGTCTTTGCTCCCACGCTTTTGCCTACCCAAAAGAGCATTTTCCAAAGCTCGGCTTCTGTAACGATGAGGGTATGCAAAGAGCGTAATGAATTTTTCCAAAGAGGGAGAAAGATTTCAAAGGGCAGGTAGTGAGTGATGAAATTGTTAGGATAGCTCTCTTGGAAGCTTTGAAGATAGGCAAAGCCTGTATTTGTCGTGCAAGTGAGTAAGATTTTTGCATTTGGCTCTTTTTGGATAAGGGCTTTAAGAATGGGTTCATAGCTTTTGCTCTCTCCAAAGGAGCAGGCGTGAAACCAATATTTTGGCTCAAACTCAACTCTAAAATGGCGTAGAAAAAATCGTGAGGGGATAGAGTGAGAGTATTTTTTTTTGAGCGATAAAAGTGTCAAAAAAGGAAGTGAAATAAGATAAAGAAAGCAAAGAAGTAGAAAATAGCCAAGAGGGAAAGAGGGAGATTTTTCCATCTTTGGGGAGTTTTAGTCCTCTTGGATATAGAGGATTCTTCCACAATGAGGGCAAGTGGTAATATCATCGCCCTTGAGAACCTCTGTATAAACACGATCGTTGATTTTGATAAAGCACCCACCACAAGCTTGTTTATATACAGGCACAACGCTTGTGTTTTTTGCCCATTTTCGGATTTTTTCATAGAAAACAACGATTTTTTGATCCATTTTATCTACAAGTAGAGATTTTTTCTTAGAAATCACTTCTTGCTCTTTTTTGATTTCTTCTAGCTCTGAAGCGACTTCTTTTTCAATCTCTACAATATCAGCTTGAATGCTTTGAATACTTGCTTTAGTTTGCTCAATTTTCTCATCAACAGAATTGAGAAGCCCCTCAATGCGTGTGATTTCAGAGTTTTGATAAGTGATTTGCTCTCTTGCTAACTCTTCTTCAATATTGAGAGCTTTCAGCTCTTTTTCTGTCTTGACTTCTCCCATTTTTTTGCTAATGTCCTCAAGTCTAGCACCAAGAGTTGCAATGGTTTCATTGCATTTGAGAAGCTGAAGTCTATGACTTTCTTTTTGCTCTTCCAAAGAGAGGATTTCTTGCTCTTTGACTTCTTGCTGATAGAGCTTTGAGTTTAGCCCTTTTTTGATTTGCTTGATTTTTGGCTCCATAAGATCGATTTCTCTATCAAGCAAAGAGACATCAATGAGTTCTTTTAGATACTTATTCATCTGTTTTCCTTAAAGATTGTGTCAATGGATTTTCTAAATCGCTTATTATAGCTTCATACCCAAAATTTTTCAAATCCTTATGCAAAATTTTTGAAAAATATTTCTCACTCTCATAATGTCCCACATCAATGAGGGAGATTCCAAGACTTTTGGCTTCCATTGCATTATGGTATTTTATATCCCCTGTGATGAGGCAGGAGCGTGAGTGTGGAGTGATGAGAGGGAGGGCAGAGCAACCACTACCACACACGATATACACTCTCAAAATCTCTTCTTGAGTCTTTAGATAGGGAAGAGTAGGGGAGGAGAGGGAGGAGTGGATAGAGGAGAGCAGAGCGTGAAAAGGGGTGGGGGCAATCTCTTGCATAAGGGTAAATTCAATTTTTTGCAAATCCCTAAATCCCAAAACTTCAGTTGCAAAATAGTGATTGAGATGAGTGTGATCAAAGTTTGTATGCATTGCAATGAGAGAGCAATTTTTGGCTAGAAGGAGTGAGAGAATATTGCTAGGATAGGTGCTTGTATCAAGATTTTTTAGAGGAGAGAAGATGAGAGGGTGGTGAGTGATGATGAGTGAGTCTCTCTCTACTTTTTGAGCTAGGTGGGTATCTACCTCCAAAGAAAGATAGATTTTGCTTACCTCTTGCTCCATATTTCCTAGATTTAAACCACTATTATCCCATTTCTCTTGCAGGGCAAATGGGGAAATCTCATCGCAGATTTGATAAATTTCTCTAACTTTTGGCATATCAACTCACTTGTGTATAAAATATTGATTATTATGCCAAAGAGTTTTTGTATTTAGGAAAAGTAATGGTTGGAACTTATGTGAGTTTGGAAATCAAAAAAATGCTTCCCTTTGGTGCGATTATGGGAGATGAGGAGATTTTGCTTCCTAGAAAATATGTGCCAAAAGAGGCGTTGATTGGAGATAGGTTAGAGGTATTTGTCTATACAGATAGTGAGGATAGAATCATCGCTACTACACTTAAGCCCTATGGGACTTTGGGGGAGATTGTGGCATTGGAGGTGGTGGATATTCTTAGCAATGGGGTTTATCTTGATTTGGGGATTGCTAAAGATATTTTCTTGCCACTCAAAAACCCCTATGCCCTCAAAAGAAGTCAAAAAGTTGTCGTAAAAATCGAGAAAGACAAAGAGGGGCGACTTCTTGCAAACGCTCATCTCAAACTCTTGCCCTGCAAAGACAGAAGCAAAACCTATCAAGAGCTTCCTGCCCTCATCTCTCGCAAAACTCCTTTGGGGTTTGAATGTGTGGTGGAGGGGAAATATCAAGGTTTGCTCTACTCCTCTGAAGTCTTTGCTCCACTAAAAATAGGAGAGCAAGTGAGGGTAAGTGTCAAAAAAGTGCGAAATGATGGAAAGCTTGATCTTAAACTCACTCAAGAAGATGAGGCAGAGGTTTTGCTAAAGATTCTAAAAGAGAGGGGAAACACTCTTGCACTTAGCAATGAGAGCGATCCTCAAGAGATATATAAAATCTGTGGTATGAGCAAAAAATCTTTCAAAAGAGCTGTGGCAAAGCTAGGGGATAGGCTAGAGAAATCTCAAGAGGGGATTACCCTCTTAAGGTAGTTATTTGAAAAATGGTGCAAGTCCAATGACTGCGATGACAAGAGGTGCAACAAAAGCGATGATGATATACCAAATCTCAAAGAGAGTGGGGGAGAGATAATCTTTTGTATATTCTCTCAATCTCTTTTTTCCAATTACATAACTTGCAAAGATAAGGATAAAGAATCCACCCAAAGGCATAATGACTTTTGATGTGGCATTATCAAAAATATCAAACAAACTCATTCCACCGATACTGAAAATCGCACCATAATCAGCTGTGATAGAGAGGATTACAAAGATTCCCACAACTGAAATCAACGCACAGCATACCCAAGTGGCTTTGGCTTGACTCCACCCAAGTCTATCTTTGAGGTAAGCTGCGGCAGGTTCGACGATTGATACCGTGGAAGTAATCCCTGCAAACGCCACGCAAAGCATAAAGAGAAATGAGATGATATTTCCCCAAATTCCCATTTTGCCAAACACCAAAGGCAAAGAGATAAAAAGTAGCCCCGGCCCTGCACTTGCCTCTCCGTCGTATTGGAAAAGAAAAGCAAAAATCATCAATCCTGCAACAATAGAGATGAAAAGTCCTGAGACTACAACCCAAATAGAGCTTGAAAGCAAGTTTTCATTGCTATCAGCATACGCTCCATAAATAAGAATCGTTCCAAGTCCAAGCGAGAGGGCGAAAAAGACTTGCCCCAAAGCACTTAGCACCACATCGCTTGTGAGCTTCTCAGGGTGGAATGCAAACATAAAATTCCACGCCTTTCCAAATGAATCAAGTGTGCAAGCATAGATAAGCAATCCAATAAAGATAATGAAAAGCAAAGGCATTAAGATGAGATTAAGCTTCTCAATCCCTCCCTTTACTCCTTTTGCCACGATATATCCTGTCAAAAACATACACACAAGGAGTCCTGCGATTTGGGTAGGGATAGAACCTGAAGCCAAAGACACAAAAGACTGCTTAGCACTCTCCAAATCGTGAGGCAATGAAAAACTTCCAATAAAGAGATAATAAAGCACCCAGCCAAGCACCACAGCATAAAAAGTCATAACCATTGGACCACCAATAGTAATGATACCGATAAACTTCCAAGTCGCCTTTTTGTTTGGCTCTAGGACTACAAAGCTATCCACAGGGTTAGTTTTGGCTTTATTACCAATAAGCATTTCGGCAATCAACATTGAGACACCAATCACAAGTGCTAGAACAAGGTAAAAAAGCACAAACGCCCCTCCTCCGTTCTGTCCAGCCATATAAGGGAATTTCCAAATATGACCTAGACCAATGGAGCTACCCAAAGTAGCTAGAATAAAGCCTAGTTTGCTGAAGTTATTCATAACTCCCTCCTTTTATTTGAAAATTCTTAAAAGGTTTAGATTTTATCCTATATTTTAAGGATATCACCAAGAAATTTTGATTTTGTGCGATTTTAGTGTGTAAAATGCATTTTTTAAAATCAAAAAATCTTTAAGGATTGGGTATGAAAATCAGGGTTTATTATGAAGATACAGATTGTGGTGGGATTGTCTATCATAGTAATTATTTGAAATTTTGTGAGAGGGCAAGGAGTGAATTGTTTTTTGGTAAGGGAAAAATGCCTTATAATCAAGCTTTAGGTTTTGTCGTAAAAAATATCAAAGCAGATTTTATCAAGAGTGCAAAGCTTGGCGATGAGCTTTGGGTAAAGACTTCACTTCTTGAGCTAAAAAAAGTGCAACTCACTCTAAAACAAGAGATTTTTAGAGAAGAGGAGAAAATTTTTTCAATGGAAGTAAGACTAGGATTTATCGACTTTGAGAGGGGCAAACCTTGTGAGATGACACAAGAATTTTTGGAGGTGCTAGAATGCAAGAAATAGAGGGAAAACCACAGATTGACTACCCTACACAATGGGAGTATCGAATCATTGGTAAAGACAAAAAAGAGTTAGAAGAGATTGTGAAGGGTATTTTCCCCTCAAGCTATACGCTCAAAGATGGCAACACTTCTCACGGAGGGAAATTTGTCAGTATCGTTGTCAGCACTGAGGTTGCAAGTGAAGAAGAGAGGAATGAGCTTTTTGCCAAACTAAAAAACCACCCACATATCTCAATGGTTCTTTAAATGCTAAAGATTGGAAAGATTGATTATCTCAATCTTTTACCCTTTGATGTGTATCTTAAGAGATTTCCTCTAAGCTCACAACAAAAGAAAATGATTGCTTACAAAAAATCCTATCCTGCCAAGCTTAATAAAGATTTTTTATTTTCTAGGATTGATGCAGGGTTTGTAAGCTCTATTATGGCTTTGGGGAGAAAAAAAATCGCACAAAATGTCGGAATCATTGCCAAAGGCGAGGTATGGAGCGTGATTGTGCTTCCCCTAAATTCTCAAGATGACTATCAGTCAGCCACCTCTAATGCTTTGGCTAAGGTGCTTGGAGTGAGTGGAGAAGTGAGGATAGGGGATAGGGCATTACGCTACAAACTAGAGGGGGGAGAATATCAGGATTTGGGGCTTTTGTGGTGGGAGAAATATCAGCTTCCTTTTGTCTTTGGGCTGTTTTGCTCCAAAAAGCAAAGCTTACAAGTGAATGCGATGATCAAGGGATTTGCCAAAGCCAAGAGCAAAATCCCTCACTATATCTTAGAGCAGAGAGCTAAGCAATCTCAAATCAGCCCCAAAGATATCAAAGCCTATTTGCAAAAAATCTACTATGCTCTTGGTGGGAAGGAGAAGAGAGCATTAGAGCTATTCCATAGAGAGCTAAGAATATTGGGGGTTAGGAAGCCTAAGAGGGGTTAGAGTTATTTCTTGCAACCAATGTTAAGAAAATCTATTTCTCTATATTTTCCTAGATTGTCTGAATATGCATGCCCTCTCTTTGTCTTGATTGTTTCTTGGATTTTTTGTAAATCAAGAAAATTTACCATATCTGTATCTATTTTGGCAATTTGCTCTAATATTCTTGCATAGGCTATATCTCCACCATGAAACCCATCATAAAATTCACAATCTATTGTCTGGAGCTTGTGTGGATTAAGAAAATGAAAAATTTTATTCTTTCTTGCGAACTCATCAAATTTTTGTAACCAAGCAAAATCTTTCTTCTTTTCATTGACAAGCACATTGTAAATTGTAGGGGATAGTGGAGTTGTTAGTGTTAGGACTTGAATCTTGTGTTGCTTGAGTAATGCAAGTAGAGAATAAAACTCCTCAATTCTTGGATAATCAAGCTCTTCTCCATAAAAGAAAGGAAAAATTTCTTGATCGATTCTCTCTTTGGAATTGCTGAATTTTTTGTCTTCAGCAGGAGAGATGCCTGAGAGTGTAGAGAAGTATAGATAAGATCCATCAGGAAAACTTCCATTTGATTTTGTAATCGCTCTAAATCCCAGACTTGGGATTGATGTATAGGGATTTGTTGTTGTTTGATGTGCGATGAGCTGATTGATGAAAATAGAAGGATTTGAAAAGAAAATTTTTAAAGCATTAAAGATTTTTGTAGAATTGATATTCTTTCCATTATTTTGCTGATAGGATAAATACTTATTGTTTGGCATTTTTTTGTTGAACCACCAAGGATCGATTCCCAAGATTACCAACTTTGGTTTGTGATTTTTTATCATCTCCTCGACAAAATAATATGTTTCAGCCAAAGAATTTCCTGCATTTGCTGCAGCAACAAAAGAGGTTTTGAAAAACTTTTGTTTAAATTGTCCCACTCGTGATGAGCCAATGGCAACAATATCAGGTTTGATTTCTTTTATGAGTTCAAGGCGATAGGAAAAATAATTTTCATTGAGTGCAGATCCATAAATAGCATTGTGTTTGATTTGATATTTGACAATTTGTTGATATGTATTATGTTCAAAAAAAGCACTTAAGATACTCAAAAAAATAAACACAAATACTATCCCCATAAACAAGCATGATAAATACAAAAGAGAAAAAGTCTTAAATTTCATAGAGAATCCTAAAAATTGAAGTATAAAAATTGAGATATTTTGTTGAGATTGATAAGGGAATAGAAGCTAATAATCACAACAAAAAATAGCCAAAGCCAAGAAGGAGCGAGACTCTTTGTGAGTTGATTTGAGTTTTTAAAATATATGCAGATAAACAAAAAGCATATAGAAAAACAAATGAGCATTTTTCCATCATCTGTAATATGAGAAAACACTCCCCCATATTCCACATTTCCAAACACTTTTGTAAGCTTGTCGTGATATTTTTGAAATACATAAGGCAACACCACCCCATTCCCTCCCACCATACTCTTTAGCATACTCATAGCCCCACTTACACTCTCACTTCTAAAAAACACCCAAGAGAGATTGATGAAGTTAAAGGTAAGAATCCAACACATTGCAGTATAGAGTTTGCTTCTAATCTCCTCTATCCCAAACACACTCTTTAAAATATTGCGATACACTCTTTGAACCACCATTGCACTTGCGTGTAATACTCCCCAAATAATAAACCCCCACCCAGCTCCATGCCATATTCCACTCAAAGTAAAGACAATAAAGACATTAACTAGCTCTCTACTAAATCCTCTCTTATTTCCTCCTAGAGGGATATAGAGATATTCAGTAAGAAATCTCCCCAAAGTCATATGCCATCTCTTCCAAAACTCTTTAATATTACTTGCTTTATAAGGAGAGTTGAAATTGATTGGCAAAGTGATTCCAAAAAACAGAGCAATCCCTATTGCCATATCACAATACCCACTAAAATCAAAGTAGAGCTGAAAGGTATAAGAGAGAGAAGTAAGCCAAGATTCTAAGAAGTTTAAAGTCCCTCCACTCTCCACTGCATTAAACCCATTATTAGCATAGATTGCAAAGTTATCAGCCACAACAACTTTTTTAAATAATCCAATGGAGAAGATAAACAACCCTCTAGCAAATCTCTCCCAATCCACTAGCTCTTTTTCTTTGCTTAGAAGTGAAGCAAACTGAGGCATCATCTCTTTGTGATGAACAATAGGTCCAGCAATGAGTTGAGGAAAGAAAGTGATAAAAAGAGAATAATCTATAAAATCAATTCTTTTAATCTCTTTGCTTCTATAAGTATCTACTAGAAATGCAATCTGCTGAAAGGTTACAAACGAGAGTGCAAGAGGAAGAAGAATGTGAGGAAGAGGAAGTGAGAGAGAAAAGAGAGAATTGAGATTAGAGAGAAGAAAATCAGTGTATTTAAACCCTCCAAGCAATAAGAGATTGAAAACTATGCCAACAATTAGCCAAAGCTTTCTATACCCCCCCCCCCCCTAGAGCAGTAGGAGTAGAAGCAATCTTTGTGGCTAAGAGATAATTGGCAATAATAGAGAGAAGCAAGATAGGAAGATAAGAGAGTTTCCAAAACCCATAGAAAAACAAACTCCCACACACTAAAAACACTTTAGAGGCTCTAAAATATCCCAATCTCTTCAAAACATAAAAGCCTATAAGCATTATAGGGAGAAAGGCAAAGATGAAGATGTAGGAGTTGAAGAGCATTGGGAAAAAGCCTTTTGTATAGAATATTTTTGTGTGATAGAATATCCTAAAAACTCTTAAAAAATGATAAAAACACCTAGATAAGGAGTAAATATGAAAGAAGTCATCAACCATTTTTATGAGCTAACCAAAATCCCGCATTGCAGTTTTGAGACAGAGAAAATGCGAGATTTTTTGGTGGAGTATGCCAAAAGTTGTGGGTGTGAGGTGAGTGTGGATAGTGTGGGGAATATTCACGCTTACAAAGGAGAGCCAAAGGTGTGTTTGCAAAGCCATTATGATATGGTGTGTATGGGCGTTGCTCCACATATCGAAGTCATAGAGCAAGATGGGTATCTCAAAGCCAAAGATTCTAGTCTTGGGGCAGATAATGGTATGGGGTGTGCGATGATGATGGAAGCGATGAGGGAGTTTGAAAACGTTGAATGTCTTTTTACAAACGATGAAGAAGTGGGGCTTGTGGGAGCAAATGGTTTGGAGCATAACCTCAAATCAAAAAGGCTTCTCAATCTCGATCACGAACACGACACAGAGGTAACTATCGGCTGTGCTGGAGGGGTGGATATCTTTGTGAGAGATTGTGATGAGGGGATTGAGAGAGAGGGGGAAGTGTATGAAGTGGAGGTCTATGGATTTAAGGGAGGGCATTCAGGGGTGGATATTTTGAGTAATCCTACAAGCTCGATTAAGACTCTAGCCTCTTTTATCAAGCGATATAATGGAGAAATCATCAGCTTCAAAGGTGGAGAGAGAATCAACTCTATCCCTAAATATGCCAAAGCTAGAGTGATTTTCCCTCAAACTCCCAAAGATGAGGCCCATATCAAAATCACGCATTTGGGGAGAGGTAAAGAGAGGGTATCATCTCAAAGCTCTAAGTTCCTTTGGGCAATCAATAGCTTCTCTCACGGATTGCGAAGCTATAACACTACGCTAAATATCGCTCAAACAAGTATCAATCTAGCTATCGCAAAGCTTGAGGGGGGCAAGGTTGAGATAGATCTCTTTGCACGATCCAATGATGAGGGAGAACTAAGGGCGATTGAGTTTGAGAGTATGGAGTTTTTCTCCTCATTTGCCTCTGTGCTTTCAGACAATTTCTATCTCCCTTGGGAGCCAAAGAAAAGTGAGTTTTCTGAAGAAGTGTTGGAAGTGATGAGGGCTTATAATCCCAATGCAAACTACTATGCAATCCACGCAGGGCTTGAGTGTGGAATCATCGGTGCAAAAGTGCAAGGGCTTGAGTGTTGCTCCATTGGTCCAAACATTTATAATCCCCACTCCACTGATGAGCGATGTGAGATTGGCTCAGTTGAGAGGATTTCAAAAGTGGTGTTTGATATTGTGAGGAAGTATCAGTAAATTATTCCTCAAACAACTCTGTGGGGTCGATTTTGAATTGAAGCATATTGGCAGTTTTTGCCCCACTATCTCCACCCTTTCGTTGGATTAGCACCCTTGCAAAGTGGATTGAACCTCTTGGAGAGATACTTATCTCTCCAAAGACATAATGGTTGAGAACCTCACTAATATTTTTGAGAATCCACCGAGCGTTGGTTGGGGTTTTTTGAGCGACTAGAACCCATTCTGCACTAAACTCTCCTCTGCCCTTGATAATGTCTGTGAGAATCATAATTTTGTTTTGATTGAGCCACTCTAGGAGTTTGCTTTGCTCTTGGACTGAAAACTCTGTGGCAAACATTCTGCGTTTGTCTTTGGGGTTGGCTATATATGGTGGTTTTTCTCCTGTAAAATATTTTAAAAGTTCCACAATCTCACTTGGAATATCCCATAGTTTTGCATAATTATCCACCCAACGCTTATCAATTTGGTTGAATCCTTTTTTATTGCTCACCAGTTTGACTTGAATGTTTTGAATATCAATGGCTTTTTTAAGTTTGATTTGGATTTGGACATTCAAGTCGGCTTTGTGTCCTGAAATCACAATGGCTTTAACCCATTCAATTTATTCTAATCTGTATTGCATTATCTCTAGCCAAAGTTGGGCTTCATTGTCGTTTTGCCAATGATTGAACTTATTGGCAATTTCTTTTTCATTCAAAAACCCTGTTTTTGCAATCTGACTGCCTGAAATCTTAGTCATTGTCATACTCCTTGATTTTTTTTCCTATCGCTTCAATCACAGGCACACTCATTGCATTGCCTACTTGGGAGAGAATTTTGTTTTCGATATTTTTTAGATTTTTTATTTTTTCTGCCAAGTTTTTAGGGAATCCTTGCAAAAGTAGCCCCTCATATGAGCTGAGTTTTTTGAGTTTTTTATCTTTTGTATAGAGGATTCCGTGTCGTCCTGTTCTGAGGGTGGGGACTTTTTGGGGGTAGATTCGACAATCACTTTGTCTTGTGTCAATCACATTGTAATCTTCTTGCAAAATCTCTTCAAGATTGATTTTTCCTTTGTTATAAGCATTGTTGAGGTATTTGATAAAGGTGGGGTTTTGTATATCAAACTCTTCTGTCTCATCACACAAAAACTCCTCTATTTTTCCCTCTCCACTCTCTTGGGGAAAGTCAAAAGGGTGAGTATAAAGCTCATTTTTTATCCCCACGATATAAATCCTCTCTCTCATCTGTGGCAAACCAAAATCAAGACTATTTAACACCCTATATCTCACAATGTAGCCCAAAGCAGTGAGAGAATCTACAATAGTCTGAAGTGTTTTTCCACGATTGTGATTGAGCAATCCTTTGACATTTTCTAAGAGAAAAAATGGAGGATTTTTAGCTTGAAGGATATTTTGGATTCCAAAAATGATTTGCCCTCTATCATCGCTAAATCCTTCTCTTTTTCCCACAATACTGAAGGTTTGACAAGGAAAACCTGCGATGAGATACCTAAAATCAGGGAGGGTGCTAGGCTCAATTTTCATCAAATCTCCAAAATTTTGATAATTCCCAAAAAATAGCTCATAGGTTTTTGCAGGATTTGGATCAATTTCACTATGCCCTACACACTCTAAACCACAATGCTCTAATCCCAATCTTCCTCCCCCAATCCCAGAGCAAAAATCAAAAAATGTATTTTTCATCTCTTCCCTCTAATTTTCTCTAGCCACTCATTAAGCGTTTTCTCATACCCTTTAGAAGTTTTTTGGACAAACTCCAAAGGAGTGGAGAGATAGGGTTGCTCTACCCACCCTCCAAAGTCGTGGGGATAGAGATAGTTTGGGCTAGAGGGGAGGATATTTGAGGGGATAGGAAGAGGGGGATTGGCTTTAAGATATTCCATTGCCTTATCAATGGCTTCATAGGCTGTATTGCTTTTGGGGGAACTTGCAAGATAGATGACACATTGGGCTAAGATGATTCTTGCTTCAGGATAGCCGATTTTCCTCACAGCTTGAAGTGTGCTGACTGCAAGGTTTAGGGCATTGGGATTGGCATTGCCAATATCCTCACTTGCAAAGATGACAAGTCTTCTGGCGATAAATTCTGCACTCTCTCCACTCTCAATAATCCTAGCCAAATAGTAAATCCCCGCATTCTCATCACTCCCTCTAATAGATTTAATCAACGCACTTGAGAGATTATAATGTGTATCATCTTCACTCACCCCCTCACTCATCGCATTTGGACGCAAAGATTTTAGAGTTTCAAGTGTAATAGGGGTGCTAAATGAAGCAAGATCAAGGAGATTGAGCATTGCCCTTGCATCTCCACTACTTGAGCTGATAAGATAATCCTCCACCTCTTGCTCTATTTTAAGATTCACTACCCTCAAAGCTCTCTCTAGCAATACCCTCATCTCTTGTTTGCTTAGGGGAGAGAATTCGTAAATAAAACTCCTAGAGCGAATGGCGTTGGTGAGAGAAAAAGTGGGGTTAAGGGTGCTTGAGGCAAGGATATGGGCAAGATTATCTTCCATTATAGGAAGTAGGGCTTCTTGCTGAGTTTTGCTCAATCGATGCACTTCATCGATGAAGATTACAGGCTTGAGCAAAGAGTTTGGCGTGATGATTTTCCTCAAATCCTCAAGTTTAAAATGTGTGGCATTAAGTTCATAAAACTCACTCCCCACGCTTTGAGAGAGAATCCTAGCTAGGCTTGTTTTCCCACTCCCTGGCGGTCCATAGAAGATACAATGGGGCAAAATCCCCTTACTTATGGCTTTGTAGAGTGGAGTGTGTTTGCCGATGATATGGCTCTGCCCCACAAAATCTTCTAGTTTGCTAGGGCGAAGAAGAGAGGAGAGATTTTTCATTTCTTCAAAATGATTTCATAAGAGCTTTGTTTGAGCGTTACAGACTTTGGCTTGGGGCTTGGGGCTTGGGCTTTTAGCTCTTCAGTGAGTGCATCAAGCTCATCTAATCGCTCTTTAAGTCTTAAGATGATATCCACTCCTGCAAGATTCACTCCCAAATCCCTTGTAAGGCGTAAAATGGTTTTAATCTTGTCGATATCCCTTTGAGAATACAATCGCATTTTGCCATCGGTTCTACCTGGTTGGATTAATCCCTCTTTTTCGTATTGTCTTAGGGTTTGAGGGTGGATTTCTAGGATTTTTGCCACAACGCTAATGAGATATACAGGTTCATCATAACTATACATTTATAACTCCTTTTCAAGTAGTTTGACAAGCTCAGGGGAGAGTGAGCTAATGCTTGGCATTATGATATTGGCTTTGAGATAGAGATCGCCCTTTGCTCCACTCTTGCGATTGATTGCTCCTAGCTCTTTAAGTCGGAATCTTTGGTTGTTTTTCACGCCTTGAGGGATTTTGAGCTTGACTTCTTTATGCAATGTTTGCACTTCCACACTCCCTCCAAAAAGTGCTGTTTTTAGGGGGATATCAAAAGATTTGATAAGATCATCACCCTCTCGCTCATAGCTTTCATCTTTTGCTACCCTAACTTTAAGAAGCAAATCCCCACTATATCCTCCATTGCTTCTTCCCTTGCCTTTGAGTCGGATTGTTTCATTGTCTTTGATTCCTGCAGGGATTTTGATATCAAAGTTGTTGTAGTGATATTTTCCCCCTAGAATTGCTGTGGAGAATGGGATAGTGATTGAGTCCTGCAAATCAAGATTGGGAGTGCCAAACCCTCCAAATCCTCCTCCACCAAAGCCACCAAACCCTCCCCCAAAGCTCTCAAATCCCCCAAAACTACCTCTACCACCCCTTGAGCTAAATCCTCCCCCACTTCCAAAGATTTGAGAGAGAATATCATCAAGATTTACCCCATTTGCTCCTGCACCTCGTGTGAAGTCGCTAAAGTTTTGTCCCCCAAACATTCCATCGCCAAATTGATCGTATTGTGCCTTTTTATTCTCATCACTTAAGATTTCATAGGCTGCATTGATTTCTTTAAACTTCTCTTCTGCTCCTGCTTCTTTGTTGATATCAGGGTGATATTTGCGTGCAAGACGGCGATAAGCCTTTTTGATCTCATCCATACTTGCATTTTCACTGACTTCTAATGTGCTATAAAGACTTTTTGCCATAATTTACTCCTAAACTTTTTTGTAAAATTATTATGTTTTTTCAAATATTTTTTCAATATTTAAGCGTTATTGTATAATAAAACTTTAGTATATGTCAATCAAGTTTTATGAATCTAAAATGATAAGGATAGAGAATGATTGATTTTTCTCCCTATATTGATGAAAACTACGCCCTTTTTGCTTCCAAAATTGTTCGCACTCGCTACCCACTTTTGGGCGTGAGAATGCCGATTTTACATAGGATAAGCAAAGAGCTAGATAAACAAGAGAGAGAAAAAATGCTTACTCTCATCTCTCAAGAACTCTCTTGTGAGGAGTGGATAATCCTTGGAGATATTCTGGCTTTAGAGCTAAAAGAGATGAAGGCAAGGGATTGGTGGGAGTTTGCAAGAGCATATTTGGAGAGGATAGATAGTTGGAATTATGTGGATAATCTCTTCTCTCAATTGCGTTGGATTAAAGGCAAAAAATACGCCTCTATTTATAAAAAGTTGCATTCTTTGCTCCTTAGAGAGTTGTATTGTGATGAGGAATTTGTGTTGCGTTTTGTGATAATGATGCTCACTCGCTACTATCCTCAAAGCCTTACAGAGCTTCTTGATCGAATCTGTGATTTGGGTGAGGATACTCCCTACTACCTCAAAATGGGAGCTTCTTGGGCGATAAGTGAAATTTTTCTCAAAGAGAGGCAAAGAATCCTCTCTTTGCTTCAATCCCAAAGACTCTCCCCCAGTATCCAATCCCTTAGTATGCGTAAGATTTGTGAGAGCAAACAAGTGGGAGAGGAGAGCAAGGCTTTGATTAAATCTCTAAGGAGAAGTTATGCAAACTAAACAATTCATCACAATGCAAGCCTCAGCAGGGAGTGGTAAGACTTATGCCCTAGCGTGTCGGTATGTGTATCTTTTGCTTGAGGGTGCAAAGGTGGGAGAGATTTTAAGCCTTACTTTCACCAATAAAGCAGCCAATGAGATGAGGGCTAGGATTGCTTACTTTTTGCAGATTCTAGGAAGTGAAGATTTGCAATCAAGCAAAGAGTTGAGCGATAGAGAGGGGGTGCTAAAGACTTTGGAGCAAGAGTATAGTTTGCAGAGAGAAAAAATCATCGCTCTCTCCCCCTCACTTTTGCAAAACTTCTATGCCTCAACGCCCAAAATTATGACAATTGATGCGTTTTTGAACTCCATTGTGAAGCGATTTTGTTGGTATATGGGTGTGCCTCATAGCTTTGAGCTAAAAGATATGAATCAAGAGGAGATTTACTCCCACTTCTTCTCTTCCCTCTCTCAAAAACAAAAAGACTTATTTTTGCAAATCTGCTTCACTCAGGGCAAAAATATTTCTAGTGTTTTAGAGATGATAGAAAAAGTGGAGATGAATTATCCTAAGAGCTTCAAAGAGAGGGTTTATGGGGATTTAGAAGAAGTCAAAGAGAAGGCAGTAGAGGTGGGGAGAGAGATTGCTAAAATGATTTTAGAACACCCCAAAAGCTCGGCTTCAGCCAAAAAATATGCTCAATTTGGCGATTTTGAAGAGTTGCTTTCAAGAGGGTGGATAAAAGATGGCAGTGAATACCATTATTTTAAAGCACTCAAACTCTCTACCCCTCTTTTTGATAAGCTCAAAGGCATTCTCAAAAAATATTATGCAATCAAAGAATCGCTTTTTTTGGATTTTTTGCAAACCTTTTGCTCCTTGTATCAAAAAAGCAAAGATTGGTATATCAAGCATCATCAAAGCCTAAGCTTTGATGATATTACAAAGAAGTGTTATGCCCTTTTGTGTGGGGAGAGGGTGGGGAGAGATTTTTTCTACTTTAGATTAGATGACAAAATTTCTCATATTCTGCTTGATGAGTTTCAAGATACAAGTGTAATGCAATACAAACTCCTCTATCCTCTCATTGATGAGATTTGTTCAGGAGAGGGGAGAGTGGGAGAGAGAAGTTTTTTTGTAGTGGGGGATCAAAAGCAAAGCATTTATAAATTTCGTGGGGGAGAGGGGCGATTGATGGAAGATGTGAGGGAGCATTTTTCACTTCAAAGACAAAATCTTGATACAAATTATCGTAGTGCAAAAGAGATTGTAGAGTTTGTCAATGAGATTTTTCAATCTCAATATAGCCACTACATTCCCCAAAAAAGCAAAAAAGAGGGAGGATATGTATATATTTTTGAGAGCATTGAGGCAAAAGAAGAGGGCAAAGAAAAAGCCCTCTCTCAAATCAAAGACACAATCACCTCTCTCCTCTCTCTTGGAGCAAGACTAGAGGATATTGCTATCTTGGCATTTTGTAATCAAGATGTGCTAGAGGTGGGAGATTTTCTCAAAAACTATTATGAAAATATCATCACTGAAGAAAGTATTTCTTTGGATAAAAAAAGAGATGCTCAAATCATCCTCAATGCCCTGCAATACTCCAAAAATCGCTTTGAGGGAGTGGAAGATGAGCTTTTGAGGGCAAGACTTGCCAAACTTTTGGGGCGTGGGATTGATGAGGTGGTGGAGAGTGTGGCGTGGAGAAGTGAGGGGATTGCAAGTTTGGTGTATGAAGTGATTTTATTCTATGGGCTTGATTCTTTGGAAGCTCAAAGGGTGTTAGAGATTGCTTGTGGGTGCAAGGATTTGCAAGAATTATTTGAGGGCGTGAGAGAAAGCAAGGGGGGAGAAGAGGAGAGTGAGGGCTTAAGGGTGCTAACCATTCACAAATCCAAAGGCTTGGAGTTCAAACACCTTATAGTTCTTGATCGTCTAGGAGGGAAAAACTATGCTCAAGAAAAAATCCTTTGCCACTATGACAAAGAGCTTAATGGTGTGCTTTTTATCTCAGAGAGTGGGAGAGAGAGTGTAGATGAGGTATTTGCTTATGTCAAAAGTGAGGAAGATAAAAAAAGTGAAATTGAGAAAAAAAATGTGCTTTATGTCGCATTGACTAGGGCGTGTGAGAGTTTGTGGATTATGCCTATTGTCCCTCAAAGAGGGGGGAGTGAGTTTGCATTGCTTAATCTTGTCGATAAAGAGGGGGAGATTTTGGTGCAAAGAGAGAGAGGGAAGCTAGAGATTACCCGCAATGATTCAAATCCCATTCAAAAAAGAAGCAAGATTCTTGTAGAGCAAAAGGATTTTGGACGCCAAGAGGGTTATATCCAATCTCTCTCTTTGCCCTATAAACCCAATCATATTCCCTCAATTAAAAAAGGTGAAGCATTTCATAAAGCATTAGAGATGTATTTGGGGTATCATATAAAAAGAGAAGAAATAAAAGATTTTTTAGATAACCATTATGGACTTTATCTAAGTGAAGTGGAAAAAAGGGACATTTTGGAATCATTAGAAAAAATCTATACACTTCTTGTAAAGGAATTTCATTTTAGTGAGTTAAAAACTGAAATTTCCTTTATGCTAGAAAACAAACTTTATAGAATAGATTGTCTGCTCCTTGACAAAGATGAGAGAGGAGAGGTGCAAAAGGCTGTTGTGCTTGATTATAAAAGTGGAGGAGAAAATCACTCTTATCAAGAGCAAATGAGCAACTACATTGGCTTTGTCAAATCTCAATTTGATAATGCAAAAGTAGAGGGGTATCTAGTCTATAAAGATCGTTTTGAGCTTGTCAAGATTGACATATAGGAGGAGAGATTTGATTAAAGCGTTTCAGAGAATTATTCACGCAGAGAGTTTTGGTGGGATTTTTTTGTTTGTTTGTGCCTTGCTTGCAATGATTGTGGCAAATAGCCCTTGGGGAGAGGCATATTTTGAGTTATGGCATCAAAAGCTAGGGATTGCTTATGGAGAAAATGGCTATCTTGGTTTTAGTTTGCATTTGTGGATTAATGATGTGTTGATGAGCTTTTTCTTTTTGATGGTGGGGCTAGAGATTAAGCGAGAGTTTCTCTATGGTGGGCTTTCAGGATTCAAAAAAGCTGCTTTCCCTGCAATTGCAGCTATTGGAGGAATGATTGTCCCTGCTATTATTTATATCATCTTTAATGCTGGGACTCCCACAGCTCACGGATTTGGAATCCCAATGGCGACAGACATTGCTTTTGCTTTGGGTGTGGTGTTGCTTCTAGGCAAAAGAGTTCCTGCTTCACTTAAGCTTTTTTTGGTAACTTTGGCAGTGGTTGATGATTTGGGTGCGATTGTTGTGATTGCGATTTTTTATAGCAGTGGCGTTTCTCTCTTTTGGCTTTTATGCTCAGCCTTTTTAGTAGGTGTGCTTGTCGCACTCAATTATGCAGGAGTTCGCTCACTTATCCCCTATCTTCTTGTAGGAGTGGTATTGTGGTTTTGCACACACGAGAGTGGAATCCACGCGACAATTTCAGCAGTTGTTTTGGCATTTTGTATTCCCACAGAGCCAAAGATGAAGCCTCAAGCTTTTATGGAAAAGATAGATGAAGAGATCAAACACTTCTCTCATAGTGAAAAAGAGCGTGAAAATGTTTTACTCACTGAAGAGCAAATCCACCAAGTAGAGGGAATGAAAAAAGCAATCTCTCAAGTGCAAAGCCCACTCTCAAAACTTGAGCATTTCTTGCATTCTTACTCAACCTATTTGATTATGCCTCTTTTTGCATTTGCCAATGCAGGGGTAAGCATTCAGGGGGGAAGTATAGATTTTAGCTCTAGCCATATTATCTATGGTGTGGCATTAGGTTTGATTGTCGGAAAGCCTGTGGGGATTTTTGCTTTGACATTTTTGTGTGAGAAGCTAGGAATTGCTTCAAGACCTGAGGGGCTATCTTGGAGTTATATCTTTGGTGCAGGAATGCTTGCAGGGATTGGTTTTACAATGTCAATGTTTGTCTCAAATCTTGCTTTTATCGAAGCTTCTTATGTGGATATTGCAAAAATTTCTATCCTTTGCTCCTCATTATTGGCAGGAATTTTAGGAAGTATTACCCTTTTGTTTTTAGGTAAGAAAACTAATGTGCTAAAATCCCAAGCTTAATTTCAATACAAAGGATACTCTATGCAAGAAACTCAAGGTGCAATGGGGATTTTGACTTCTCTTATCCCTTTTATCGCAATTTTTGCGATTTTTTATTTTCTGTTTATTCGCCCACAGAAAAAACAACAAAAGAAACACAAAGAAATGCTTGAAGCACTTCAAGCAGGAGATAAGGTGGTTTCTTATGGTGGAATTATGTGTGAAATTGTCAAAAAAGAAGACAATTACTTCCTTGTTCGCTCAGGGGAAAGCACAATGAAGCTTGTCAAGGAATATATTGCTTATAAAGTTGAGCAATAAGTATCTATGAATTACAGACTGCTTATCTTTATTTTTTGTGGTCTTTTTGGACTTGCTTTAAGTCTGCCCTCTTTTAGCAATATCTCAGGTCCAAGAGTAAATCTCGGACTTGATTTGCAAGGGGGATTGACAATGCTTTTAGATGTCAAAACTTCAGAAGCTATCAAATCCAAATACAACTCTCTTGCTACCACGCTCTCTTATGAGGCAAAAAGCAGAAAACTTCTTATTCGCAATATTACTTTCTCCCAAGACGCACTTAGATTCAAGCTCCTTGATAAAGACAAAAAACCTCAAGTTGATGAATTGCTCAAAGAGATAGGGGGATTGAGTGTGAGTAGTGAAAATGGGGAATATTCTGTGAGTTTTACTCCACAAGAAAAAGAGCAAATCGCCAAAAATGCGATGGAACAAGCTATCGGCACGATTCGTAATCGCTTAGATCTCTTTGGACTAAGTGAGCCAAGTGTTACACGACAGGGCAAAGAGAATATCCTAGTGGCTTTACCCGGAATCAAAAACGCTCAAGAAGAGCAAAGAGCTATTGATTTGATTTCAAAATCAGCTCATTTGCAAATGATGGCAGTTGATGAAGAGAGGGCGATGAGATCTTCTCAAATGAGCGAGGCTGAAGCCAAAAAATATGGAGATGTGCTTTTGCCTTATGCGATGGGAAATGGGGAGAAAATCTTGCTTAAGGCTGTGCCAATTATTGATGGAGAGATGATTACAGATGCAAAGGTAAGCTATGATCAAAACTCTCAACCTGTGGTGGCTTTCAGTCTTGATTCTAGAGGGGCTAAACTCTTTGGAGATTTTTCAGGTGCAAATATTGGCAAAAGAATGGCAATCGTGCTAGATGGTAAGGTATATTCAGCCCCTGTAATTAGAGAGAGAATCGGTGGAGGAAGTGGGCAGATTAGTGGAAACTTCACACCTGAAGAAGCAAGTGATTTGGCAATTGCTCTAAGAAGTGGAGCTCTCTCAGCTCCTGTGGAAGTGATAGAGAAGCGAAGTGTTGGACCAAGTTTGGGAGCTGATAGTATCAAGGCTTCTATGATCGCCCTCTTTAGTGGATTTATGCTTGTGCTTGTTTTTATGATTGTTTATTATCATTTTGCAGGGGTGATTGCAGTAGGGGCATTGCTTGTAAATATCTTGCTTATTATTGCGATTATGGCTCTCTTTGGGGCGACTCTCACTCTCCCTGGTATGGCAGGAATTGTGCTAACGGTGGGTATGGCAGTTGATGCAAATATCATCATCAATGAGCGTATCAGAGAATGCCTATATTCTCAAAAACCTATTGCTCAAGCCATAGAAGAGGGATATAGCAATGCCTCAAGAGCGATTTTTGACTCCAATCTCACCACAATCATTGCAGCCATTTTGCTCTATATCTATGGAACAGGAGCGATTAAGGGGTTTGCAATCACTATGGTGATAGGGATTGTGGTTTCTGTGGTAACAGCAATTATCGGCACTCAGGGCATTTATCAAGCACTTCTTAAAAGAATTGTAAAATCCAATAATAGAAATTTTTGGTTTGGTATCAAGGGGTAAATATGGAGCTTATAAAAAACAATCGCATTTTTGATTTTGTCAAATACAATCGTTATAGCTTTTTTATCTCTTTGGCTCTTATCATTGTCTCTTTGGGCTTGATTTTTGGCAAAGGCTTTAGCTATGGAGTGGATTTTGCAGGGGGGACTTTGGTGCAGATTCAATACAAACAAAACGCTCCAATTCAAGAGATTAGAAAGCTTTTGGAGAGCAAAGAGGATTTTAGGGGAAGTCAAGTGAGTGAATTTGGCTCAAAAGAAGAGATTCTTATCAAAATCCCCTACTCCCCCAATCTCACAGCTTCCAAACTCAATGATGAAGTTAAGGCTGTGCTAGAGCCTAGTGGCGAGTTTGAAATCCGAAGAGTGGATTTGGTGGGACCAAAGGTAGGAAAAGAGCTCAAAGAGAAAGGAATCACAGCCCTTGCTTTGGCACTTTTGGCGATTTTAGCTTATGTGTCTTATCGTTATGAGTGGAAATTTGCCCTCTCAGCTGTGCTTGCACTTTTTCACGATGTGCTTATCAGCTCAGCGTGTATTATCCTTTTTCATATTGACTTAAACCTTGAAGTCATCGCTGCCCTTTTAACAATCATTGGATATTCAATCAATGATACCATTATCATCTTTGATCGCATTAGGGAGCAGATTTTAGAAGGAAAGGCAAAGAATTTGAGTGAGGTGATTAATGATGGACTCTCTTCAACTCTCTCAAGAACACTTCTTACCTCTCTTACGGTTTTGTTTGTGGTTTTAACTCTTTATCTTTTTGGTGGAGAGATTATCGTTGGTTTTTCTTTGCCAATGCTTGTAGGCGTGATTGCAGGGACTTATAGCTCTATGTTTTTGGCTCCCTCTTTGATCATCCTCTTTGGATTCAATCTTGAAAAATACAGAGCCAAACTCTTAGAGAAGCAAAAGAGAGAAAAAGAGCGAGAAAAAATGCGTGAAATGTATCAAAACGGACAAGTTTAAAAAGGAGTAAAAATGGATTGGGGACGAGTGTTTTTCATATTTTTTAGTTTGATGAGTTTGACTTCGATTATTGGCTATCTCTATGATCCTAGTCTTGTAATGCTTTTTGTAGCAGCAGCAGTAAATTTCATCTCTACAACGCTAAAGATTGGAGTAAAAAACTTACTTTCTTCTGAAATGTTGGCAAGTTCTTTGGTGGTGGATTTGCACCTTATTCCTGCATTTTTGTTTCTTCAACTCTCAAACAATGCAAAAATGGCAAACGCCTTAGCAATCGGAGCTTTGGCAGCAAGTGTGTTTTCTGTGGCATTGATGTTGATTGAGTGTGCCAAAAGCAAAGATAGTGATTATTAAGGAGGGGAGATGAGAGATTATAATCCCAAAGAGATAGAGAGCAAATGGCAAAAAACTTGGCTAGAGCAGGGAGATTTTGAGCCAAAAGAAGACACATCACTTCCCAAAAAATATATCCTCTCAATGTTTCCCTATCCTAGTGGCTCTATCCATATGGGGCATGTGAGAAATTATTGCATTGGCGATGCACTTGCAAGATATTATCGCAAAAATGGATTTAATGTCTTACACCCCATTGGCTGGGACGCTTTTGGAATGCCTGCAGAAAATGCCGCTATCAAGCACAAACTCCACCCCAAAGATTGGACTTACTCAAATATTGATAATATGAAAAAAGAGCTAATGAGTTTGGGGCTTTCTTTCTCTCAAGAAAGAGAGTTGGCAACTTGTGATGAAGACTATACACATTGGGAGCAAAAGATATTTATTGATTTGTGGAAAGCAGGATATGTCTATCGCAAAAAAGCCTATCTGAATTGGTGTCCCAATGACAAAACCGTTTTAGCAAATGAGCAAGTGATTGAGGGGAAATGCTGGAGATGTGATACACAAGTAGTGCAAAAAGAAATGGAGCAATACTATATCAAAATCACTTCTTTTGCCCAAGAGCTTTTAGATGATTTGAATCTTTTAGAGGGCAAGTGGCCTAACCAAGTAATACAAATGCAAAGAAATTGGATTGGCAAATCAAGTGGATTGGAGTTTGAGCTAAATCTTAAAGAGAGAGTAGGAGAGATTGAGAAGATAAAAGTCTTTACTACAAGAGCTGATACGATTTTTGGTGTAACTTATTGTGCTTTAGCACCTGAACATCAACTTGTCCAAGAGCTTTTTGCCACTCTCTCAAAAGAAAGTCAAGACAAAATCAAAGAAATGCAAAACACCACAGCCCTTGATCGCTCAATAGCTCCTAAAAGTGGTGTGCCTTTGGGAGTGAGTGTGATTCACCCTCTAAGTGGAGAGGAAATCCCACTTTGGGTGGCAAACTTTGTCTTGGCTGATTATGGTTGTGGAGCTGTAATGGGAGTCCCTGCTCACGATGAGCGAGATTATGAGTTTGCAAAAGTTTGTGGTTTGGGGGTTAAGAGAGTGATTGAGGGGGGAGAGCTTCCTTATGTGGGAGAAGGTAAGCTTATAGAGAGCCAAGAATTTAGTGGGCTAGATAATCTTGAGGCAAAGAAGCAAATCATCGCTCTTTTTGAAGAGAGAAAGCTAGGAGAAGAGGTAACAAACTATCGCCTCAAAGATTGGGGAATCTCTCGCCAACGCTATTGGGGGACACCGATTCCTTTGGTGCATTGCAAAGAGTGTGGCACATTGCCTGAAGAGAGATTACCTGTTTTGCTTCCTTATGATGTAAGCATTGATGGAGAGGGCAATCCTCTTGAAAAACACCCTTCTTGGAAGCACTGCACTTGTCCAAAATGTGGAAAAGAAGCATTGAGAGAAACTGATACGATGGATACCTTTATGGAATCAAGTTGGTATTTTTTGCGTTATGTGACTCCCAAAATCTTGCGAGAGCAAAAAGCCCTAGATGAGGGAGCAATGAAGTATTGGCTCAATGTTGATGAATATATTGGAGGGATAGAGCACGCTATTTTGCACCTCCTTTATGCAAGATTTTTCACAAAAGTCCTCAAAAAACTAGGTTATGTAGAGATTAGTGAGCCATTTGAAAATCTTCTTACTCAAGGAATGGTGCTAAAAAATGGAGCTAAGATGAGCAAGAGCAAGGGCAATGTAGTTGATCCAAACTCTATCATCTCAAAGTATGGAGCTGATAGTGCAAGACTTTTTATCCTCTTTGCTGCCCCTCCTACAAAAGAGCTAGAGTGGAATGATGAC
This sequence comes from Helicobacter brantae, assembly GCF_003364205.1. GTDB lineage: Bacteria > Campylobacterota > Campylobacteria > Campylobacterales > Helicobacteraceae > Helicobacter_G > Helicobacter_G brantae. The sequence goes on from NZ_NXLV01000003.1 coordinate 133,157, forward strand.
GCCCTAGAGGGGGCTTATCGCTTCATCAAACGCCTTTGGGATAGAAGCAAAAATGCTACCCCTTGCCAAAGTCTCCCCCAAGTGGATACTTCAGCACTCAGCAAAGAGAGCAAATTTGCTAGAAAAAAAGTCTATGAAGCCCTCAAAAAAAGTGAAGAGATTTTTAGCAAAAAAATCAGTGGCTATCCTTTCAATACTCTTATTAGCTCTTGTATGGAAGCCCTCAATGCCCTAAGTGATCAAGATAACCCACAGGTATGGACTGAGGGGTATTTTATCCTCCTCAATCTCTTAGAGCCTATTATCCCCCATACAAGCTATGAGCTCTCTAGTGAGCTTTTCTCACTCAAAAATCTCACTCCTCTAAAAATCGATGAAACTGCACTTCAAAGCGAGAGTTTAGTGATTGTGGTGAGTGTCAATGGCAAAAAAAGAGCAGATATTGAGATTGAATGTAATGCAAGCAAAGAAGAGATTCTCTCACTAGCCAAAGAGAGCGTAAGCAAATGGTTAGAGGGAGAGATACTCAAAGAAATTTATGTGCCAAACAAGTTGGTTAATTTTGTTTTGAAATGAGAATTTTAGGGATTGTTTTATCGCTTTTATTAGTGGGGTGTGGCTATCGCCCCCTTGCTCATTATGCTAGAGGAATCTTTGGAAAAAGCGTATATGTCGAAGTGAGTGTCAATCCTGAATTTCCCAAAGCAGGGGTTGCAGCCAAAGATATACTCAACAAAGCTTTTCTTTCAAGATTTCATCTTGATGTTGAGCCTAAAGAGAGTGCAGAGAGCAGAATTATCCTCAAACTCTCCTCTATCAGCTTCTCCTCTCTAGCTCAAGACAATGAAGGTTTTACAAGCCACTATCGTGCAAGTGTTGATGTAAATTTCTCTTATACAAGCATTTATGGAGAATCTTATGACATTACGACAAATGGGACAGGGGATTATGCTTCCACAGGAAATATGACTTCTATTGCGATTGAAAAAGCCCAACTTGATGCAATCACCACAGCGATTGAACAAGCCATTAACTCTTTTGTCTCTAAAACTTTCTATCAAGGGATTACCCACCTCAAACAAAAAGAGATTAAATGAAAACACTAGAGGAATTTTTGGAGCAAAAAGGGGCAGAATACGCTCCCTTTGATCCAAGTAGAGTAGTGAGGATTTACTCACACTTCAAGCTTGATTTTCTCTCCACATTTTCTCCCAAAGTCATTCATATCGTTGGCACAAATGGCAAGGGAAGCACAGGCAGAATGATTGCAAGAGGGCTAAAAAATGTCTTGCACTTCACTTCCCCTCATCTACTCTCACTCAATGAGAGGTTTTATCTCAATGGAGAGCTTATCTCTATGCAAACCCTAGAGCAATCTCATCAAATCCTCATACAAAAACCCTATATGCAAGAGGCAAGTTATTTTGAGTATCTTACTTTTTTGTGCTTGTTTTTGGCAAAAGATTTGGAGTATTTGGTGCTAGAGGCTGGGCTTGGAGGAGAGTTTGATAGCACTAATGCAATAGAAGCTAAGATTTCAGTTTTTACTCAAATCGGACTAGATCATTGTGAGATTTTGGGGGAGAGCATAGAAGAGATTGCCACAACCAAACTCAACTCTATGGGAAAGTTAGCATTTTTGGGGATTCAAAGCTATAAAGAAGTCTTGCCTATCGCTACAGAGATTGCACAGAAGAGAGGGGCTGAGCTTAGGGTTTGCTCCTCTCTTCTATCCCCTCCTTTTGATATGCCACTTTTTTTGCTCCAAAACCTCACTTTAGCCTCTAAAGTGCTAGATTATTTGGGTGTGAGCTATGAGCTAGAGCATATTGCAAGGCTTGATTTAAGTGGTAGAGCTCAAAAATACACCCCAAATATCACACTTGATGTCGGACACAATCCTGATGGGGCAAAAGCAATTTGCCAAGAGTATAAAAACAAAAAAATCACTCTAGTGTATAATGCCTACAAGCAAAAAGATATTTCTCAAGTTTTAGAGATTTTACGCCCTGTGATTAAAGAGGTGCAAATCATTGCAGTCAATGAGAGCAGGATAGTGGAGAGAGAGAGATTAGAGGAGATTTTGAGGACTCTGGCTTTGCCTTATAGAGATTTTGAGGGGATTGAGAGTGGGGAGGAATACCTTGTATTTGGCTCTTTTTCTGTGGTAAGGACATTTTTGGAGAGAGAAAAATGAAAGATAGAATCTATGTGAGTATCGTAGATGAAGAAGGCTCAAAGCAATTCAATCTCCACAAAGTTGCCAAAAAGATTTTTATCTATACGCTTTTGGTGGTGTTTGTCCTGATTGTGAGTGGATTTTTTCTGATGACATATTTGATGAAGCAGGTTCAAGAGATTAGTGCAGAAAAAGAGAAAATCACACAAAACTACAAAAACACCTTTTATCAAAACCAAAATCTCAAAAGTCAAATTGATGAACGCTCTTTGGAACTCATCAAAGTAAGCAAAAGAGTAGATGACTTAGAAGATATTGTCTCTCTTTCTAAAAATATTGATGAGCCTTTTGATGAAAGCAATGTTGAGCTAGTTTTTAGCCCTGCTCAAAAAAACCTTTTGCTTCAAATTATCCCCAATGGCAATCCTATTGAAGGAAATGCTAAAATCGCTTCAGTCAAATTGCGTCCCCACCCTTCCAAAGGCACTTATGGAGTGGATAGTGGGATTGATTATATTACACCTCTAAAAACCCCAATATACGCCACAGCTGATGGGATTGTAGATCTCTCAAGGCTTGGGACAAAGGGATATGGAAAATTCATCAAACTCACTCACGCCTATGGATTTAGCTCAATGTATGCCCACCTCTCTGAAGTGCTAGTGAAAAAGGGAGATTTTGTGCAAAAAGGGCAGTTGATTGGGTATAGTGGAAACACAGGCAATAGCAATGGAGCAAGGTTGTATTATGAGATAAGATTTTTGGGGGGATATCAAAACGCATTGGATTATATCCAATGGGGACAAGAGAATTTTGATAGTATTTTTAGCAAACAAACTCATGTGAGATGGAAGAGATTGCTTTGGGCTCTTGATGACTTAAAACAGCTTCAAAATCATCGCAATACTCCACAAGAGGGGGCATAATGTTTAGTAATCGCCTTGTTTTGATGATCACAGATTCTAAGGGAAGCAGGATTTTAAATATCAATGCCTTTTTTAAGCGAATCGCATTCTATATCGTGGTTTTTATCCTAACTCTTATTTTTTTCTCTATAATTTCTATTAGTGTTTTTAGACACGAGCTTGAATACATTGCCAAAAACAACAATACTCTTTTGAGTGAGTATCAAAAGCTCCTAGATAAAAATTCAGCCCTCAATGATAAGATTGATCAAAGAGTGGAAGAATTGGCGTTGGTGGGAGATAGGGTAGAGCATTTGGAGGATTTGGTGGGACTTCCTTTAGATGGAGTTCCCTCAGATACTGATGAGTATGAAAAAGTCAATTATGGGCTTCAAGATAGGTTGGAGGTAGCTTCTTTGGCAGGAGTGCAGAAAGCTTTTGTAATGAAGTTTATCCCCAATGGTTATCCAATGGATTATTATAGAAGGATTTCAGATACCTTTGGATATCGCATTCACCCTATTTTGCAAAGAAAGCACTTGCACGCAGGAGTGGATTTTAGTGCAGAAATTGGCACACCCATTTATGCCACAGCTGATGGTGTGGTAGAATTTGCAAGAAAAGACTATAATGGAGGTTATGGCAATCTTATCAAGATTGATCACTCTTTTGGATTCAAGACTTATTATGCACATTTGAATGATTTGCTTGTCAAAAGGGGCGATTTTGTCAAAAAAGGACAGATAATTGCTTATAGTGGTAACTCAGGGATTAGCACAGGTCCTCACTTGCATTATGAGATAAGGTTTTTGGGAGCTTATATTGATCCTCAAATCTTTATAGAATGGAATATGCGAGATTTTGATTTAATTTTTACAAAGGAGATAAATATACCATGGCAGTCTTTGCTAGCAACGATAAACAATCTGATGGAACAAATGGAGCTACCATCATCTCAAGTGGCACAAAAATAAAGGGTGAGATCAACACTCAATGTCATCTTCATATCGATGGAGATTTTGAGGGGACAATCCACTCAAACAACACGGTAAATATTGGTAAAAATGGCGTTGTCAATGGCGAAGTCTTTTCAGAAAAACTCATCGTAAGTGGGAAACTTTTTGGGAATGTCAAATCCAAAATTGTTGAGATTATGCCTTATGGAAAAATCGATGGAAAAGTCAGTAGCCACGAGCTTGTGATAGAGAGAAAAGGGATTCTTACAGGAGAGAGTATTGTAGAGGATGGAGAGAATTTAGATTGATTTCTTCCATTCTCTATGCTCTAGCTCAAAGCAAAGGGCTTGATTTTGAGTTGGTGCTAACTCAAGATAGCAAAGAAGCACAATTGGCCTTTGAAGTCCTTGATTATCTCTCCCCTCAGAGCAAAATCACTCCTTTTATCCTCCCAGAGTTTAGGGCAGTTTATGGCGATGATTTACGCTCATTCTCTCAAGAGTTTAGCACCCTTACTCATACGCTAAAGAGCTACTATACCCAAGAGGGCAACAAGATTCTCATCTCCCCTATCTCTAGTGTGATGTATGCTCTCCCAACCTTAAATCACCTCAACTCTTTTGTTCTCAAAAAAGAGCAAGACTATCCCCTCCAAGAGTTGAAAGAAAAACTACTGCTTTATGGCTATGAGTTTGTGGATTTTGTAGAAATGGAGGGAGAGGTGAGCTTTAGAGGGGATATTATGGATATTTTTATCCCTCATCATCCACGCCCTTATCGAATCTCATTTTTTGATATTTTTATTGAAGAGATTAAAGAGTTTGAAGTAGAGAGTCAAATCTGTCTTGAGGGAGGAAAAGAGAGCATTGAGATTACTCCTCCTTTTTTCTCTCTCACTCAAGAAGAAGCCCAAGAGCTAGAGAAAAATATCCAAAAAAGCGATTTTCACTCCCTAAGCTCTGATATTCAAAGTCTAGGATTTTGGTTTTTACCTCACAAAGTGCTTCTTCCAAAGATTCTAAAAACAGCTCTCACTCAAGGAGCAAGACAAGAGGTCGATGAAATCTTTTCTTTTGAAGAGAGAAGTGATTTAGAGCCAAAAGATTTAGAGAATGCCAAAGTGCTAGAGCCCATAGAGGGGTATAGCGATGTGCTTTTTGATCCCAAAAACCTTTCTTTGCTCCTCCAAGCCCACGAGAGCAAAAAAATCACACTTCTAAGCAACAATAATTCAGTCTTTGAAAACCTAAAATTTCATTATGATTTAGAGGGGGTTACTCTCAAGCTCTCTCCCAATGTCTTGCATATCCTCACTCCCACAGAGCTTATCCTCTCACTTAATAATTTCACACAAAAGAGCAGAAAGAAAAAGCCCAAAATCTTACTTGATGAGCTAAGGGTGGGGGAATATATCGTGCATCAAGAGTATGGCGTGGGGATTTTTAGAGGGATTATTCAGACAGAGATTGTGGGGAGTGTGAGGGATTTTATACAGATTGATTATCAAGGAGAGGACAAACTTCTTCTTCCTGTGGAAAATCTCCACCTAATCGATCGCTATATTGCCAATTCAGGAACTTTGCCAATCTTGGATCGCTTAGGGAAAGGGAGCTTTGCTAAGCTTAGAGATAAAGTCAAAAGCAAACTTTTTGAAATCGCAGGAGGAATCATCGCCCTAGCAGCCAAAAGAGATTTGCTTGAGGGGTGCAAAATCAACACTTCAAACCCCGAAATTGAAGTCTTTAAAAATGCTTGTGATTTTACCCTCACCCAAGATCAAGAAAAAAGCATTACTGAAATCTATACTGATCTCTCTAGTGGCAAAGTGATGGATAGACTTTTGAGTGGAGATGTGGGCTTTGGCAAGACAGAGGTGGCGATGAATGCGATTTTTGCAGTGTGCAAAAGTGGATTCCAATCTGCCCTTATCGCTCCTACCACACTTCTATCTTCTCAGCATTTTGCTTCTTTGCAAAAACGCTTTGAGGGGTTTAATATCCGCTTAGCCAAACTTGATAGCACGATAAAAAATAAAACAAGTGTTCTAAAAAACATAGCTGAGGGCAATGTCGATGTTGTCGTAGGCACTCACGCCCTTTTGAGTGCGACTTTCAAAAATCTTGGCTTAGTCGTGGTTGATGAGGAGCATAAGTTTGGAGTGAAGCAAAAAGAGAAAATCAAAGAGCTAAGCACAAATGTGCATTTGCTCTCAATGTCAGCCACACCAATTCCTCGCACACTCAATATGGCTCTCTCTCAAATCAAAGGAATGAGCTCACTCCTCACCCCTCCCAAAGAAAGAGAGGGGGTACGAACTTTTGTAAAGAATCACAGCGAAGGACTCCTCAAAGAAGCCATAAGCCGAGAGCTAAGAAGAGGGGGGCAAGTCTTTTTTATCCACAATCACATCGCAAGCATTCAGAAGAGAAAAGAGGATTTGCTAGAGCTTTTGCCAAACCTCAAAATCGCTATCTTGCACTCTCAAACCCCCAATAGTGATGAGATTATGGAGAGGTTTTTTCAAAGAGAATACAATCTTTTGCTTTGCACCTCGATTGTAGAATCAGGCATTCACTTAAGCAATGCCAACACAATGATAGTTGAGGGGGCAGATAGATTTGGAATCGCCGATCTTCATCAGCTTAGAGGGCGAGTGGGGCGTGGGAGCAAAGAGGGGTTTTGCTACTTTTTGATTGAGGATAGAGAATCTTTGGGAGAAGAGGCAAAGAAGCGACTTCTTGCCCTAGAGCAAAACTCCTATCTTGGCAGTGGAGCGTCTTTGGCATATCACGATTTGGAGATTAGAGGAGGGGGGAATCTCTTAGGAGAGGCTCAAAGTGGGCATATCAAAAATATTGGTTATGGCTTGTATCTTAGAATGCTAGAGGATTGTATCAATACTCTCAGTGGCAAAGAGAAGTTGCTAGAGGAGAGCGTAGATCTTAAACTCAATGTTTCAGCTTATCTCAACCCTGAACTCATTGCTTCAGATAGACTAAGGCTAGAGCTATATCGCCGACTTGCATTGTGCAAAAGTGTCGATGAGGTTTTCAAAATCCAAGCAGAAATCGAAGATAGATTTGGCAAACCTGATAACTTCACTAAACAATTCTTAGATCTTATCATCATCAAAATCTTAGCAAGTGCGTGTAAGCTCAAAATGATTTCAAATTATGCTCAAAACATCGCCTTCACCTATCAAGATGGAAGCAAAGAGAGTTTGCAATCCCCAAGCAAAGATGATGACGATGTGCTTGCAACGATATTGGAAGTTTTGAGGAAAAAGACTTCTTTATCTGTTTGAACTGATTATCGACTAAAAAATTTTGATTTAATATATAATTACTTTTTTTGAGATAGGCGTAGGATTTTATAGCCTCCCAATCAAAAACCTCAAGGATTTTGCAAAACTTGGACTTTGCAAAATTCAGAATCCCAAATTAACTATGGAGAGAAATTATGCAAAGGAAAACCATTGCCACTTCTTTGGCTGTTTTATTAAGTTCTGTTGGGCTAAATGCCTTGAATATTAGCAGTGAAGGAGTTGTTGAAGCACAAAGCGAACTCAAACCCTCACAAGTAAATGATAAAAAGATTGGAGTTAATATCAATCTTGCTTCTGGAACAGAGGTAAAATTTTCTGAAAGTCTAGTATTCATTACCCCCCCCCCCTACAAGCTTCAAGACAAATTGATGAGAGTTATGTAGCTAATGCAGGAGTATTAGTTCAAGGAACGACGACTTCTCTGCTCTCAAATGATGCTTCTAGAAAATATATTTATTTCCAAAAAGGCTCTCTTAGTCTAGCTAGTGGATCGGCATATGTCAATCTCTTTAAAAACCAAACCGGACATAGCCTAACACTTGATAATGTATCAATCGCATATGGTGCAGTTAATGCTCCAACAGATTCGGATTTTGGATTTTATGTCTCTAGTTTTTCTGATGCAATGGCTGAAGTGGATTTTGGTGTAGAAACAAAGCTTATAGCCAAAAGCTCATCAACTCCCTACAGGGGATTGATTATCAATCGAAGTGCAACAGCAAAAGGTGTTTTGAGTATTGAGGGCAGTGGTAGTGATATTGTGGGGGTGGAGCTCTCTAGTAATCTAACACAGATTGATAGTGTTCTTACAGATTCAACACTACCATTAAGAGAATTAGAGCTAAAAATCAATGCAGGTTCTAATCAGGCAGTTGGTATTCTCAGACACTCTGGAAGAATCCAAAAATACAATATTAAAATCTCAGAATTTATCGGAAATGATCAAAGTTACATTCTCAAAGATGAGTGCTCAGAAACCTTGCTAGATCATGGTGCAACAATAGAGGTTGGGGAGAAGGTTAATCTTGAGAAAAATATTACTTATGGGATTTATTCTAACCTCAAGGATGCAAGGTATGCCTTTTCTACAAATACTTCTACAAACAGCAGAGAAACTGCGATATTTTCAAATGATGTTAATACAGATTATTCAGGAATGCTAGTTTTAGATGACATTTCAGTTCAAGGAAATTTTTCTGTTTCAGGCAAAGATGAGGCAGTCAGTCCAAAGGGAAAAGTGTATGGAATCCATATTGTTTCAAATTCCCAAGAAAAAGCAACAAAGATTACTTTTGCTGACAATACAGTCATTAAGGTTAAAGGAAATTATCATAATACAGCATCATCAGATGCGACAAATATTGTAATTGATGGTAAAAATACCATTTTTGATATTACAAAGACATTAAATCTTCAGGCAGGAATAAAGGGCTGTTATACCGATCATACTGGGATTTTGATAAATAACGCTTCTTTAAGCATTCTTTCATCACAAAATCAAAAAATCACTTTTAATACCTATAGCAAACCATCGTCCACCTCTCGTATCAATACCTCAACATTGCTTGAATTAGCGAATGGACACTTGAGTGGTGTTTTGAATCCTTATGTATTTAATGAAGAATCTCAAACTTCAGAAAGCAAGATTTATGCATACTCTAGTGTTTATGGATTGAAGGCTTCAGGAGATAGCAGTATTGATGGACAAATAATCTTGCAAAAAAATCTTTTTGGCAAATATACAGAAAATACAAAAACTTGGGTTGTATCAAACTCAGGAAATTTGTCTTTGAAGACAGATGCACTTATTTATTCTGAAGATGTTTTCAATGGTAGTGGTGATTATCTCATCTATAGTTATAACAATAAGACAGGTGCTTCAATCATATTCGAATCAGGAGCAAAGGCAATCTTTGGACAAGAATATGCCAAGCTTTCAGAAATCACTCAAGAGGGTATTTATCTAGCAAAAGATACAGGAAAAATCTATACAACCTCAATGACATTTAAGGGAAATGCAGGAATCAGTGTAGCAAGTGGTGCAACCTTAAATATGACACTCTCTAGTGGGACTCTTGAGTTTAATGGAAGCAATGGCAGTCAAGAAATGGTGGCTTTTAATGCCCTTCAATCAAGTGATCCAAATGTCACACAGGGCAAAATCAATCTCACAATCAATCGGCTCAACTCTTCTATCATTTTCACAAAAGCACAAGGGGGTGTGCTAGAGACATTTGAAAGTCTTGTAAGCAATCCTATAAGTAGTGCTTCCACAGATAAAAACACTATTGTCAATCTTGCAGGAATGGCACAAGACTCTTCACAATCTCGTGAGGTGGATGGAAAATTAGCTACTCGAAGCTTGACAATCAAAAATGCCAATATCAAAAATGTAAATTTTATCACTTATGTCAATCCAAATATTTCTACAAGTAATGTAGAGATAGCAAATTTTGATGGAAGAGCTTATAGTAATCCTAGTGGGAGTGTGGCAAGTTTTGGAGCAAGCGATCGAATCATCATCGAAAACAACTTAGGAAATAGTGGAAACAATACTTTCTCCATAGCTATTGCACCTAATCAATCCACAAAAAATATGTCAGGATATATGCTAGTAGGAAAGGTAAAAACAAGCTCAAATTTAATCTTCAATGACTTACAAAATGGAGGTTCTAAAAATATTACAGCTTATAGTGGGCTAAGAACCACCACACTTACTCTTCATCGAAGCGATGTGGGGGATTATTCTTATTATTATGTAACTTCTCCTACTCCTCCAAGTGGAGGGGGTAGCACAGGTGGGGGAGAAGTGGGAGGAGGTGGATCAGAGGGTGGAAATGGTGGAGATGAGATGATTCCTCCAATTGGTGGTGGGGATAATGAAAATAATGGAAACAATGGGCAAACCCCACCCTCAATTCCACTACCTGATGAGGGAAATGAAGAAGTTGCCCCACCTCCTAGCAATGACAATAATGCCCCTGTAGGCGATGATAATATTGATGTTCCCAATGTCGGTGTAGCTCCACTCACTCGCTCAGCTTTCAAAACAAACTTTACTCTAGTAAGCTCAACCCTCAACTCTCTTAATAAGCGTTTGGGAGATATTCGCTCTCTTGAAAATGTCGATGGCGTTTGGGCTAGAGTTTTTGTAGGAGAAGAGATTTTCAAAGACACACTACAAACCAATGCTGTCTATACAAGCATTCAAGCAGGATATGATCACGCCATAGGGCTAGAAAGCGATACTGATTTTATCGGTTTTGCACTTGCTTGGGTGGGTTCTGATACAAAATCGCAAGAAGATAGTTACCAAGTTAGCCCAATTGATTTCATCAATGGAACAAATACCATAAAAACCAATGGTGTAGAATTAGCCCTATATAATACTTATCTTTCTCATTTAGGGCTTTATACAGATAGTATCATCAAGTTTGGATATTACTCAAGCGATGTTTCAATGCCGATGATGGAGAGCTTTGTCCTTGATGACTTTTCGTTTTCTCTCTCTCAAGAGGTGGGGTATCAAGCAAAGCTTGGAGAGAAAAAGGAGTGGATGATTACCCCACAAATGGAGATTGCCTATGCTTTTGTTAGTGGAAGTAATGCGACGCAAAATCTTTTGATGACAGGGGTAGATAATGTGATGGATATATCACAAAGTGCCTCTCATTTATTGCGTATGAGAGCAGGAGTGGATTGGGGGTATAGTTTTGATGGGTGGAGTGAGATTGTAAGTAAAGCAGATGTTCATCTTGGGACAAGCTATGAGTATGATGTCATTAGTGGAGGAGAGATGACATATTCTCTCCCAAATATGGGGACTTATAAAGAGAAGGGAATGGATTGCAATGGAAGATTTGTGCTTAATGTGGGGACAAACATTTATATCAAAGAGACAGCAAGTATCTATTTTGATTTTGAAAAAAGCTTTGGAGATACCCTCTATAAGAATTATCAAGCCAATTTAGGTGCTCGCTTTAGTTTTGGGGAAAAGATTCACAAAATACAAGATGAAAAGACTCAATCTGCCCCACTAAGCATTCCTAACTCACAGCAATCAGAAGATCAAGATAACAATCAAAACAATAAAGAGTAAGGAGTAATTTTCAACCTCCACAGCTTCCCCACAAGGGGAAGGGAAAAGAGTTAGATAAAGAGAGAATTTACACTCTCATCGTTGTTGATTCTGCGAATCACTTCAGCAAAAAGTGGAGCTACGCTGAGGATTTTAATCTTAGAGCATTTTTTGGAGAGTGGGATAGTGTTTGTCATCACAATCTCATCTAGCACACTATTTTCAATCCTCTCAATCGCTGGACCACTTAGCACAGGGTGAGTGCCAAGTGCCATTACGCTTTTTGCTCCGTGTTTTTTTAGCACTTCAGCAGCCTTACACATTGTCCCTGCTGTATCAATCATATCATCGACTAGGATTACATCTTTGCCCTCAACATCTCCGATGATATTCATCACCTCACTCACATTGGCTTTTTCTCTTTTCTTATCGACAATCACTAGATCAAACCCTAGCTGATCTGCAAAGTATCTTGCCCTAGAAACCCCACCGATATCAGGGGAAGCGATGATGGGGTTAGGAAGATTTTTTTGCTTGATATAATCACGGAAGATGATTGAGCCATAGAGATTATCCACAGGCACATCAAAAAATCCTTGAATCTGCCCTGCGTGCAAATCCATCGTAACGATTCGATCTATCCCTGCAGTTTCCATAAGGTTTGCTACAAGTTTAGCTGTGATTGGCACTCTAGGGGCGGCTTTTCTATCTTGTCTTGCATAGCCAAAGTAGGGGATAATCGCATTGATTGTCCTAGCTGAACTTCGTCTAAACGCATCAGTCATCACAAGCAATTCCATTAGATTATCATTTGTAGGAGCACAAGTGGGCTGGATAATGAAGATATCCTTTCCTCGCACAGATTCGCTGATTTGCACATTGATTTCTCCATCGCTAAATTTCCCAACCACTGCACCTGCTAGTGGCACATCTAAAAATTTAGCAACCTCTTGTGAGAACTCAGGATAGGCTGTTCCGGTAAAAATTTTGAAACCTCTCATAATGTTTCCTTTGTGGGGATATTAAAATGTAATTATAACTTACTCAAAAAATGCTTAAAACATATTTTTATCGCTAATATTCTTGCTAGAATTTTTATAAAGATTACTTTTAAGGACATTGTATGACGAAACGAATGATTGTGCAATACATTATTGGCTCACTTTTTGCCATTTGGGTGATTTTCTCTCAAAGCAAAATGCCCCTTGTGGTGCAAAATCTAATGCTTGTGGCAGGGTTTGCCCTCATTCTTATAGGGATTATGGGGCGACTTTATGCCACGCTTTATATTGGTGGAATGAAAAACAACGGAAGTGATGGCAATAGCTTTATCAAAGAGGGTGCTTATGGGGTATGTAGAAATCCTTTATATCTCTTTTCTTTTATAGGGTTTATTGGATTGCTTCTGATTAAGGCTCAATGGAGCTTTATGGTGGTGGGAATCATCGCTTATCTTTTGGCATATCGTGTAACAATCAAAGATGAGGAAACTTATCTTGAAGGACGCTATGGAGAGAACTATCGACAATTTTTAAGAGATGTGCCACGCTTCTTCCCTGATAGTCGTATCAAAAATTTTAGCTATCCAGAGAAGCTTACAATTTTGGTGCATTTCTACCACGTGGAGATGAAAAGGGCATTAGTTTGGATTGGTATGGGAGCGTTGATTTATATCATCTCCCTTTTGCATACCTACCATATCCTCCCCACATTTTTTAGTGCTTATTAAGTGTTTGGCTTGAGTGTGTGATGTGAAAGTGGTGTAAAAATTCATCACTCACCTCAAGCAATCCCCTCTCTCTCAAAGACTTTATTACCCCCTCATCACAATCAGTCTCTAGTGGCCATTCACGCATATATCCATCACATAGCCCCTTGTCTGTGGCATCTATGTACACCATATTCCCTAAGATAAGAATATCTCTCTTTGCATCAATGTTATTGGTAATCCTCCACACGAGCATATAGGGGTTGTCTAAATCATTTTTTTCTTCATCAACAGCGATGAGGATAGAGAGGTGATTTTGAAGGGCTTGGAGTTTTTGGAGTGAGGGGAGGAGGGAGTGGTTGTCTTTTTTTACCCCCAAGATTGTGATAGGGTTGTGGGTGTGAGTGAAGTATTGACGCAAAAGCCTAGCTTCAGGCATAAGCTCTTGAATCTTTTGAAGCAACTCCCCATCGCCCATTAGCTCAAAATCCTCTCTTTTTACTTCCTCTCCACTCACATCAACTCCAAGCTTCCCCCCTCTTGCAAAGCTAGGGGAAGAGTGATCAAGTGCATCGCAGATTCCCTCAGTAATGAGGAGTTTGCTAGGGTGAAAGCGATTGAGGATATGAGAAGTGAGTGAGGGATAGTCTGTGAGTGAGGGAGAGTTAGTATTGACAAAAATTGCGTGTTTGACAAAACTCATCTGCCCCATTCCCCAAAAGGCGTGCATTATCTGTTGGGAGTGGGCAGGGTAGTTTGGAGCGATTTGGGCAAGGATAAGATTGTGAAATACACCATTTTCAGGCATATGATAATCCACTAGTCCATGAGCAGTGGTTTTTAGCATCGGCAAAAACACTCTCTCAGTCAAATAACCCATATATTTATCCTCTAGTGGAGGCTTACCCACCACTGTGGCAGGGAAGATGGGAGAGCGTTTGTGTGTGATTGCACTCACTTCAAGCACAGGATAAGGCTCAATAGGGGTGTAGTAGCCCGTATGATCCCCAAAAGGTCCTTCAAGCTCCATTTTGCTAGGATCTACCCACCCCTCAATCACAAAATCCACATCACTAGGAATCATTATAGGATTAGTGATTGATTTTACTAGCCTAACCTTCTTCTCTCTAATCAGTCCATAAAGCATTAGCTCAAACGCACCATAAGGCATAGGGGCTTGTCCGCACCAAGTATAGAGTGGATCTCCCCCTAGAGCGATACTCACAGGCATTTTTACTCCTGCTTTTTTGTATTGGTGGAAGAAGTGATTTGAATCTTTGTGGATTTGCCAATGCAAAGCTAGGCGTTTGTCATCAAAGATTTGCAATCGATACATTCCCAGATTTCTCACTCCCCCCTCAAGGCTTTGGGTATAGACTTGCCCCATAGTGATAAATGCCCCACCATCTCTCTGCCAAGTCTTAAGGATGGGAAGCTCTAGGAGTGAGGGGTTTGAGATGACAACCTCTTGGCATTCTCCTTGAGTGGAGAGAATTTTGGGGAATGCGTGTCGCAATGCAAAAAGCTCTTTGGCTTTGGTGATTTTCTCAATCCAAGTTTTGGGTGGGGAGAGCTTGAGGAGGTTTTGGATTTGATTTGCAATGCTTTCAATATCTTTGCCTACGATGAGATTAAGCAACTCAAAAGAGCCAAAAATATTAGTTAGCACAGGAGTATCATAAATCTTATCTCCTTTTTTTGGGTGAGTAAAAAGCAGGGCTTTTGCATCTTTCTTTTTGACTTCAATATAAGAGATATAAGGGATTTCAAGCTCGACATCTAGGGGAGTATCGATGATTTTGAGCAGATTTTTTTCTTTTGCTAGATTGATAAAACTTTGCATTTTTGGCCTTTTTGTTTTTTGATATTTTATCCTAGTGCTTCAAATTGTTATCATTGTTATCATTGTTATCATTGTTATCATTGTTATCATTGTTATCATTGTTATCATTGTTATCATTGTTATCATTGTTATCATTGTTATCATTGTTATCATTGTTATCATTGTTATCATTGTTATCATTGTGTGGGGGCTGAAATGTAGTTTTCTCTCAAACCCCCTATTGCTTTTATCTCATTATCGCTTTGTTTTTTGGTTTCATACTTTTTCCTCTTTATTCTTTATGTTTTTTATACATATCTCTCTTGTTTTTTCTTCTCTCATCTTTTCATTTTCTCCATATCGTTTTTCATATTCTTTCCCCAACTTTCTCTCTTCTCACGCTATTTTTATTATTTTTCCCATTATTTAATGTATCTCTCCCACCTCATTTTCTCCCTCTTTTCCTTCATTTTTCACTAAATTTGCAATTTTTTTCAAATTTTTTGCAATTTCTTGACTCATTTTCATTTTTTTGTTGTATTATTCCACTTCCCAATCAGTGAGA
>NZ_NXLV01000035.1 GCF_003364205.1 Helicobacter brantae
CACCCCTCTTTCCCTCATTTTATTTCCCACCCCTTTTTTTATCCCACCCTTTCTCTATCCTCATATCCTAGAAACTATATCTTGCTCCAAGATTGAACTGCATAAAGGTTCTTTGCTTATCTCCAAAGCTCTTTTCTACATCGATATACATTCTAGCTCCTTTAGTTAGCTCAATATTGCTTCCTACATTTAGCACTGCTCTTCCATTGCTCTCTACTTTGTCAAGTTGGGTTACAACACTGCTTCCCCCTCCATTTGCTTCAGAGTTTCCTCCCTCAATATAGTCATACTCATAAGAAGCTCCTACATAAAGACTTGCAAATCCTTTATCAGTAGTGAATTTCTTCCCTAGACTTGCT
>NZ_NXLV01000036.1 GCF_003364205.1 Helicobacter brantae
AGATACTTTCAATGCCTCACTTTATGTAGGAGCATTCTATGAGTATGATTATGTGAGTGGGGGAAGTATCACAATGAGTACAGATCAAATGAGTGGAGTAGAGAATATCTTAAGTGATATTAGCTCTGATGGAAGAGTAGTAGTCAATGTAGGGACTAATATGTCTATCAAAGATAATACTAGAATCTACTTTGACTTTGAGAAAAGCTTTGCAGGGAAAATCAATACTGATTATCAAGTGAATTTTGGAGTGAGATATAGCTTTGGAGAGAGTGATGGATATAGCCCAATCCTTGAAAAAGCTGATTACAAAGCACCACTAAAGATTGAAGGGGAAGAGAAAGAG